>NZ_NHTT01000014.1:0-104691 GCF_002806845.1 Marinomonas sp. ef1 | reverse complement strand
GGGGTTGGTTATTGTTTAAATTGCCACTGCGGCAGTTGGGTGTCTGGGTGTGATAAGCGGATGAGGTCCGCCTGATAAGCGGTTTCTATAGTGTTGCCTTGGGCGAGTCTTTTGGGCTCACTGTTGAAGATGACTTTGCCTTTTTCTAATAGGACGAGTTTGTCGCCATAGAGTGCCGCTAGGTTGATGTCGTGTAGGACGCAGAAAATCCCCAACCCTTTTTGGGCAAGGTTTTTAAGTAGCCTTAAGACTCGTTGCTGCTGATGCAAGTCGAGTGCTGAAATGGGTTCGTCTAATAGTAAGTATTTGCCTTCTTGGGATTGTTTTCTTGTTCGTGAGGGCTTGTCTGCGAAGAGCTGAACTAAGACTTTTGCGAGTTGGATACGTTGCTGTTCTCCTCCGGATAAGCTGGCGTATTGACGAGTTTCTGTGTCTGGCATGCCAACTTCTACTAAAGTGTCATGAATTAACCTCGAAGCTTCGTAATCAGACAATGCCCATGGCGCGAGTCCAAGAGAAACCACTTCTTTAACGGTTAATGCGAAAGGCAGATGTATTTGCTGAGTCAATACGGCGCGCTTTTTGGCGAGGTCTGCCAGCGACCAATTCGACAACAGTTTTTTATCTAGTGTGATGTGTCCTGTATCTGCTTGAAGAGCGCCTGAGCAGCATTTTAATAACGTCGATTTTCCCGCGCCGTTTGGCCCAAGAATAATAGTAAGTTGTCCAGGCTTAATGCTAAGAGAAACATTTTCTAACAAGTTTTTCCCAGATCGAATAAGTGTGAGTTGGCTGATATTAAGCATTAGCTGGTTTCTCGTATATTTTTTAAAAGTAGCCATAAGAAAAATGGCCCACCCAGTAAGCTGGTGACCAAACCAACAGGCAGTTCAGCTGGAATGACTAAAAGTCGAGCCAAGGTATCTGCTCCTGTTAGTAAGCTGGCACCTAATAAGGCAGAGCAGGGAACGACAATGCGGTTATCGGCACCAAAGAGCATACGAATGAGATGAGGGACCATTAGTCCAATAAAGCCAATAAGACCTGTAAAGGCAACGGTCACGCCGACACATAACGCCACAATGGCGATGAGCTTTATTTTGAAGCTCTCGACATCTAGTCCTAAATAACGGGCTTCTTCTTCGCCAAGTAATAACAGATTTAAGTTTTTAGATTGACGCCAAACATAACAAAGCATTGGTAATAAAATGCTCGCAATAACAGCAACTTGTTCCCATCTAGCACCGCCTAAATTTCCCATTGCCCAAAAAGTTAAGGCTCTTAGCTGCTCATCATTACTTACGTAAGTAAGTAATCCCGTTGCTGACCCAGATAAGGCATTGATAGCGATACCAGCAAGGAGTAAATGCAGCACAGATACTTGGCCCTTGTGTTTGGATAATTGAAAAATCAACCAGCAGGTTAGTACTGCGCCCAAAAACGCTGCTGCGCTTTGCATATAAGATTGTGCCCACAGTGGTAAGTTATCTGCTAAAGGATTGAGAACAATCAGAATGCCGACAAAAACGGAAGCGCCAGATGAGACGCCTAATAAGCCGGGATCTGCCAATGGGTTACGAAATAATGCTTGCATTAACGCACCAGAAACAGCAAGTGCGGCGCCGACCAGAGCAGCCATGAGTAACCTAGGTAAGCGAACCGTCATCAGTATTTGCCGGTCTATGTCATTCATGGAAGACAGAAAAAGGTCTCGCCATGAAATCGAATAGGCTCCTTGCGTTAACGCAAATATCCCCACAATAAACAACGCTAGGATTAGGGCTGGATAAGGGATTTGCGAATAAAAGGCGCGTTTCATGGTGCCCAGTCTTCAAGTTGTTGATGTATGAACTGAATCGCCTGCGGTGTTCTTGGACCTAGCCCTAATGCTAATAAAGCATCTAAGGATATTAAGCGTTGGGCTTTTGCCGCTGGTGTCGAAGCCATTCCAGGTAAAGACCAAATGGCTTGCTCGCCTGCTCGTGTAAGCCCCTGTTGAGCGACAACAATGGCATCAGGTTGAGCGAGTAGAATGGCTTCAGGAGTAAGTGCTTTATAGCCGTTTATGGTATTTACGGCATTGATCGCCCCAGCTAGATGAAACAGCGCATCGGGAGCCGTTCCTTGTCCTGCTACCATAGGAGCACCACCCATTTGTAAGACAAACAGCAAACGAGGAGGACGTTTTTTCCAAGATTCAGGAATAGCTAATTCATCAAAGGCTTGCCTAATGCTATCAATAGCCTGCTTGCCAGCGATTTCTTGATCTAATGCATGAGCGACTTGTGAAACTTTATCAAAAATACCCTGTTTGGTATCCGGCGAATCAATAGTAACGATTTTCACACCAGTATCTTTTAGCTGCTGTAATACTTTAGCAGGTCCTGCTGCTGGCGTGATGAGTAAGAGTTCTGGATGAACGCTCAGTACGCCTTCTGCCGACAGAGTGCGCTGGTAGCCAACTTTGGGCATTTGGTTCGCTTTATCGGGGTAGATGCTACTGGTATCGCTGGCAACGAGTTGCTTGTCAGCACCAAGTAAATAGACGATTTCTGTGACTGTTCCGCCTATGCTGACAACGCGCTGAGCAAAACTGAAAGTACTGCTAAGTGATCCCAACACCATCAAGGTAACGAAAATAAGCAGCTTTCGGCTCATGACGTCGTCTCCTGTTTAGCGCTTAGATTAATCACCTTATCTACTATGTTTTGCCATAGCGGTAGTTCAGGGTTGCCCGGTTTGCGTTTGCCAAATAGCGTTAAAATGGAGTCGCCTTTGGCGTTGAATGCTTCAATAGAAGTAATAATGCCGTCGCTACTTGGTCGTTTAATAGCCCAAGTTTCTGCGATCAAATCTTCTCTTAGGTGCAAGTTAAAGCCTGGGTCTAATACATTGAACCAAGGGCCTTGTTGCATAAGGCGATGTACTTCGCCGCTGAAAATTTGGATGCAGCCTTTGTTACCAACAAACACCATGATGTTGCAGTTTTCTTCTTCAGCAAAGGTTATAGCGTTTTTTACACTGTCTTGTTCTAGTTTTGTCGCCCATTGATCACCAATTTGGGACAAAGCTTGAGTACGAGAAAGGCCGTGCCTTTTGAGCATGCCATGATATTCATGAACATCTTTTAGCTCTGACCATTCTATAGCGAAACGAACTTGGTCAAAATTAGCTGGTAGCTCGCTGATAGGTTCTTGCTCCTCTTCTAACGGTAAATAAGTTGGGGTAACTGGGGAAGCGTCACGAAATTCAGTTATGAGAGCATCCCATTTTTCGGACAGAGTATTGTCTGTGCGATAGATTTTATGAAGTGCTAAGCCATGAACGTTGAAAAACTGGATACTATGGCGGCCATTTTCGACGACATGGAATGCGCTGTGCCATTGGCCAATGAAGAGACGTAAATCAATTTCGTCCGATAGAACGAGACCCATGTTGCTTTTTTCCATAAAGCTAAACTTATGATATGTCCCTGTGGTTTCGTGTACGGCTTCATCATTGCGAGTGATGGTCATCACTTCACCTACGCCTTCTAGCAGCGCCAATAGATCTTGAAATGGCGGCTTTATTGCCCATGTTTCTATTCCTTGTCGGCAAGCAACTAATTCACCTTCGCTGATGTTCAATTGTTTGGCCAGTTCCCGAGCTCGTGGCGCTTGGCTTGATGAAACAACTTCTAGGTATCGCGAGTAAGCAAGATGATTGGTGGTATTTGCTGTTTTAACTTTAGGTGCTTCGTTGTTGACTGACATATGAATTCTCCGTGAATAAACAAGGGAGAAACGCTTTCCCTTGTTTATTTCATTGGTGCTAGTAAGTATTTCGTTGATGTTAATGAGTACTTAGTTCACGTTAATAAATACTTTGAGTGTGTCTTAGAATGACAAGGTTGCATCTATGCCAAAATTACGACCTGCACGGGTGTATCTATTCAAGTTAGTGCTGGTATTGGTTAGGTTACGAATGTCATTCCAATTCATGTATTTTTCGTCGGTTAGGTTAAAAAGACCGGCGTTAAAAGTGAGGTTTTGCGTCGGTTTGTAATAGGCTGTTAGGTCAACAAGGTTGTAATCCGATGTGGCAAGCCATTGTTTGCTGGTGGATATGTCTTCTTTTTTCTTACCAGACGCCCAAGTTAGGTTGAGCTTTCCACCCCATTGCTCTGATGGGGCATCGTAGCCAAGACCGACAACCGCACTAAGCGGTGAAATGCTGTCGAGCGGTTCACCGTTTTCAAGGTTATCTCCTTCTGCATAAGCTATGGCTCCATTTAATACCCAGCCGTCATTAAGAGCATCGATGCTTTTAGATAGGTCTAAATTACCTTTGATCTCAACGCCTTTAATCACTACATGGTTAAGGTTTTGATTGGTATATTGGCCAAGGCTAAAAGCCGCTGAAGAGCCTAAAGATACTTGCTCAATGAAGTTTTTATAATCGTTGTAGAAAGCGACAAACTCTGCCGATCCATATGTATTTTGAGCACGAAAACCTGCTTCGATGAAGAGACTTTCTTCTGGTTCCAAATCTGGATTTGGTGTTATTTGGTAAGAACCATAAGAAGCTGAGTTTGCGAAGTAGTAGTAGAGTTCGTCTAAGTTTGGCGCTCTAAAACCTGAGCCTGTTTTGCCGAAAATCGTGTAGGTTTCCGTTAGAGCAAATTCGGCAGCCAGTTGTGCTGTGAGTGCTTCGTTTTCATTATTTCCCCATGACTCTATGTATTCGTCGCCTGTTGTTGTGTACTTATAATTGTCGTAGCGGATGGCAGGGACTAGAGTCAGTCGATCTGTTGCAGCCCAGCTGTCCTCTATGTACACGCCAAAGATGTTGGCATCAGCTACAGGAGAAAAACGAGATGCTGTGGTTGTACCTGATACTGTGTCTTTGTTTAGATTTTCCAAAGACTTTTTATCGTAATTTAAACCATAGCGGATTTGATGAGCGTCAATTTGTTTCACTAAATCGGCTTTTAAACTGGTACTTTCCTCATCATAAAAGCGATCAACTAGGCGGTTGTTATTGCTCCGATGTGTTTTATTGGTGGTTTTGGTATCTTGATAATCGACCTGCCATTTTAGGCGATCATATAAGGTGTTGGTTTGTGTGTTTTCATGGAAGAAGCCAATACGGCGGCGGACACTTTTGTCGTCAGAACTTTGTTGATCTGTTGCTGAGCTTTCTGAAAATAAGTCGGACTCTGACGTGCTGTGGAAGTATTCGCCCACAACACCAATACGGTTATTGTCGTTTATTTGCACCTGTACTTTGGCGAGTACGTTGTCTGATCCAGTGTCAGAAGGGTCTACTGAAGCTCGTTTGACTCCGACTGTCTGATCCGATCCTGCGTCACCTTGATGGTTCTCATTTTCATGACCATCTCGGTTTGTGTATACAAGCAAGGATTCAACCTTGCCGGTGCGATTTGCAATGGTGAGTGTTTGATTGAATTCATCCGATGCACTTTTGTATCCGGCTTTTAACGAGCCTGAAGTGTCATTGCCTTCTGCGGATAAAAAGCTACTAGGCTCTTTTGTTCTATACTTTACAACGCCACCAAGGGCACCACTGCCTTCTACAACATCACCGCCCTTAATTATTTCGACAGACTCTAATGAATCCAGATCAACGGTATTTCGTCCAGTTCTTAAATACGTGGTTGTAGGGCCGTATGCATCGGCTTGTGTTACGCCATCGATACTGATTTTTACGCGATCGCCATCAAGTCCTCGAATATTGATGCTGCTGATACCAAAACGAGAATCTTGGCTGGCATCGACACCAGGTTCGTAGCGGACTAAATCATCTAGATTACGGACTAGTGTTTTTTCGATATCTTTATAATCAATACTAGAAACTGAGCTACCCACCTTTGGTGCACTTTCTGATAGAGCATCTGCTTCAATTGTGACAGTGTCTAACTGGTGTTCTACTTCTAATGTATCTGCGGAAAAGACAGGATTTGCTGCCATAATGGATAGAGCGATTAAAGATAAGGGAACAGGGTAAGCCGTTTTTTTCATGATTTCTCTCGTTGATTCATTAAGTTACTCCGAACTAAAAAACAATCCTTTATGAGAATGATTATCACAAATTAACGATCTTTGATGCAAATGACTTTCATTAACATTTATTAATAAAGTAAGGATATTCGCTATTGAAAGAACTTTTTTAATTATGGTTTATGATTTAGGAGACGTTGTTTTTACTATGAAGGCTTAATATGTGGGAGTTCATGCGTAAGGGAATAAATGCTTTCGTTAATGAGTTTTATGGGATGCTTGATTGGTGATCTGTTTTAGCTGAGACTGTCACTAAATCTGTTCCAAACTACAGGCCCAATCATGCAATCTCTAGACGAATTAATTGCGTTACGTAAAACCCTTCATCAGAATCCAGAGCTGTCTAATCAAGAACAGGCTACAGCGGTTCGAATTTTCAACGAATTTCAAGCTTTCTCGCCGGATGAGGTTGTTACCGATCTTGGCGGAACGGGTCTGGCGTTTGTATTTAATGGTGCTGACAGTGGCCCAACGACTTTGATTCGTAGCGAATTGGATGCTTTGCCGATCCAAGAAACCAATAGTTTTGCTCATCGTTCACAAGTGAAAGGCGTTTCTCATAAGTGTGGTCATGATGGGCACATGAGTATCGTGACCGCGTTGGGTGCGGAATTGTCGAAGCATCGTCCGCAGAAGGGGCGTGTTGTGCTGTGCTTTCAGCCAGCAGAAGAAACCGGAATGGGAGCGATTCAAGTCGTAAACGATGCGCGTTTTACCGCTCTTACTCCAGACTATGCTTTTGCCCTACATAATTACCCTGGATTAGAACTGGGTAAAGTAGCTGTGCGAGCAGGTACTTTTAATTGTGCTTCTAGAGGCATGATTATCCATCTAAAAGGCAAAACCTCACATGCGGCGCATCCTGAAAATGGTATTAGCCCTGCCAATGCCATGTGCCAAATTATCCAAGAGCTAAATTCGCTGCCAGCAAGCATTCCACAACAAGCAGGCGCAGGGCGAAACTGGGTAACGGTTATCCACGCCAAATTAGGTGAAATTGCCTTTGGGACGGCGCCAGGTGATGCGGTGGTTATGGTAACTTTGCGCAGTGAAAGCAATGAAGGTATGCAAACTCTGATAGAGCAGGCCGAGCGCTTCTCTCAAGCAGTAGCAAAGAGTGAAAATCTAAGTATTTCATTTGAATACGATGATGTGTTTCAGGCCAGCGTAAATTCTCAACAAGGTTGCGATTTAGTGGTTCGTGCCTGTGAAACCACGAAAACGCCTTTGGTCTTACTGGATGAGCCAATGCGTTGGTCAGAAGATTTCGGTCAGTTCACCGCTACAGCAAAAGAGGGTGCAATGTTTGCTTTGGGTGCAGGACAAGCTAGCCCGCAATTACACAATCCAGATTACGACTTTCCTGATGGTTTGATATTTGTTGGTCGAGATCTTTTTTTGGATATTATTCGCCAATTAAATGGTTTGGAGGAGTTTTAGCATGATTACGCTTCGACAGGCTGCTTTAGAAGAACTTGCCGATGTGAAAGCGTTACTTTGGAATCATGGTCCAAATGAATGGAATTATTTAACTGAAGAAGGTGTTGATGCTGAGTTCTCTCTGATTGAGCACGGCACGGCGGTTGCTATGGTTGCGGTTGATTCCCTTGGCGCTGGCAGCAACCAAATTATAGGCTTTGCTGTTTTGATTGATGGGGCAGTCAGTCCCGATTATTTGACCAAGTATTCGGCCCTTAATGAGCTTTGTTTTATTGGTGATGTAGTTGTTTCTAGTGCATATTCTGGTCAAGGTATTGCTACGAAATTGCTTGAGTGCTGTATAGAAAAGTCCAAAGAAAAGCGAGCTACTGTTGTATTAATTGAGCGGCATGAAGAAAACTTAGCTTCTGCAGGCATGATGAGAAAAGCCGGATTCAAAGTTGTGGAAACTTTTTATGATCCAACTAAGAGATCTGCAGGCTCAAGAAAGACTTCTATTTTGGAATGCCGAGTAGGGTAAGTTCACGTCGCTATTTTGTTTTCAACATTCTTTTCAATATAAGGTATGAGTCATAGTTGACGCGATGGCTCTTTTTGGCGTTTAACGCTAAAATCTTGTCGTTTTTGACACAAAATTTTAACCCCCACTTTAAGTAACTTGTAATGAGTACTCATTCTGAAGGATCCGTAATGAAGGGAAAATTCTTTAAAGCTGCCGCTGTTATGGCTTGTTTATCTTCTGCTGCCGCATTCGGCTTTAGTTTCGACATTTTGGGTTGGTTCCAAAAGAGTAGCAATATCGACAAGATGATCGAATATGTTCCTGCTGATACGGCTCTTTTTGTTGGTGGTGTGACAAATAAAGATATTGTTACTAGCTCTGATCAGATGATGGCTCAACTGAAAGATAGCGGCGATGGTGAAGCTATTTTAGAGATGCTTAAGTCTTTTCCTGAAAGTGAAGGCTTGGATTTTATACGCTGGTTTATCAAAGATTATTACGAAGTGGCACCCAAGGGTGGCATAGCAATGTATAACCACTACGGCTTTGATATGGAAGGCGCGAGTGTTATGTATTTAGACGGGATTTTCCCCGTTATGCGTGTTGTATTGCAAGACGAACAGGCGTTTCTGAGTCTTGTTGAAGAAGCGGCTCAAGAAAGTGATTTGACCTTGGGATCAAAAACTATTGCAGACCAAACCTTAACGACTATTGAGCTGGCGAAAAATGATGATCTAGTACTGACGCTTGGTTTTATGATCAAGGATAGTGTTCTTACTATCTCAGTATTATCGCAAAAAGATGATTCAGCCGCTCAAGCTCAGCGTTTTGCTTTAACTAAGCCTTCTATTTCTATGCCAGCAGATAGCTGGAAAAACGACAGCAAGGCATATAACTTCATGGATTATTCCCATGGTTATGTAAGTTTGCTGAACATTGCTAATGCTATGCTGGACAAAGACGCTCGTGCGCACCAGCAGTTGAAAGCCTTGATGGGAGACGAGCTGCCTGATTTAACTGAAGCTCAAATGCAGTGTCGTACTGATATTGTCAATATTGTTTCTGGTGTGCCGCGTTTTGTCTTTGGTTTGAATCGTTATGATGTAAAAGACGACAACATGGCGTTTGACTTCTCCTATGCCCTAGAAATCCAAAATGCCAATGTGTTAGGCGAACTGAGTAAACTTCGCGGCTTCATTCCAAGCTACTTAAATACTAGTAAAGACCTAACTCTTGGTCTTGGTGTCGGTTTGTCTGCGGACGCTATCTCTCCGGTCTTAACGAGCTTGTGGAATCAATTTACCAAAGCGGATTTTAATTGCGCTCAGTTGCAAAATTTACAAGTGAAGTTACGGGAAAACAACCCAGCGGTGCTGTCGGTATTTACTAGCATGGCACAAGGCTTATCTGGTGTTAGCTTGGGCGTTTTTGATTTGACAAAAGATGAAAACAGTCAGTTAGGCGCTCAATACGATGCCATTGCGACCATCACTGCTGAAAAGCCAGAAGTGCTGTCTGCACTTGCTAGTAAATTCCTACCCATCTTAAATGGTGTACAAATTCCAACCGATGGTTCTGCTATAAATCTAGCCGACAGCGGTCTGCCAATGGATGCTTTCGTGGCAATTAAGGGCAAGCATTTGGTTGCTTATACAGGCGAAAAAAGTAAGCAAGTTGCTGAACAATTAGCGACCGAAGAAGTGAAGCCAAACGGCGTTGTAGCTTTTAATATGGACAGTACTAAGCTGGGCGATCTGATCATGAATATGGGGGCACTAAACGCTAGTATGGGTAAAGACTGTACCGATTTGTTTACCGTCTCTACTGCTCTTACTACGGTGCCTTTTATACTAAAAGTTCGTGAAGATCTTGATAATAATGGCTATAAAAGCGCTTGGTCTATGTCGATGAATGATGTATCAAAAATAACCATAAAACGTCGTCAAGATTTGGTGAATGCATTTAAAGTTGAATACTTAGACGAAGAGTGTAACTGGATCGATATCGGCAGTGAAACCTTTAATGAAGATGGGACCGGTACGTTTGTAGACAGAGACGATTCTAACGGCTGTAATGTATTTGAAAGTAACTTCAAATGGTCTCATGCTTTGGGTTCTATCACAGAAACTGACTCTAACACCCGATTCCGCAGCAGCTGTGATAGTGAGTGGGAACAACAAGAGAGTGTCGACTTTAGTTGCCAAATTTTGGGCGCAAAGGAAACAGAGTTTTATTGCTTACAAGACGATGGTGATTACAAAGCCCTTCATCGTTACACGCAACTGTAATCTACATAAAACGCTAATTTAGCGGTTTATTGCACTCATAAAAAATCCAATGGCGTTGCAGCCATTGGATTTTTTTGTGCTAGTTTATTATTTACTTTTTGCTTCTTTGATCGCTGCAAAGAATTGATCAAGTAGATCTTGTCCTAGTTCTTTCGCTTGGGCGTCAATAACTATTTTTGCTGAAGCTTTCATCTTATCCATTTCTTCAGGTGCAATACTGTTTACTTCCATTTTTGTTTTTAAGAAAGCCAGAGATTTTTCAGCTTGCTCTCTACTATCTTTTCTTTCTGCTTCTCTGGATATAACGGCCGCTTTTTTAATGATTGTTTTTTCATCATTACTAAGCTTATCCCAGAAAGGCTTACTGATTAACATAACCCATGGGCTATAGACGTGATGTGTCTGGCTAAGGTACTTTTGAACTTCATAAAATTTACTAGATTGGATAGTGCTATATGGGTTTTCTTGTCCGTCTACAGCGCCAGTTTCTAATGCTGTAAATAGCTCTGAAAAGGCCATAGGGATTGCGTTGGCTCCCATTTGGTTGAAGAGCTCTAAATACATAGGGTTTTGCATAACCCTTAGTTTCACACTATTTAGATCATCCATGGTTTTTATAGGTCGTTTTGAGTTGGTTAAATCACGAAACCCATTCTCCCAGTAAACAAGGCCAACAACTCCATGTTTTTCTAAGCCATCAAGCATGGCTTGTCCAAATTTTCCATCTAGAACTTTGTCTGCTTCTGGACCATCTTTAAACATGAATGGTAAATCCCAAATCGCAAAACTTTTGTCTATGCCAATTAATGATGATGTTGACGTGATCATCATTTCTTGCGCTCCGCCAATTAGCGCATTTTGCATTTGAATTTCATTTCCCAACAAGGCGTTTGCAAAAGATTTCACTTTGAATTTTCCATCAGAAAGGCGGTTTACTTCCTCTGTAAATGTTTGTACTGCTCTACCCTGTTTACTATCTTGATTTAATCCATATCCAAATCTAATGATTCGAGAGTTCACATCTTGTGCGCTGGCACTAATTGAACCAATTGTAAGAGTGGTTCCGATAGTAATCGCTAAAATAGATTTGAATGCTTTTTTTGATATTGTTATTTTTTTCATTTAATTTTCCTTTTTAGGTTTAATAGAGCAGTTTTGCTGGTACGGTTATAATTTCTGGAAATATTACGAATAATACTATTATTGCCATATACGCAAATAAGAAGGGTAGTATTCCTCTTGTTATTTTTTCTAATGGCTCTTTTGCTACGCTAGAAACAACGCTTAAAACGGTGCCAACTGGAGGTGTAATTAGCCCTACACAGCCAACCATAATAAACATAACGCCAAAATAAATAGGATCTATACCTGCTTTAATAATTAAAGGTATGGTTACAGGTGCTAATATCAATATAGTTGGTGTTAGATCCATAACCATCCCGATTAATAACATGACGATCACGATTGTCGCCATTAATGTTCTAGGGCTGTCCATAATAGGCTCTAGAATACTTATTAATTCAGAAGGAAGATCTGCTAATGTCACCATATATGAAGAGACAATCGCCGCTGCGCAAAGAAACATAACAATACTTGTTGTATAGGCTGCTTGAATGAATAGAGGGATAAGGTCTGATATTTTCAATTCACGGTAAACTAGAAGACTAATTATCATTGCATATCCAGCAGCAATGACGGCGGCTTCGGTTGGCGTGAAAAGTCCTCCTCGTAATCCACCGATAATAATTACCGGCATAAGCAATGCAAAGAATCCATCTTTTGCTACTCTTAGTCTGGTTTTTATACTTTGGCGAGGTTGAGGTTCCACATCGACCGTTTTCATGCTCCATTTCCAAGCTAAGACCAAACCTAGTCCCATGATGATTCCAGGTACAATGCCAGCCATAAATAGCTTGCTGATAGATTGATTCGCCGTTACGCCAAAAATGATAAATGGCATGCTTGGAGGAATAATCGGCGCAATAATCCCGCCTGCAGCAATGAGTCCTGCAGAGCGACCTATTGGGTAGCCATTATTGCGCATCATTGGGAGAAGGAGCGTTGCTAGTGCTGCTGTGTCTGCAATCGCTGAGCCAGATAAGCTTGCCAGTATCACGGCTGCAATGATAGCTACGTATCCTAATCCTCCGCGTCTATGGCCTACGCAACTAATTGCAAGGTTAATGATACGTTTGGATATCCCCCCTGCATTCATTACTTCCCCTGCAAGGATGAAAAACGGTACTGCCATCAGGGGGAAGCTATCGGCACCATTGATAAGGTTTTGTGCGACTAATTGAGCATCGAAAAAATCTAGATGCCACATTAATGTTATGCCAGTTAATACCAAAGCAAATGCTATTGGCATACCCAGAAACATAAATCCAGCTAGGCTGAATAAAAAAATCCCTAATGCCATTAGTTATTCTCCTTGAGTTGTTCTGGAGATATTTCGGTATTTCCTGGAATATGAGAATTTTCACTTTTTAGAATAATTAGTATGAGATTTCTTATAATATAGAACCCCATGCCAATTGATGCGAAAAGGCCAGTGGAGTACATAAATGCTAAAGGATATTGCATAACAGTTGAATTTATATTCCAACCGATGTTGTATTGTTTCCAACTGCCTTCTAGAAATAAATACAAGGCATATAGCATAAGAGAATGACTGATTATTGCGCATATTAATCGTAAATTTTTAGGAAGTTTTCTTTGTATAAGATCAAAACCAATATGAGAATTTCGACCAACAGCAAGAGTTGCTCCCATAAAGATAAGCCATACAAACAAAAGTCTCGATAGCTCTTCTGAAGCTGCAATGCCCGAGCCAAATAAATATCGTAAAACAACATTTATAAAAACTGCAGAGAACATTACTGCTAAAGCTAAAGCCATCATATACTCAATGAATCGTTCGAATTTATTGATTATATTGTTCATTTTTTTCACCGTTATTATTTTAATTACATTAGAGAGAAATATTCTAATGTGAGTGTCTAGGTGGATTGTCTTTAGATATCACTTTTAAATGTAAGGTTGCGGGTTCTAGGCAGCCACCGGTTGAAAGTTGGCCAACAAGTTGACGATACAATTCTTGCCAAGGTGTTTGAGATGCCGGGATGTTTGGCGTCCATTCTTCACGGCGTTTGGCCATTTCCTCATCATCAATTAAAAGATTAATTGAACGATCATTGAGGTTGACCAGAAGCTTGTCGTTGGTACGAAGTAGCGCAATACCACCGCCAACAGCGGCTTCAGGGGACATATTGAGAATAGATGGGCTTGCTGATGTGCCACTTTGACGACCATCGCCAAGGCATGGCAATGATGAAATCCCTTTTTTCATTAATTCTGACGGTGGATCCATATTGACGACTTCGGCACTGCCAGGATAACCAACTGTGCCAGCACCACGAATAACCAAAATACATTTTTCATCTATGTTGAGTTCGGGGTCTTCTATTCGAGCATGATAATCTTCCGGCCCTTCAAACACGATCGCGCGAGCTTCAAATGAGTTTTCTGCACCAGGTTCAGATAAATAGGTTTTCTTGAATGCGTCACCAACCACAGACATTTTCATTATGGCGCTATCAAAAAAGTTACCACTTAGAACGATAAAACCCGCTCGATGTTTTAGTGGCGCTGCGCATTCATAAATAACATCAGCGTTATTAGTGGGGTTGGCAGTTGCAATTTCCCCGATGGTTTTGCCGCTTACTGTTTCACATTGTTCATGAAGGTAACCAGATTTTTGAAGCTCATGCAGAACCGCAGGTACGCCTCCAGCGCGATGAAACCCTTCACCAAGATGTTTACCAGCAGGCATGCAATTGACTATTAGAGGCACATTTTCACCGACTTCCTGCCAGTCATTAAGTGATAAATCTATGCCCATGTGACGTGCAATGGCGATTAGGTGAGGAGGGCAATTTGTGGATGCGCCAAGTGCGGAAGCAACCACAATAGCATTATGAAATGATTCTTTAGTCATGATCTGTGAAGGGCGAATATCATTAAGTACCAGTTCACAAATACGCTTGCCCGTTGCGTAGGCCATTTGTCCGCGTTCTCTGTACGGTGCCGGTATACTAGCGCACCCAGGTAATGACATGCCTAAGGCTTCAGCCAGAGCATTCATTGATAACGCTGTGCCCATGGTATTGCAATGGCCAATGGATGGGGATGCAGCGGTTGTCATCTCCATAAAGCCTTCGTAGTCAATCTTCCCTGTTGCTAATAATTTACGAGAACTCCAGATAACGGTGCCAGAACCGATTAGCTCACCTTTATGGTGTCCATCCAACATAGGTCCACCAGATAAAACAATCGCAGGTAAGTCGGTTGTGGCTGCAGCCATGAGACAAGCAGGGGTCGTTTTGTCGCAACCTGTGGTTAGTACTACGCCATCTAAAGGATAGCCGTGGAGTATTTCGACTAATCCTAAGTACGCTAAATTACGATCCAGTGCCGCTGTTGGGCGACGACTTTGCTCGGCAATTGGGTGGACTGGAAATTCCATTGGTATACCGCCTGCATCACGAATACCTTCTTTAATTCGTTGTGCTAGTTGTACGTGATGGCGATTACAAGGTGTTAAATCACTTCCTGTCTGAGCTATGCCGATAATAGGTCGACCTGATTGAAGCTCTTCACGAGTCAGGCCTTGGTTCATGTAGCGCTCTACATAAAGCGCTGTCATATCGGCGTGGCTTGGATCATCAAACCATTGCTGACTGCGTAAGCGAAACTTATTATTATTTTGCATGTGAATATCTCTGTGTTTTTTAATTATGCGGCGCTATTCCCATCATCAAATATTCGTTGATGATTCAACTCGTTATTTACTGACAAAGTTATTTTTAGCTTTTAATAAACCGCGGTGAGTTAAGTTATTGATGAGTGAGTTGATACCAAACTCCCATGGCTTTGCATCGCTGCTGTAAGTGACGGTGTTGTATAGCGTGCCAAGTTTTGGGCTGCTAATGATGACTGTGTCGCCTAGCTTATGCGTAAAACCGCCGCCAATATGATCACGATCTTGAGTAGGTGAGAATAGCGTCCCTAGAAATAAGAAAAAGCCATCAGGATATTGGTGATTTTCGTTAATAGTCTGCTGAACAAGATCTACTGGGCTACGACTTATTTTTATCATGGAAGACAGCCCTTCTAGGGTGTAACCGTCGGTGCCTTTTACTTGAAGAGTAACTTCGCAAGTATGCACATCCTCTAAGGTGAAGTTATCGTCAAATAAACGAATGAAAGGGCCAATGGCACAAGAGGCGTTGTTGTCTTTTGCTTTGCTAAGTAGCAGTGCGCTACGACCTTCGAAATCACGTAAATTTACATCGTTTCCTAGGGTTGCGCCTTGTATCTTACCTTTGCTGTTTACGGCTAGAACAATTTCAGGCTCAGGATTGTTCCACTCAGATTTCGGATGAATACCAATGGATTTTCCGCTTCCGATAGCCGATAAAACGGGGGCTTTTGTGAAAATTTCCGCATCTGGGCCAATACCGACTTCTAGATATTGTGACCACATGCCTTTTTCTATTAACAGTTCTTTCAACTGTGTAGCTTTTTCAGAGCCAGGCTCAACGGAACTTAGGTTATCGCCAATAACGCCTTCTACTAAAACTCGGATGGCTTTCGCTTTTGAAGGATTACCTCCCGCTTGTTCTTCGATTACTCGTTCAATCATGCTTGAGGCAAATGTGACGCCTGCGGCTTTAATAACTTGAAGATCGGCTGGAGCGAGTAGATAGGCTTGATCAGTGTTGGCTGAATCATGGGTGTTGTCCAGTAGATCCTCTAGACTGCATAGGAATGTTCCTTCGACGTCTTTAAGTTGTTCTACAGGATGATCGTTTTCTAGGAATTCACTTAGTGTTGCAAAGTGTGTCGATATATCAAAAACATTGTTTTCGCGAATGACAACGAGTGATGGGCCTGAAGGATTGCCTGGAGACCAAACGCGGCCAATAAGAGTCGCTTGGTTCGCATCGACTGGTAGGGTGTTCTTTGTTGTAAGTTTGATCGACATAATTGGTATTTCCTTATTCTTGTTGGAATGTACATTAAGATGGGGAATCGATAAAATCCAATGACATATAGTTAATATTTGATAACTGGTGGTTATTGATTGAAGGAAGGGTTATGTCACATTTTTCATTTTCAACGTTTTGTAATTGGATAAAATTTAGGCATCTTTATTTATTAGATTCACTTGGGCGTACAAAAAATATGCACTTGACTGCACAGCAAATGAATTTGAGCCAGCCAGCAGTGAGCAAGATGCTCAAAGAAATTGAGGGGTTGCTTGGTTTTGAAGTGTTTGATCGACTGCCGCGAAGTATGGTGCCGACTACTCTAGGGGAGCATGTTATTCGATATGCACATATGACCTTAAATGATGCTAATGGTTTTGTTGAGCAAATTACTAGCTTGCATAAAGGTGGACATGGTTACTTAAAAGTAGGGGGGATTTTTGCCGCTACCTCAGCGGTCCTTCCTGAAGCGATTATGGAAATAAAGAAACGTTCCCCTTTGTTGAATGTTGAAGTGGTTGAACAAACAAGTGGGAACTTGATGAAAATGTTGGAAGAAAAGACGTTGGATTTAGCAATAGGTCGCTTTTCAGAGCAAGGACAGCAACAAAATTTCGACTTTACTCCCTTAGCTCCTGAAAAATTTTGCTTAGTCGCCAATTCAAGCCATCCTCTTAGCGGAGAGGAGACGGTTTCACTTGAAAAGCTCTTTGAATGGCCTTGGTTGCTATACCCTAAGGGGACACCGATTAGAGACCGTATGGAAGAATCTTTCGCTAAAGCAGGGGTAGCATTACCGCAAGATATTGTGGTGACGATATCTGTGCAGACTTTTCTTGAATTGCTTCAGCGAGGTCCAATGATTGGTATGCTACCAACCGTTATGGTTAAGCCTCATGTAGAAAGTGGTGTTTTAACTGTGCTTAAAACACCGTTGGATTTAGTGCCCCAATATTACGGTATCTTAACAAGGAAAAATGAAGCGTTAGTCGGTCCTGCATTAGAGTTTGCCAATATTCTTCAGCATAATGCTCAACAAATATTGGCGGCTGAAAAACAACCAATTGATATTGTTTAGTTATCAGTTGATCAGTAAAAACCATTGGTAAGTGATCGATATCAGACCTAAATTACCGTGAATAACAAAAACGGTATGGGAAATTTATGTCTGATTACAACGGTTACAATTTTATTGGAAATACTCGTAGTGCAAGAGGGGATGTTGTTTTAAAGAGTTGGGATGCCACAACTGGACTTGAGTTGGCTCCTTCATTTTATCAAGCAACGATGGATGAAGTTGATTCCGCCTGTAAAATCGCTTCATCGGCCTTTCCGCTTTATAGCAAGCTATCCGCAACTCGTCGTGCAGAGTTTTTAAACAAGATTGCTGATGAATTAGACATTCTAGGAAAAGACTTTGTTGATTTGGTTCAGCAAGAAACCGCCTTGGATGAAGCCCGTATAAAAGGTGAATGCGGCCGTACGAGTAATCAAATGAGGTTATTCGCTGATTTATTGACCCGTGGCGACTTTTACGATGCCAGAATAGATACCGCAATGCCAGATAGACGCCCTTTACCTCGCGCTGATATACGTCAATGTCGTGTTGGTCTTGGTCCTATCGCTGTATTTGGCGCCAGTAATTTTCCATTAGCCTTCTCAACGGCTGGTGGCGATACTGCTTCAGCTCTTGCAGCCGGTTGTCCAGTAGTATTCAAAGCCCATAGTGGGCATATGGGGACGGCTGAAAAAGTGGCGCTTGCTATCCTCAGAGCAGCCGAACAAACGTCTATGCCTGATGGTGTATTCAGCATGATATTTGGATCGGGTGTTGGTAAAGCATTAGTTAATCATCCGGCTATTAAAGCGGTAGGTTTTACGGGGTCTTTGGCTGGTGGTAAGGCTATATGTGATATGGCGGCAACTAGACCTCACCCAATTCCTGTTTTCGCTGAGATGAGTAGTATCAACCCTGTTATTTTATTGCCTCAAGCTTTAGAAAATAGAGGTGAATTGATTGCAGTGCAACTAGCCGATTCTGTGGTTTTGGGTGTTGGGCAATTCTGTACTAATCCAGGTATGGTAATTGGTATTCGATCTGCCAATTTTAGCGCTTTTGTTAAGCAACTCTCTTCAGAAATATCACTCAAACCAAGTAAGACAATGCTAAATAGCGGCACTTTGAATAGCTATCAAAAAGGGTGTGACGCTTTACAAAATCATCCATCAATTAAAATCTTAGCCAGTGCAGAGAGTGTTGAAAACAAAGCCACTGCTTATTTATTTCAGGCTGATTCCAGTTTATTGCTGAGTGGCAGTGAGCTACTACAAGAAGAAGTATTCGGTCCTGCTACCGTTATTGTCGAAGTGAATGACATGGAAGAGTTACAAGCCTGTATTTCGGCGATGCATGGTCAACTGACAGCCACTTTAATTGGTGAATCCGAAGAGCTAGCTGAGTCTCAAGAATTACTTTCATTGCTCGAAGAAAAAGCAGGTCGAGTACTTATTAATGGTTATCCAACAGGCGTTGAAGTGTGTGATGCTATGGTACATGGCGGACCATTTCCAGCCACTTCAGATTCTCGTGGTACATCGGTGGGGACCTTGTCTATCGACCGGTTCTTACGCCCAGTTTGTTTTCAAAACTATCCAAACTCACTCCTTCCTGATGCGTTAAAAAATAGCAATCCGCTCAATATTGAACGCTTAGTAAACGGTGTAAATACTAAAAACCCTATTGAAGAATAAGCATCAAAAATAATAAGGAGATATTCCAATGAAGGGTAAGAAAGTACTTATAACAGCTGCAGGTCAAGGAATTGGCCTGTCCAGTGCAAAAGCATTTTTGGATGCGGGAGCGGACGTTTTTGGTACGGATATTGATATTCGTAATCTGCAAGCAATAGCAGGATTAAAAGCGCTTTATCTTGATGTGACTTCTGAGGCTGGAATTGTCAATCTGCTAGATCAAGTCGGTAATATAGACGTCCTTTTTAACTGCGCTGGCTATGTACATGCTGGGGATATTCTGGCGTGCGATGAGATGGCGTGGAGTAAATCGTTTGATCTTAATGTTACGGCGATGTACCGAATGATTCGTGCTTTCTTACCTGGAATGATTGAACAGGGTGGAGGCTCAATCATCAATATGGCATCAGTGGCATCTAGTATTAAAGGTGTACCTAATCGCTTTGCGTATACAGCAAGTAAGGCGGCAGTGATAGGGCTAACAAAATCCATAGCATCTGATTTTATTGGTAAAGGCATTCGCTGCAATGCTATATGCCCAGGTACGGTCGATTCTCCATCTTTGCGTCAACGAATCTCTGAACAAGCTCTACAACAAGGGCTAACTGAGGAGGCCGTCTTTAATCAATTTATTGATCGACAGCCAATGGGGCGCATAGGGCATCCTGATGAAATTGCCAAATTAGCCCTATATCTAGGTTCCGATCAGTCTAGTTATACAACTGGAACGGTGCAAATTATTGATGGTGGTATGAGTATTTAGTGTTTGTACTCGCTGAAAACAGTATTCGAAATGGTAGGAGATAACATTGAAATTATTACGATATGGTATTAAAGGGTCTGAGAAACCAGGTGTACTTGATGATCAGGGCCAAATTCGCGATCTATCTGGCTATATTGATGATATTTCTGGTAGCGCTTTAAGTGATGAGGCGATAACTAATTTGAGAAAGCTGGATTTGAATACCCTTCCTAAAGTGGCTGGTAATCCACGTATTGGTTCATGTGTGAACCATGTTGGAAAGTTTATTTGTATTGGCTTGAACTATGCGGATCATGCTGCAGAGGCCAATATGCCAGTTCCAGAAGAGCCAATCATTTTCAACAAATGGACAAGTGCAATATCGGGCCCAAATGATGATGTTGAAATACCGATTGGCTCAACGAAAACAGATTGGGAAGTCGAGCTGGGTGTTGTTATCGGTAAAGCAGGGCGTTATATATCAGAGTCGGACGCAATGGATTATGTTGCAGGGTACTGCGTTATCAATGACGTCTCTGAACGTGAGTGGCAAATTGAACGTGGCGGTACTTGGGACAAGGGTAAAGGTTTTGATACGTTCGGCCCAATTGGCCCATGGTTAGTGACGAGAGATGAGGTGCCAAATCCTCATGAATTAGGCTTATGGTTGGAAGTTGATGGACATCGTTATCAAAACGGAAATACCAACACTTTGATTTTTAAGATCCCAGAAATTATTGCCTATTTGAGCCGCTGCATGAGTTTGCAACCAGGTGACATTATTTCAACCGGTACTCCGCCTGGTGTGGGAATGGGGATTAAGCCTAATGCCGTTTATTTGAAGCCTGGGCAGACAATGAAACTAGGAATAGATGGGCTTGGGGAGCAACAGCAGTTTACGGTTGCAGCAAAATAATACATAGAAACTGAAAGGCAAATTTGAGGTCTCCAATTCACCCGGCGACCTCAAATTTATTCGCTTAAATTTTAGCTTGGGTAATATCTTTAAACGCTTGGAATTGTGATAAATACACTTTGCCATTGAGGTGTTGCAAGAATCCGCTGCACTCCAAATGATCCATCACTGGGCCTTTTACCTCTGAAAGCGAGAGTTTAATGTTCAAGCTTTTTAGTTGCAGGTTCAGGGCTTCGAGCATTTCTAAGGCGCTGAAATCAATTTCATTCACTGCGCTGCATTGAATCACCACATGGTTAATTTCTTTGCGCTGGCTAATGGTGTCGATGATGTGATCTTCCAAAAACGTTGCATTGGCAAAGAACAGGCTTTCATCTGGTCGTAAACAAAGCAGCTGAGGTGAGGTTTCCACCTCATAGCGTTTTACATTACGAAAGTGCTCTGAACCCTTGATTAAGCCAACTTCGGCCACGTGTGGTTTGGACGTACGATACAAATGCAAGGCAATGGACAATGCCACGCCAGAAGCCACGCCAACTTCCACACCCAACAATAAAGTAATCACAATAGTCGCGAGCACTGCATAGAAATCACTGCGGGAAAACTGCCATGTTTTTTTCAAGATAGAAAAATCGATCAGGGTTGTGACCGCCACAATGATGGTCGCCGCTAGTGTGGCTTTGGGCAAAAAGTACAGCATAGGCGTTAATAACAAAGACGCGATCATAATGCCAAGAGCCGTCATGATGCTGGCAAGCTGAGTCACTGCGCCGGCGTCAAAGTTCACCACGGAACGCGAGAATCCACCTGTCACTGGAAAACCACCAGACACGCCAGACGCAATGTTTGCTGCGCCTAACCCTATGAGTTCTTGGTTGGGTTTGACTTTTTCGCGTCTTTTAGCGCCTAAAGTTTTACCAACCGAGATAGATTCCACATAGCCAATAATCGAAATCATCAACGCAGGCAAAGCGAGCTCTTTGATTAATTCCAGCGATGGCAGAGTGAATGTTAAACTCGGCAATCCTGCTGGAATGTGTCCTGTGATTGCTACGCCATGAGATTGCAGATCATAGAGATAGACAATCGCAAGGCTAGAAAGTACGCCAAGAATCGGAGCGGTTTTCGCCAACGATGTGGCTGATGCTTCAGGAACTTTTAGCATGATTAAAAAACGTTTCGCGTGACGACGAGCCAGCAGCAAAAATGCGATCACAGAAACGCCAATCACAAAGGTCATAGGTTTAAATTGACCGATGTTTTCCAGCATAGAAAGTAATTGCGTAACGACATTATCGCCATGGGCTTGGATGCCCAGAATGTGCTTTAACTGACTGAGTGCAATAATGATCCCAGACGCAGAAATAAACCCCGAAATCACTGAGTGAGAAAGCAGGTTAGTAACCATGCCAAGCTTCATTACGCCCATGATTACCAACATGGCGCCAGACAATAGAGCGAGAGTAATCGCGCCAGTAAGGTAACTGGCAGTGCCTTGTTCTGCAATGACCGCGAGTGACGTCGCTGTCATCAGTGACGCCACGGCAACCGGGCCAACCGACAGTGATGTGCTGGTGCCAAATAAAGCGTACAAAACCAAAGGCAAGATACTGGAATATAAGCCTACTTCTGGTGGTACCCCAGCCAACATGGCGTAAGCCAGTGACTGAGGAATCAGCAACATGGTGACGATAAACGCCGCGGTGGCGTCTTGGCTAAATTGCCCACGGTTATAGGTCTTTAGCCAAGACAGGGCGGGAATGAAACGTTCAATGGTCATCATGAAGCTCTCGTTACTTACGCATTGTTGGTTTAACAAACCATTCATAGCCTTTCAGCATGCCGTGCCAGTAGAAAGGAGGCAGTAAGTCTTCTTTCAGCACCCAAGCGAGATAGGTGGGTTTGGTACCATCGTTCAGCCATGTCGGGAAGGTTGGTAGCAGCTTTCCGCCGTAACCAAATTCCGCCAAGACAATCTTGCCGCGTTCAACGGTAAGCGGGCAGGAGCCGTAACCGTCGTAGATGGCTCTTATCGTATTTCCGTCGATAGCATCAGCAATATTTTGTGCCACGACCGGCGCTTGCTTACGAGCCGCCGCCATGGTTTTAGCGTTTGGCGTGTTGCTGACATCACCTAATGACCAGATGTTTTTGAACGAGGTATGTTGCAAGGTTTCTTTATCCACATCGACCCAGCCAGCTGCATCAACTAATGGACTATTACGAATGAAGTCTGGTGCAGTTTGTGGTGGGCAAACATGCAACATATCGAACTCGGTCTCTACGATGCTTTTCTCGCCATCTTTGTTTGTGGTGGCAAAATAGGCGCGTTTATTTGGACCGTCCACTTTGACTAGGTTGTGAGTGAAGTGAGTATTAACTTGGTATTTTTGAATATAACTTTCCAAAGCAGGAACATATTCAGGCACGCCAAATAACACAGCACCTGCGTTGTAAAAAGATACGTTAATGTCTTTTTGTTTGTCGTTCTTCAACCAATGGTCACAAGATAGATACATGGCTTTTTGTGGCGCGCCGGCGCATTTGATCGGCATTGGCGGTTGGGTGAATACCGCTTTGCCACCGTTTAAATTTTTCACCAATTCCCATGTATAAGGTGCTAAGTCGTAACGATAATTTGAGGTCACACCGTTGCGACCTAAAGTGTCTGATAAGCCTTCAATAGCATCCCAATTAAGCTTGATACCAGCCGCTACGACTAGGTATTGATAAGCGATTTTCTGGCCGTTTTCGAGTACGACTTGGTTCTCATCCGGCAAGAAAGTTTTTACCGCTTCTTTCAGCCATTTTGTATGCGCTGGAATAACATCAGACATGTTGCGGCGCGTATTTGGAGCTTTAAACACACCGCCGCCGACAAGCGTCCAACCGGGCTGATAAAAATGACTTTCGGCTGGATCAATCAAACAAATTTTCAAGCCAGGTTTGCGTTTTAATAAACTGGCGGCGGTAGAAATACCGGCCGAGCCTGCACCGACAACCACAACATCGTATTGAGCAGTTGTTTTATTGTCTTCTTTAGATGGTGCTTTGTTGTCTTGTGCGATAGGTGTTTCGGTAGTAGAAGCTTCTTGAGCTGCTTGCCAAATTTGGCTGGAGCGATTCCCCGTTCGGCAATAAGCGTGAACATTTTCAGCATTTTGTATTGCAGCTTGAAAAGCGGTTATGTCCGAAGCCGTCATTTGTCCACCAGCAAACGGAATGTGCTCTGCTTTGATATTTTTTTCTTCTGCATAAGCGGCAACACCGGCAAAAGGTAGTTGTCCTTCTTCTTCACCATCTGGTCGATTACAAATGATAAGCGTGACACCTGATTTTGCTAAAGCGTCCACATCGTCTAAGCTAATCTGCTCAGATACGGAATAGTTGTCTGTGATTTTTTTGCGTAACATGGTTGTTCTCACTCTATATAATTATTATTTAGCCTAATGGTCATTAGGCTATTTATAGTTAGTTGCTATTATCGTTACGGTTTATTTGAATGCATTTAACGGAATCTTTAGATACGACAAACCATTGTCTTCCGGTTCTGGCAGATGTCCTGCTCTCATATTGATTTGCAGTGATGGCAAAATCAGGCGAGGCATGGCTAATGTTTTGTCGCGGGTTTCACGTAAATCTACAAAGGTCGATTTGCTGATGCCTTGCTTAACGTGAATGTTGAATTCACGCTGCGCTTTTACGGTAGTTTCATATTCCAATTCACGGCCATTCGGGCAGTAGTCATGGCACATAAAAATGCGGTGATCTTCTGGTAGTGCCAGGATTCTTTGTACAGAATCGAACAATATACCTGCGTCGCCACCGGGGAAATCAGCACGTGCGGTGCCGGCATCTGGCATGAACAAGGTATCACCAACAAATACGGCATCCCCTAAAACATGGGTGAAGCAAGCTGGCGTATGACCCGGTGTGTGGAGAGCCATGCATTGCATTTCACCGATTTGAAATTGCTCGCCATCTTCGAATAAAAAGTCAAACTGGGAACCGTCATGTAAGAAGTCATCGCCTTCGTTGAATACTTTGGCAAAGGTTTCTTGAACTGTGGTGATTTGTTCGCCAATACCAATTTTGCCGCCGACTTTGCTTTGAATGTATGGTGCAGCAGAAATGTGGTCTGCATGGACATGAGTTTCAATTAACCATTCCACTTTTAGTTTGTGGGTGGTGACGTACGCAATAATTTCGTCAGCACCTTTATGAGAAGTACCGCCAGAGGCATAGTCAAAATCCAATACACTGTCGACAATGGCACAGCTAGAAGATGCTGGATCTTTAACGACATAAGAGAAAGTATTGGAGTCTTTATCAAAGAAAGCCGCTACATCAGGCTTGGTTACAATCGTGTTTGTCATGTTTCACCTCGTTATCAAATTTTCCACACGTTCAAATAGTCTATTTATTTGATGGATTTATAGGTTAAGTAAGGCAGAAAGTGTGCCAAGGTTTTATCTTTTAATTAACTGTATGAAATATAAAGAATTAATTTTTAACAAGAAGAAAGTTTTTAAATTAGAATTGACTAATGTTTTGCTGGTTGTCATATTTGACGTCAAGTTTTGACAAAAATGGCAAATATTTTATGAATATCATCGCATCCGATTCTTCCTCCTTTGATGGACTTGCCAGCATGTTAGAAGGCTACGATTGTCCTGCTATTTTAGTATCGGTGGATTATCGAATTCTTGCCATTAATCAGCATTATCGAGAAGAGTTTGGTGATGTTCCTTTGCAGCAGAACAAGCGTTGCTTTGAAGTTTCCCATGGCTATAGCGTGCCTTGTGATGAAGCGGGTGAGGATTGTCCTTTGTCGGCTACCTTACAATCGGGCCGCAAAGAACGAGTGCTGCATATCCACCAAACGCCAAGAGGCAAAGAGCACGTCGATGTAGAAATGCTGCCGATTCATGACAGCCAAGGTCAATTGCTGTTTTTTGTCGAGCTATTGCGCTCTGTGTCAGTAGCTAGTGTGCAAGACAGCAGTAAAAAATTGGTCGGTTCGAGTAAGTCTTTTAATCGCATGTTGGAAAAAATCACCCGTGTTAGTCATAGCGACGCGTCTGTTTTACTACTTGGAGAATCCGGTAGCGGCAAGGAGCTGGTCGCGCACGCGGTTCACCAAGGCGGTCATAGAGCGAGTAATTCCATGGTGACATTAGAATGTGCAGGGCTGACGGATTCTTTGTTTGAAAGCGAGCTATTTGGTCATGTCAAAGGCTCGTTTACTGGCGCGCATAGCAACCGAGTAGGTTTAGTTGAGCTGGCTAATGGTGGCACACTGTTTTTAGACGAAATCGGCGATGTTCCGCTATCAATGCAAGTTAAGCTATTGCGACTTATTGAAACGGGCGCTTTTCGTCCGGTTGGTTCTTCAACCGTGAAGCACACTAATTTTCGATTAATTTGTGCAACTCACAAAAATTTAGCACAAATGGTGAAAGCAGGTGAGTTCCGCCAAGATTTATACTATCGGATCAACGTGTTTCCAATACATGTGCCTTCCTTAAGAGAACGACAAGATGACTTAGTCTTGTTAACCAACACCTTGTTAAAACGTATTAGTGAGCGAAAGGAATACCATCTTACTGATTCGGCGATGCAAGTATTAAAGCAATACGATTTCCCTGGCAATATTCGAGAGCTAAGTAACATCCTCAATCGCGCAACACTCTTAACTGATACGAATATGATTGAGCGAAGCACTATTCAAGAATGTTTGGAGATCGATCGTGAGCTTGATCCGCTGGTGGATACTTCATCAGCTTCTCAATCGTTAAGTATTACTGATGCTGGTGAAGACAAAGAATGGCTGGACTTAAAAACCGCAGAAAAACGCTACTTATCAGAACTCATGGCATTTCATCATGACGATAAAGAGCAAGTTGCCAAAGTCGCTGGAATCAGCCTGCGATCCTTGTATCGGAAGTTAGAATGAGGCGACTAGTAATGTCTACCCCAATGTCTTCTTGAATCGTAACGAAGCAATGATTATTCCGCCGATAGTAAAGAGTCCTAGCCATAATGCATCTTTTCCTAATAAAAGCAGACTGGCATCTCGCAAGGCGATAGCACGGATCATGCGCATGAAATGCGTTACTGGTAAGGCTTCGGCAATCCATTGAGCAGCGACCGGCATGGCATCGTAAGGAAACATAAATCCCGAGAGCAATATTGATGGCAAGAGAATAAATATGGTCATCTGCATCGATTGCAATTGCGTTTTTGCAATGGTGGAAAGCACTAAGCCAAGGGTTAAGCTGGCAAAAATGAACAGAATGGAGCTGCCGAGTAGTGACAGAATGCTGCCTTTAATAGGCACAGAAAACATCCAATGACCCACGCATAAAATAATAGCGACTTGTAAGAGCCCGACTAAAACGTAAGGCGCTATTTTTCCTATCATGAGTTCGATAGAACGCACTGGTGTGGTGATGAGAAACTCCATATTGCCATGCTCGCTTTCTCTTACTATGGCCGATGACGTAAATAAAATCATTGTCATGGTTAGAATCACTGCCACTAAACCTGGCACGATATTCACCACGGTTCTTTGTTCTGGATTGAAGTATTGCACGACTTCGAAACTCGGCGCGGTGCGTGTCGCGGTATGGTTGGCCACTTCGTCTAAGGGCATATTGCGCAATGCTCTGATGGTAGATGCAATGACGGTATCCGAGCCGTCGACTATCCATTGCCCTATTGGCAGAGTGAGTGGTGAATCAGTCTGTTTATGATCGTAGAGCGGGTGATTGAATAGACGGCGAGTCATGTCTGCTGGCAAATACAGTACAGCTCTGATCTCGCCTTTGGTAATTGCGACTTCGGCCTCTTTTATAGAGCGATAACGAGCAATAAAGTCGACAGATTGAGTGGCTACCAGTGCTTGTTCAACTGCTCGGCTTTCCGATGTTTGACTGAGGTCGACAAGACCAACGTGAATGTGTCTAGCATCGGTGTTAATCGCATAACCAAACAGCATAAGTTGTACCAGCGGTATCATGATAATCATGCCGAAGGTCATTCTGTCTCGGGAAAGCTGCTTTAATTCTTTGATGAAAATAGCATAGATTCTAATCCACATAGCGGTCTCCGGTGCAGGTAACAAACACGTCTTCAAGGCTAGGACGAGCCAATACAGTTTCTCTGCCATCACTGAGTGTCGAGATAAGGCCGAGAGGATCTTGTACTTTTTTCTTCACTAGCACTCTTAGATGCGCGCCAATTTGTGCTGCAGAGAGAATTTCTGGGTGCTGGGTTAGTGTCTGTTTGAGTTGTCTTAACTTGTTGCCACTGACTTCCACGACGGTGGCAGGCATAGCATCCATCAAGGCCTGAGGAGAGCCATCTGCGCGTTTATTGCCTTCTTCCATAATTGCCAAGGCATGACAGCGTTCTGCTTCATCCATGTAATGGGTGGACACTAAAATGGTGGTGCCAGCGGCGCAAAGGTCGAACAATCTTTCCCAAAACTCACGGCGATTTTCTGGGTCAACCGCAGAGGTCGGCTCATCGAGAAATAACAACTCAGGAGAATGTAGTGTGGCGCAGGCAAGAGCAAGGCGCTGTTTTTGTCCGCCACTCATGGAGCCAGCAAACTGTTTCGCTTGTTTTTCTAAATCGTATAAAGCGAGTAATTCTTCGAGGCGGGCTTTTTTGCGCTTCCCTACAAAACCATAAATAGCACCGACAAAATTTAGATTCTCTTGAACGGTAAGGTCATCGTATAAAGAGAATTTTTGCGTCATATAGCCGATACGTTTTTTCAACGCTTCTTCATGACCTAATAGCGGGTTGCCCAAAATAGTGACGTCACCTTCACTGGCTTCTAATAACCCAGTGAGCAGACGAATGCTGGTGGATTTTCCGCAACCATTGGGGCCAAGAAAGCCATAAATGCTGCCTTTAGGGATTTTTAAATCCAGTTTATTTACCGCAATGTTGTTGCCAAAATGCTTGCTTAATCCCTTGGCTTCAATGGCGTATTCTACTTGTTCTGACTCGTTAGAGATCATGGTAGGCGCACCTCAACAGCAAGTCCTGTAGGTAGCTGGTCCGCATCAATTAGATTGATGTCAGTCAGATACATCAGACGAGCTCTGTCTCGTTCGTTGAGGGCATAAAATGGCGTATAAGCGGGTTGTGAACGGATATTTCGCACACGACCCTTGATGGGCGATTCGATACCATCAGCAAACACCTCAATAGTGTCGCCAGCTTTGATCTTGGTTAACGCGCTGGCAGGCAAATAAACTCTTGCATAAGGGTGACCAGAAGACAGCAAGCTAATTAACTGAGTGCCTGCGGTAACACGATCTCCTTCGTGCCAAGGCAGTGTGTCAATCGTACCATCAATTGGCGCTTTGATGGTGAGGTCTTCACGGGCTTTGGTTTGCCATTCAAGGGCGGCCTGTGCGGCTTGCACCTTGGCATTGGATTGGGCAATGTCTTCTTCACGGGCACCATTTTTTAACTCTAACCATTGATCATGAGCTTGCTGTGCTTTGGCCTTATTACTGTCTCTCGAAGCTTTAGCCGCATCGAAATCGGCTTTGCCAACGACTTTGCTTTTATACAGTTTGTCGTAACGTTGGAACTTTAGCTCCGCTTCTTTACTGGCGGCTTGAGTGGCTTCTAGTGCGGCTAATGATGCACTTAATTGTTCTGGGCGTGTGCCAGCAGTAAGCTCACTGAGGGCGGCATTGGCTTGAGCAAGCTCGGCTTCGCGCTGCGCTATAAGTGAGTCGGCACTGCGAGTGTCTAAGCGTAACAATGTGTCGCCTTGGGAGACTTGTTGTCCTTCGCTGACCTTTACTAAAACAATTTGTTCTGCCGCTGGGGCCGATAAGGTGATTCTATCGCGTTCAATATTGCCCATGGCGTAAGTTGACTCTTCTGACTGGCAAGCGGTAAGCAAAGTCAGCACAAGTACGGATAGTAGAATATGACGTGTTTTCATTTTTGCTCACCTTTGGTGCTGCTGGATGATGGCTGTTGTGATGGAAAGGTGAAAAGTCCTTGTTCTAGCAGTGTTTGGTTATGATCCGCTAGATTTAATAACCAGTCTTCTTTGAGTTCGACCCCAAGTTGCTGCTGAAGGTATTTTGGCGCCAACACAGGGAAAATCATCAAGCTAACAAAACTAAGACGAATCCATGCTGGATTAAGGTTTGGATTAATTTGCTTTTGCTTTTCAAACGCCTCGATCCATTTTTCTGATCGTTTCAAGATGTTGTCGATAATGCCCGTCAAAATACCAAACGCTTCGGGGTTATCTTGTTGGTTTATCACCTGCAAAATCAATTTTGGCAGCATGGGATTGTTGGCAATCATGCGATAGTAGGTTTGCATCAGTAACAATGGATTGGGTGGAGTGTTGGGGTCAATATCGGCTTGGAATTGTTCGATAACTGGAGCTAAGGTTTCTTGTATGGTTGCTTCGAATAAACCTGCTTTTGAACCGAAGTAGTAACGAATCATAGCCGCATCTACTCCCGCCGAGAGGGCGATTTTTCGAGTCGATACCTTGTCAAAACCCTGTTCAGAGAAACAACGCTTGGCGGCAGCAATTAAACTGCTGCGAGCGGAATCTTGATTCTTATCAGACTGTTTAGGGCGCCCCATTCGGGTGGTCATTGTTGGCTCCAATTATTAATTCATCTAGTGATGAATATAGGCCATATATCCACAATGAGTTACTAAGATAATTCCTCAAAATGTTATTTAGTGAGGGATTTAACGTTAAAAACCTCTTCATTTTTTATTGGATTACTGTGACTGTATTAGAGAAAAGATAGGTGAATATTTGAATTCACCTATCTTGGTAGCTAGCTAGGGATCGCTCAAGCAAACTGGAATTGTTTGATTTTTTTGCTAAGTTCATCGGTCATTTTGGCAATCATCGTGCTGCCTTCGGACACTTGTTGAGAATCCTCTAGTACCTTTTCAGATACTGCTCGAATACCCATTATGTTGTGGTTGATCTCTTCGGCCACTGTGCCTTGCTGTTCCGCAGCGGAGGCGATTTGATGGCTGCGAGCCGATACGTCGTCTACTTGTGTTAGCATGTTTTTCAAGTTTTCAGCGGCGACATGCATTCTGTCTGCACCGCGTTCAGCTTGTTGAGTGCTGGTAGCCATAGACGTGGAAGCTTCTTTTGATTGATGCTGAAGCTTTTCGATAATCGAGCGGATTTCGACAGTTGATCCTTGAGTGCGGCTTGCCAGTGAGCGAACTTCATCGGCCACGACGGCAAAGCCTCGACCTAGTTCACCAGCTCGTGCCGCTTCAATGGCTGCGTTCAAGGCAAGTAGGTTTGTTTGCTCTGAGATATCTCCAATTACGCCTAAAACAGAGTCGATATCGCCTGTTTGCTCAAGTAGTTTAATAATAACGTCGTTTGCACCTTCTATGTTCTTGGTTAAACTTTGGATGTCTTCGTTAGTGGCGTCTAGGTCTTGGCTACTTTGGCGCGTAATGGTTTGCACCATTTGAGTCGCATCAGCGGTATCTTTGGCATGTTGCGCTACGTCTCGAATGGAGTAAGACATTTCGTTCATGGCGGTAGCAAGCATTTCGACTTCTTGGAATTGGTGATCCATCCCTTGTTTAGTATGTAAGCTATTGCCTTGCATTTGTACGCAAACGGCTTGCAGTTCGGTGATGGCGTGGTCGACTTCTAGCAAGGTGTCGTTTAATGAAACGGATACGTGGTTTGCCGCATTGGCTAAAATACCGATTTCGTCTCCACGTTGCATATCTAATTGCTTAGTAAGATCGCCATCTGAGATATGTTGTAAATGTTCTGTCACTGTTTTAAGTGGTCTTGTGATGTTACGAACAATAGTGACACTTCCGATCAGAGCAATAAGCACTAGAATTAGTTCGATAAACGCAGATTTTTGCACTGCAGCCCAAAATATATCCGTAACACCGCTGTATAGTACGCCACTGCCAATGACCCATCCCCAAGGTTGATAACCTTTTACATAAGACACTTTATCTTCAGGCTGTGAAACTTGTGGGCCCTTGTAGGCATAGTGAACATAGCCTTCCTCTTGTTTTCTCACCACAGATACCATTTCTTGCCAGTGATGAAAGCCATTTATGTCGGTGACATTTGTCATGCTTTTCCCCTCATCTTGCGGCTTAAAGGGATGCATTAGCAGCTTGGCTTGCATGTCGTTCACCCAGAAGTAGCCATCGTCGCCAAAGCGTAGAGCAGATAGCGCAGCCAAAGCAGATTGCTTCGCTTGTTCTTCGCCAATGATAGGTGCTTGGTCGCCATAATATTTTACGAGAGAATAAGCGCTATCGACTTGTTCTTTAACTTGGAGTTGTCGTGCGTTGAGCAATTCGCTGTGCAGTTCGCTATAGGCCATAGCGCTAAAAACGATGAGTAATGTGACTAAGGTGCCAATAAGCCCCCATAGTTTGTAGCTTACCTTGATTGAGCTGAGCTTCATGCGATATCCCTATTAGTATTAATGTTTGTTTTATAAGCAGAGATTATGGGCTGGAGTGGCTGTTAATATTGTGATCAAAATCAAGAAAACAGCACTTAGCATCACTATTTGCTACGATCCAAAGCACGGTGATTTTTTCTTGTTTAGTTAATGCTCATCGAATTCTGTGGCATCATTATTGCTTTAATTTATTTCAGATAAATCAAATCAGCAGGACTCGTTCTTGCTAGGCAAAGGCGCCTGAACCCGCAGCAGTAAATTAGCAGCGGGGTTCAGGCGCCTTTTTTTGTACTGCATTGGAGATACAGGAACATGAAGTGGCTTACTTATCCGGCATTTTTGTTGTTGCACACACTGGGCATCATCGGCATGCTTCGTACTTTATTAGGTCTTTCCATAGTCGGTGGCATCCTCACTTTAGTAGCACCTTCGCGGCTAGCTGAGATGCTGTGGGCCGTATTGGCCTATCTAGCGATTGCCAGCCTGTGGCTTCTATTGCAGGAAATCGGTCAGTTGCAACGCTATTGTGAAGAAACTGTCCTGCAGAGTACCAATGAGCCTTTCAGCGCTATTCAGTGGTTGTTGTTGCAGCCTGTCAGCCGCGGGTTTCAGCAGTGTCTAAACCGCGAGCAACGTCAACAACAGCTGTTACAGCAGCGTTTGGATGAGATATCTCACTCGTCACATGAGCTTGAACAAAGCGCCGCCTTGGTAACTCGTAACGCCGAAGGGCAAAGTGATTCAGCTACCGTAGCGGCAGCAGCGGTAGAAGAGTTAAATGTGAGCATCATGCAGGTGGCTTCACTGGCTGCCGACTCTCGTCAAACCAGCGTTGTGGCCAGCGAACAGTTGGCTGATGGTATCGAGCAGCTCACCAATCTGGTGCGACAGGTGTCCGAGATGGCGCAGCAAGCTATTACTACCGACGAGTTGATCCGCCAATTGAGCAGCAATTCGCACATCATCAATGAAATGTCCGGTACCATCCGCAGTATCGCCGACCAGACTAACCTGCTCGCTCTTAATGCAGCTATCGAAGCTGCGCGTGCGGGCGAAAGTGGTCGCGGTTTTGCTGTGGTGGCTGATGAAGTACGTCGTCTGGCCATGCATAGTCAGGAGTCTGCTACAGAAATCAGTCGCAATATCGAATTGGTGCAACAGCATATCAAGGAGGCCGCTGTCCAGGTGTCTGATTTGACCGGGTTAGCGCACCGCAGTGCCGAAAATTCAGAAAGGGTGCGGACGTTACTCAATCAAGTTCAGCAGCATACCCAGCAACTAACGGGGCAAGTCGATCAAGTGGCGGTCAGTACCGAACAGCAGGGGCAGGCTGTGGCGGAAATTGCTGAATTGGCCGATCGTGTTCGTCGGGGTAATGCCGATAATTTGCAGGCTGCCGATCAGGCACGCACCATTGCCCACCATCTGGCTCACCTTACAGGATAATTAGTATGAATAATATCCACTATGTATTACCGCTATTGTTCACCATTCTGATGGTATTGGCCTTGTTGTTTTATGGTTTACACTGGCGCTTGCAACAAAAAAAGCGCTTACATATCCAATTGAACATTCGTCAATTGACTTTGCTGCGAGTGCTGATTGCTGAATTTCAGCGTCATCGCGGTCTTAGTAATGCTGTGCTTTGCGGCGACACCAGCATGAGTCAGGATCTTGCCACCACCCGACAGAGCTTGGATCAACATATTCGTGCCGCCCAGGAGTTTGATGGCACGCATCGAAACGCTTGGAACAGTCTGATCGATCACTGGTCGCGCATGCGTGAAGGGCGCAGTAGTGACCGAGCGAATAATCTCATCCAGCATCACCTAATTATCCGTAACAGCATTTTTCTGATGGAAGATGTGGCCAGCGAGATTGATTTGACTAAAGGCCTGCCTGAATTGGGCTACTTGCCCTGTATCTGGCGAGAAGTAATTCAGGCGGCAGAATGGGCGGGTCAGGCGCGCGCTTTGGGTACTGGCATGGCCGCAGCCGGACAAAGTAGTGTCGAACAACGGGTAAGAATGCATTTCCTCTATCAGAAAATTGAATTACTGGCAGGCAAGGCTTTTGCCACCTTGCAACATCATGCTATTGAACATCCACAGATGAATGAGTTTCTTCTACAACATTGTGAACAGGTAGTAGCTGATTTTCTAAGTTGTATAAAACAGGAGTTGCTCGGATCGGAGCTCCCTGTGATTTCCGCTAAAACCTATTTCCAGCATGCCACTCAAGCAATAGATGAACTGCTAGCCTTAGTGGATACAGCATTGGGTCAGCTGCATCCGCGACGCTAAGGAAGATGGAATGTGTCGCCAGTGGAGCCATGATCCATGCATTTTGCTACCATCCAAAGCTTGAAGACTTTTTCCATGAGGAAGCACTATGCAATATTCTATTCTTATCACAGGTTGTTCGACGGGAATTGGACTGGAAGCAGCCAGAATGCTCCAAGATCGTGATTTTCTAGTAGTGGCGAGTTGTCGCAAGCAAGAAGACGTAGCTGTGTTACAAGCCCAAGGCATTAAGCACGTCGTGCAGCTGGATTTAGCGGATTCGGCTTCGATAGAAAAAGGCTTGCAAGAAACATTAGCGATTACCAACGGCCAGCTTTTTGCTTTGTTTAATAATGGCGCCTATGGCCAGCCCGGTGCGGTAGAAGATTTGCCTGTTGATGCGTTAAGAGCTCAGTTTGAGTGTAATTTCTTTGGTACGCACGAGCTGACAACGAAAGTACTGAAAATAATGTTAGCTCAAGGTTACGGACGCATCATCAATAACAGCTCTGTGCTTGGCTTAGTTGCTGCTCCGTTCCGCGGTGCTTATAACGCCAGTAAATTTGCTTTGGAAGGCTTAACAGATACCCTGCGTTTGGAATTGTCGGACACGCCTATTAAGGTTTGCTTAATTGAACCTGGTCCGATTGAAAGTCGTTTTCGTGCGAATGCGTTGCTTGCTCTAAAAGACAATATCGACATAGAAAATAGCCGTCACCAAAAAGGCTATGCAGAAGCGATTGCTCGTTTGAGTAAAGAGGGCGTGACGTCATCGCAAACCTTGCCAGCCAGTGCAGTGGTGAAAAAACTGATTCATGCGTTGGAGTCAACTCATCCAAGAGCGCGTTACTATGTGACTATGCCAACGTACGCCGCTGTTGTAATGAAACGAGTATTACCTACTTGTTTATTGGATTGGATAATGCGACGCCAAGGCGCTTAGGTTTTAAGAGGCTAGTTCAGCGCTGCTAATCTAGCTTTTCTAGCCATTGAGTCATGGCTGATAAGTAGTTTGTTCGAGCGGATTGATGAGATAAATACAAGTCATGGAAACCTTGAGGAATACTCGCTTGCGTGAGGTTCGTGAAGGTTTTCTTGGCCGCTTGCTGCATGCTATTGACATCTAACACGCCATCGCCTTGTTGTATTTCTTTTACTGTACGCTTACCTATAGTACTGATTTCTGAATGGCAAATTAGCGTTGGGATAGCGAGACGTTGATTAGCAAGACGGCGCTGTGCAATGATGACTTCTCTTAGCCAATGAAAAGAAAGATCAAAGCCCCGTGGGGGTTTCCAATCTAATCGATAATCCCATTCTCCACCAAATACTGTGTGTAGTGATTTTGAGTAAATGTTGATCTTCTTTGCTCGTAAATACGAAAATGGTAGTAAAGACACTAATATTCGAACTGGCCAGCTGACGAAGTTTAATACGGCTGGCGGGAACGGCAGGGCGAGAAATGGACTGTTGAGCATCAGTCCAATCACTTCTGGAAAGGCTTTATTGTAATAGCTTTCGCGTTCGGGCAATGCGTAAGGCTGCGCCAAATAGGTCGATACGACTAAGCCGCCAGTAGAGTGCCCGAGTATGACTACTTGATTCACCCCATCTTCTTTTATCGTTGCCAAGGCAATGTCTAAATCTTGGCCATATTGTTCAATTGATTCACACCAGTTTGGCGGTGTAGAAGGGCGAATAGAGCGACCGTAGCCTTGTAAATCTAAGGCATAGAAACGATAACCTAAGTCGATAAAGTGTTCTGCTAAACCAGTCTGAAAAAAATAATCCGTGTAACCATGAACGTACAAAATGGCTTTTGTCGCGTCTGGGTTACCGATATGGTGAATGAGTGTGGTGTGGACTTTGGTTTTTGGGCCAGCAAAGGAAAAAGTGCGAGCAAGAAAGTCGACGCCCAATAGATCTTCACATTCGTTTACTTGTTGCCAGTGTTGTCCTATTGGTGCGCTCATTATGTTTTTTCCTTCGTATTAGCCGAAAATATTATCACCTAGCTGATCAATCGTAAGCTTGGCTTTGCGCAATGTTATTTCAATGCATTCGTCGCGGTTTGGCATGAGATCAGAACGAATGAATTTGTGTGTTTTTTGTTCTTCACCTTCGCCTTTGGTGATGGTTGCAGCAACGCGATATTGGCCACCATCTTTCATTGGTGCTGGTATAATTGAAAAACCTTTGTGTTCTACGACGTCTTCGGCTTTTTCTGGTGCGCTTTCGCCACCTGCAAATAGCCCTTTAAGGCTAGATAAGATACCCATGAAATTATTCTCCTATGTTTTGCGCTATTTTTCGGGGATTTGTTGTATTAGTCAAATGCCGTCGTATTATTTATTTTAATCGGTTACAGAATTACCACAGGATAATCGTCCTGTCGAAGTATAATAAATCTTTAGCGTTTTCTTTTCCTAGGGTATTAGCTTGAAAAAAACAATGAGCACCATTACTCAAGTTGCCACACTTGCAGGCGTTTCTAAAGCCACGGTTTCTCGAGTGTTGAGTGGCACCACGCCAGTCAAAGACGAGACAAAATCTCGGGTGTTGGATGCTATTAATACACTCTCTTATAGCCCTAATCAGGCGGCTCGTTCACTTGCTAGTAACAAAACCTATACCATTGGTTTGGTTGCATCTCGCATTGATACCGCTTATTACGGCCCTGCTGCGAGTGGGGTTGAAAAAGCCTTGCGAGGTGGTGATCGTCATGTGATTATCGCCAGTGGTAACGGATCGTTAGAAGGCGAACGTGAAGCCGTTGATTTTTTGATTAAACGTCAAGTTGATGCCTTGGTTGTACTGACAAACTTTATGTCAGAAGAGGAAATTGCGGTTATTAATAAGCGTTGCCCTGTTTTTGTTTTAAACCAACATTTTCCTGGTGACGACGGTCATAGTATTTCTTTCGATAATTTTGCGGGTGGTGAAATGGCGACCCAATATCTTATTGATAAAGGCCATAAAAAAATTGCGACTGTCACTGGCCCATTATGGAAACATGATGCGTACCAGCGTTATTTAGGCTGCCAAAAAGCGCTACAAAAAGCAGATATTGCCCTGCATTTTCAACTTGAAGGTAACTTTAGTGCGAATTCTGGCATGACTCATATGCAATCTATTTTAGAGCGAGAAGATAAACCAACAGCGATCTTTTTTGCTAATGATATTATGGCGATGGGAGCACTGCATGTATGCGCCGAGCATGGTGTTAAGGTTCCCGAAGATATTGCCATAATAGGTTTTGATGACCTTGATATGTCTAAGTATTATTCCCCAAGTATTACCACCATAAAATTGCCTTTATATGATATGGCTGAAGCCACCGCATATCTGCTTTTAAACAGCGTTTATGGTGCTCATTTCCCTTTAAAAACGACTTTTTTCCCTGAGTTAATTGTTCGTCAATCTGCTTAGTTTGACTTAGTTGCCCTCAAAACAAATAAGTAAAAAGTATTGACGGGGATCTTTTATTGTCTAATATTTGTTCATGAAAGCGGTTTCATTTCAAGTTTTACCATTTTCAGCTCAAGCCTTTCGCGAGGAAGTATTGAGGACAAAAACCCAATAGAGGATAAAAATAATATGATGGGTAAAAAACTGTTTGCTGCCACAATAGGGGCAGGTTTTATGAGTGCATCGGTGCAAGCAGCTGATGTGGAAGTGATTCATTGGTGGACATCAGGTGGTGAGCAAAAAGCCGTTACTGTGTTAGCTGAAGAATATAACAAACTCGGTAACGATAAATGGGTCGATACGGCTGTTGCATTGGGCGAAAATGCACGATCACTTACTATGCAGCGTATTCTTGGTGGTGATGCACCTGGTGCCGCACAATTCAATACCTCTCGTCAGTTCGAAGAATTGATTGAAGAAGGTCTTCTCCTTGATCTCACTCCGGTTGCGGAAAAAGAAGGCTGGAAGAATTTTATTCGTCCTTCCAGTATTTTAAACCCCTGTATGAAAGACGGCGGCATTTATTGTGTGCCCGTCAATATTCACTCTAATCAATGGCTTTGGACGAATAAGAAAGTCTTTGCTGATGTGGGAGTGAAAGAGCCGCATACATGGGAAGAGTTTTTAACGGTTGCCCCTAAGATCCAAGCGGCAGGCTATATTCCTTTGGCATTTGGTGGACAAGGTTGGCAAGAGCGCCATGTTTTTGATGTGGTGATGATTGGTATGACAGACGAAAAATTCTGGAATAGTGTATGGAAAGATAAGGACCCCAAGGCTGCTAGCAGCGATAAAATGCGCAAGGTATTTGAAACCTTCGGAGCTTTACGTCAGTTTACGGATGCAGGTGCACCTGGTCGAAACTGGAATGATGCCACTAATATGGTTATCACTGGCAAAGCCGCTGCACAAGTAATGGGGGACTGGGCTCGTGGTGAGTTTGCTGCGGCAGGAAAAGTCGCCGAAGTGGATTACGGTTGTATTCCTGGACCCGCAAAACGTCCTTCTCTTACTCTTGGGGGTGATGCATTTATCTTCCCTAAATCCTCTGATAAAAACCTTGAAGCGGCACAAATGAAGTTAGCTTCTATGATGTTGAGTCCAACTATTCAAGCAAAATTTAATAATACTAAAGGCTCCTTGCCTGTGCGCGCGGATGTCGATTTAGATGTAGCCGATGCATGTATGAAAAAAGGTCTCGCTTTGTTGGATGACCCCAAAGCTACTATCACACCTGCAAATAATTACATTACGGAAGATACGAATGGGCAGGTTCAAGATCTAGTTTCTACTTTCTGGAACGAACCAAGTATGTCTGTTGACACTGCGCTTAGCATTTTCAAAGGCATCATCGAAGACGCTGAGTAACCTTCGATAATCAGAATAACCACCAGTTTCTCTAGAGTTTCTAGTACTAAAGATGCAGTACTGGCGGTTAATTCTCGTATTTCAAAAGGAGTTCAAGATGGAAGAGACTATGGTTACTTCAGCAAAAGTGTCTAAACCCAGACGAACAAAACGTGTGCAAATTTCTTCGTTATTAGCCAGTGCTCCTATGGCGATCGTAGCAATTGGTGTGTTTGTTGTTTGTGTCGGTTATTCGGTGGTGCTTTCTTTCACGAAATCACGCTTGTTCCCTAATTTCAATTGGGTTGGATTGGATCAATATGAGCGACTATGGGGAACGTCTCGGTGGATAGTATCAGTCGAAAACTTATTTTTGTACGGTGTGTTATTTATCGCCTTGTGTTTAGTTTCCGGTTTTTTTATGGCGGTCTTTCTGGATCAGAAAGTACGTTTTGAAAGTGGTTTTCGAACCTTATTCCTTTATCCCTATGCTATGTCCCTAGTAGTAACTGGATTGGTTTGGCAATGGATGATGGAACCTTCTCTTGGTCTTCAAAATGTGGTTCAGCGCATGGGCTGGGAGTCTTTCGAATTTGCGCCTTTGGTCGATCCACAGTATGCCATTTATGGTGTACTGATCGCTGCCGTGTGGCAATCATCTGGGCTAGTGATGGCCTTGATGCTGGCTGGATTACGCGGTATCGATGGCGAAATTTGGAAAGCGGCTCGTGTGGACGGGATTCCCACTTGGAAAACTTACCTTTTTATTGTTCTGCCAATGATGCGGCCTGTGATGATTACTTCTGTGGTGCTGCTCGCTGTTGGCGTGGTGAGGGTTTATGACCTTATCGTCGCGCAAACCGGCGGAGGCCCAGGCATGTCGACTGAAATGCCAGCAAAGTTCGTTATTGATCACATTACAGCCCGTGGCAATGTTGGCTTAGGGATGGCGGCGGCGACCATGATGTTGCTTCCAGTACTCTTGGTCATTGGTCCTTGGATTTATCGCGAATATGTTCGTCCAACGAAACATTAGGAGTCGATCATGGAACAGATTCAATTAACAGGCCCACATGGGCCAAAGCCAAAGAAGACAACCGTCTCACGATTTGGTGTTTATGCATTTTTGTTTAGTGCGGCGATTTTCTTTTGTATCCCTTTGTATGTGATGTTGATTACTTCGCTGAAGGGAATGCCTGAGATCCGCCTTGGGGAGCTTTTCTCTTTGCCAGCAGATCCTAGTTTTGCCGCATGGGTGAAAGCGTGGGGTGAGGCCTGCTCTGGGGTGGAATGTAATGGTATTCAAACAGGATTTTGGAACTCCGTAAAAATTACGATTCCAAGTGTGGCGATATCTATCATCCTCGGTTCGATCAATGGTTATGCTTTGTCATTCTGGCGTTTCAAGGGATCTAATTTGCTGTTTGGTCTACTGCTGTTCGGGGCCTTTGTGCCTTTTCAAGTAGTGATCTTTCCGCTGATTATTTTCCTTCGTGAAGTAGGGCTTTATGGTTCTTTGACGGGGATTATTTTGATTCACACCATTTTTGGTATGCCCATTATGACTTTGTTATTCCGCAATTATTTTTCATCGTTACCCGATGAGTTGTTTAAAGCTGCTCGTGTAGATGGGGCGAATTTCTGGCAGATTTTTTTTCAAATCATGATGCCGCTATCTATTCCTGTAACGGTTGTCGCGGTGATTTTACAGACAACGGGCATTTGGAATGATTACTTATTGGGGCTGATTTTTGCCGGTCGAGAGAACCTGCCAATGACAGTGCAATTAAACAATATTGTGGCCACGACATTTGGCGTACGTGAATACAACGTGAATATGGCGGCGACGATTCTTACAGCGTTAGTACCGCTGGCTATTTATTTGTTGTCTGGCAAATATTTTGTGCGTGGCATAGCGGCTGGCGCGGTGAAGGGGTAAGGCGATGAACAGTATATCTATTAAAGAGTTGGATCTTAAGTATCAAGACGCGCATGTTTTGAAGCAGCTTAATCTTGATATTAAAAAGGGCGAGTTTTTGGTTCTGCTTGGCTCTTCAGGTTGTGGCAAATCGACCTTGCTTAACTGTATTGCTGGCTTGTTGGATATCTCCGCTGGGCAGATTTGGATTAACGATCGTAACGTGACTTGGGAAGAGCCTAAAGATCGTGGAATCGGCATGGTTTTTCAGTCTTATGCTTTGTACCCACAGATGACAGTGGAAAAGAATTTGTCTTTTGGCTTGAAAGTCAAAGGCATGGCAAAAGATGAAATTCGTGAGCGAGTGGACCGCGCGGCGAAGATTCTGCAGATCGAGCCATTGTTAGATCGCAAACCGTCTGAATTGTCTGGCGGACAACGTCAGCGTGTGGCGATAGGTCGTGCTTTAGTTCGAGATGTGGATGTCTTTTTATTTGATGAACCCTTGTCGAATTTAGATGCTAAGTTGCGTGCCGATTTACGTGTCGAAATTAAACGTCTGCATCAGCAATTAAAAAACACCATGGTGTATGTGACTCACGATCAGGTAGAAGCGCTTACTTTGGCAGATCGAATTGCCATCATGAAAGACGGCGAAATCCAGCAGCTTAGTTCTCCAGCGGATATTTACCATAAGCCGTGTAATCTTTTTGTCGCGCAATTTATTGGTTCGCCGAGTATGAACCTTTTAGAAGGCCGTATTGTTGGTGAAAACTTTGTTTATCATGATTATCGCGTCAATTTAATGGGCTACGAATTTATCAATCAAGGGGATCATGATACGTCTGCTTACTTAGGAATTCGGCCAGAACATTTGGCTATTGAAGCCCGTGATGGTTATGTGAAATTGGCATCAGTCAGTATTGATATTATTGAACCAATGGGCGATGAAACCATTGTTTGGTTTGATTTTATGGGCCGTAAATGGTCAGTAAAAGTTCATGGAGACCATCAGCTTAAATGGGATGAGGAAGTCGATATTTATCTTGATCCCAAAAAAGCTCATCTCTTTTCGAAGCAAAGCGAAGTGCGGCTTTAAGCCAACAGTCCTGGCAATAAAAATAAAAAGGAAACGATATGAACGAATTTTCATTTCAGCTTTATAGCGCCCGTAATACTAAATCTCTCGATGAGGTTTTTGCTCTTTTACACCAAGCTGGTTATCAGCAAGTGGAAGGCTATGGTGGTTTGTATGGTCAATTGGATGAATTAAAAAGCTTATTAGAAAAACATCAATTAACTATGCCAACTGGGCATTTTGATTTAACCATGTTGGAAAACAATATTCAGCAGGCTTTGTATATCGCTAAAACCCTGAATATGCACACCATTATTTGTCCTTATATTTTGCCAGATCAACGTCCTGACAATGCACAAGGTTGGTTTGAGTTGGGACAGCGGCTAGAAGCCATTAGAGAAAAAACCATCAATGCTGGTTTTGAATTTGGTTGGCATAACCACAACTTTGAATTTGAGGCTTTAGCCGATGGTTCTTTGCCCATGACGCAGATTCTAGAAGGCGGCCCGAATATTAAATGGGAGATGGATGTGTCTTGGGTGGTCAAAGGCGGACAAGACCCGATTGAATGGCTAACTAAGTATCGTGACCGTATTTGTGGTGTGCATTTAAAAGATATTGCTTCTGAAGGGGAATGCCAAGATGAAGACGGTTGGGCTGACTTTACTTATGGTGTCTTGCCTTGGCGTGAATGGTGGCCTGTTGTGCGTTCAACACCAGCTAGTGCTTTTGTAATGGAGCATGATAATCCGAATGATTTATCTCGTTTCGCTAATCGTGCGTTAACAGGAGCAAAAGCCTTACTAAAAGGAGCGACAGTATGAAAACCATTTTGAAGGTTGGGCTGATTGGCTGCGGCAATATTTCGGACAGTTATTTTTCTTTAGCTCCGCAATTCTGTGGTTTTAAGATTGTAGCTTGTGCTGATTTAAACGCTGAGTTAGCAGCAACGAAGGCGCAAAAGTACGGTGTTGAAGCACGTAGTGTTGAAGCATTATTGGCTTCTCAAGATATTGATATTATTGTTAATTTGACGATTCCTGCTGCGCATTATGCAGTGAGCATGAAGGCACTTGAAGCAGGTAAGCATGTTTATTCAGAAAAACCTTTGGTTTTGAGTCTTGAAGAAGGCTTAAAAATGAAAGCGCTTTCACTAGAGAAGGGGCTAAAGGTAGGTAGTGCACCAGATACTTTTATGGGGGGATCTCATCAATTTGCTCGACACTTATTGGATCAAGGTGAAATAGGTGAGGTGTATTCAGGTACGTGTCATGTAATGAGTGCTGGAATGGAGAGCTGGCACCCTAATCCGGACTTTTTCTTTAAGGCTGGCGGCGGTCCGATTCTTGATTTGGGACCATATTACATTGCTAACTTGATTCAACTATTAGGACCTGTGGAGTCTGTGATTGCCAAAACATCGATTCCACGTAAGCAACGTAAAATCACCAGTCAGCCAAGATCTGGCGATATGATAGACGTAGAAACGCCAACCACTATTCATGCCATTTTGAGCTTTAAAAATGGAGCCATGATTACGCTGGGCGCAAGTTGGGATGTGCAAGCCCATCAGCATTCCCATATGGAGTTATATGGTAGTAAGGGCTCTATGTATTTGCCTGACCCTAACTTTTTTGGTGGAAAAGTATCGCTGATTCAAGAGGGTCGTGAGATGCCCTTGAAACTCTGGGATCACCCGTTTGGCGTGCCAAATCAAATCCATGGCGAGCTGGCCAAGGCAAATTATCGTGCCGCAGGTTTAGCGGAAATGGGAATGGCGATTCACATGGGGCGCGATCATATGTGCTCACTTGACCGAGCATTGCATGGCGTGGAGGTCATGACGGCGATTTTAGCGTCAGGAGAAAGTGGACAATCCATCAAGATGACCACCCATTGTGATCGTCCTCGCGCACTTGATCCTGAGGCTGCTAAAGCCTTACTTGCTGCTTGTTTTTAGGAGGACATTATGAAAACGATAAAAGGCCCTGCGATTTTCCTTGCCCAGTTTGTGGGCGATGAAGCACCTTTCAATAGTTTCGACGGGATTTGTGGTTGGGTTGCCTCATTGGGTTACAAAGGCGTGCAAGTTCCCACTTGGGATAAGCGCTTGATGGATCTCGAGCGCGCCGCAAATAGCCAAGACTATTGTGACGAGCTAATTGCTACGGCGGCAAAGCATGGCGTGGTGATATCGGAATTATCCACGCATTTACAAGGTCAGCTGGTGGCGGTGCATCCAGCTTATAACGAGGCGTTTGATGGCTTTGCCGATCCAAGTGTAAGGGGGAACCCAAAAGCTCGCCAAGCCTGGGCGGTGGAACAGCTTAAAATGGCCGCCAAAGCTTCGCAGCGTTTTGGTCTAAATGCTCACGCTACTTTCTCCGGTGCGCTCGCGTGGCCGTATTTTTATCCTTGGCCGCAACGTCCAGCTGGTTTAGTAGAAGAAGCTTTTGCTGAGCTTGGTCGCCGTTGGAAGCCGATTCTCGATGCTTTTGACCAAGCAGGTGTCGATTTATGTTATGAAATCCATCCAGGTGAAGATCTGCATGATGGGGTAACCTTCGAGCGTTTTCTTGCCGAAGTAGATCATCATCCGCGAGCGAACATTCTTTATGATCCGAGCCACTTCGTGTTACAGCATTTGGATTATTTAGCCTTTATCGATCATTATCATGAGCGCATCAAAATGTTCCATGTGAAAGATGCAGAACTCAATTTAGATGGAAAATGTGGTGTTTATGGTGGTTTCCAAAACTGGGTAGATCGCTCTGGGCGTTTTCGTTCTATTGGTGATGGCCAGGTAGATTTTAAAGGCATTTTCTCCAAGCTCACCGCCTATGATTTTGCCGGCTGGGCGGTGCTGGAATGGGAATGTTGTTTGAAACACCCTGAAGATGGGGCTCGCGAGGGCGCGCAACATATTCAAGACTTTATTATCCGAGTGACCGATAAAGCCTTTGATGATTTTGCTGACAGTGGTGTCGATGCGCAAGCGAATCGTCGTATGTTGGGGCTCTAATAGTTTGGAGGGAATAATATGACGATAGAACAAGAAAAAATATCAAAACGCCGCTTACGCCTTGGGATGGTAGGTGGCGGGGAAGGTGCGTTTATCGGTGAAGTTCATCGTTTTGCTGCGCGTCTTGATGACCATTATGAGCTGGTGGCTGGGGCGTTATCGAGCCAATCAGATAAAGCAGAACGTTCAGCACAAGCGCTTGGAATTACTCGATCCTATGTGGATTTTGAAGAAATGGCGCGTCAGGAAAGTGGGCGTGAAGATGGTATTGACGTGGTGTCCATCGTGACACCCAATCATCTGCATGCACCCGTGGCGATGGCGTTTCTTAAAAGAGGTATTCATGTCATTTGCGATAAACCGCTGACCGCGACTTTGGCAGAAGCCAAAGCGCTTTATCAAGTGGCAGAAGCAAGCCAAGCACAGTTTTTGTTAACGCATAATTATTCCGCTTATCCTATGGTGCGCGAAGCACGAGCCATGGTGAAAGAGGGTAAGTTGGGTGAAATTCGTTCTATACAAGTGGAATACGTGCAGGATTGGTTAACACAGTCGTTAGAGCAAACCGGCAACAAACAAGCGGTTTGGCGATCTGATCCTGAGCAATCTGGTATTGCGGGCTGTATGGGAGACATCGGCAGCCATGCTTATCAATTGGCGTGTTTTGTTGGTAATACTCAGGGTAAAGAAGTTTTGGCGGATTTATCCAGCTGGGTTGAAGGGCGAGCTTTGGACGATGACGCGAATATTCTGTTGCGCTATGAAAACGGAGCTAAAGGTCATTTGTGGGCGAGCCAAGTGGCTCCTGGCAATGAGAATGCCTTGTCGTTGCGGATTTATGGCGATAAAGCCGGCATCGAGTGGCATCAGGAATCACCTAATGAGCTGATTTATTCTGTGTTAGGTGAACCAAGCCAACGCCTTCGTCGAGGAAATAGCTATTTGAGCGAGGCGGCCACATCGGTTTCTCGTATTCCGTCTGGTCATCCTGAAGGTTATTTAGAGGCATTTGCGAATTTATATAGCGAGTTTGCAGAGCAACTTCTTACATCAATCCCTAACCCTGATTTGCCAACACCGGCAACAGGGTTGCATGGAATGCGATTTATTACGGCTACTGTTTATTCGAGTCAAAATAATGGCCTTTGGGTTCCATTAATTGATTAGCTATTAGAAGCGAGACCAGCATGAAGATGGAATTAGCCGCAATATCTTTAAGCGGCTTTTTTCGGCTTGCTGTATACTTTCGGCTAAATAGCGAATTGAGTCATAGGAATAAATAGACATGGTTGGAACACAAGCGAATAATCCTTTACATGGTGTGAAGCTAGAAAGAATTGTCACAGATTTGGTTGAGCATTATGGCTGGGAAGAGTTGGCGATCCGCATCAATATTAATTGTTTTAAAAGCGACCCTTCGGTTAAGTCTAGCCTAAAGTTTTTGCGTAAAACGCCATGGGCGCGAGACAAGGTGGAAGGGCTTTTTCTAGATACTTTTCATCGTTAGCAACAGATCTGATTGCGTCCTTCGCGTTTGGCTTGGTAGAGTTTTTGATCTGCAGAGCGAAGGAAATCAGTAAACTCGTGTTCTTTTTGTAATGAGCTGATACCAATGCTTACTGTTACTTGAATGGGAGTATTGTGGCTTAAGAAGATCTTTTGCTCTATAGAATGTCTTACCTTCTCTGCAATCTTATAAGCAGTCTCATCTGAAATGTCTTTGAGTAAGCAGACGAACTCTTCACCACCCAAGCGATAAATTTCTTTTACTTGGATTGATTGCGTAAGTAAGTCGGCTACCTCAGTAAGTACCGAGTCGCCAATATCGTGTCCATACTTGTCATTGATGCTTTTGAAATGATCAATATCGATCATAAGCATATGGATGCTCTGAAAGTGTTTATAGATTGCACTAAAGTCCGCTTTCAGTGCATGGCGATTTTTTAAGTTTGTTAAATCATCTTGTAATGCTAACGAATGCAGAGCTGCGCTGGTTTTTTGGCGTTGCACTTCGTAAATATGACAAACGAGCCAAATAGAGCAATACACTAGAGTGAAGTTGAATATCGTTCTATAAGGCATGAAGACTTGAGTGTCAGTACGAAAGAATATAACCATCGCAGCCGATAGCACAATGATGGCGCTGAAAATGAAACCTTTTCTTAAGCCAAATAAACTGTAGTACCAAAAAGGTAAAGCTAATCCCCAATAGGTTGCTCCGGCTACAAGCTCCATGACTGCAATCGACAGAAGAATATTTGTGGTTAAGGAAATGAGAAGAACGTAGCTGTGCCAAGGTCGATAAAGGCCATTGGATGACTTATAAAGACAAAAGCCAGCAAAGGCAGCGACAGCGAGCTGCATCGTGCCAAGCCCAAGTTTCTGCAATGTGATCATATTGAGCACAAAGTAGACGCTATTCAAAACACAAATTAGCGTGCTAAGCCATTTGTGGAATTCTTCTGGTGACACAGAGGAATGTGGGTAACGACGTGTACTCATTGATGATTCAACTTAAGAGCAATGGAAGTAAATAATGGTCAGTTATAAGGTGTGCTCTTAAACCGCCTCGGTAACACTTATCGATCCATAATGTACTAAGTTGCGTCCTTCATTTTTTGCAGTGTAAAGGTTTTTATCAGCGACGCGTAAAAACTCTCTGAATGATTGCCCTTTTTTTAGTTGTGCTATGCCAATGCTCACGGTGATTTTGATGTTTTGTTGGTGAGTTCTAAAAATAGAGTTTTCTACTGTTTTGCGAATAGTTTCCGCAAAATCAAATGCTTGAGTTTGGGTGTAATTATTTAAGACAATAAGAAACTCTTCTCCGCCTATACGATATACTTGATTGCTATTTATACAGTAGTGTAGCAGTTCGGTCATTTCAATTAGTACTGAGTCGCCAACATCATGTCCAAACTCATCATTGACGCTTTTAAAATGATCGATATCTATAATCAGCAGGCGGGTTTCTTCTTGCTCTTCTTTCTGAAAAGGATCTACAGCTGCTTTATTGAAGTGATCAAAAAAAAGTCTTAACGCGTGACGATTTTGCGCCCCCGTTAGTGGGTCTTGGAAGGCCATTTTTTCTAGTAGTAGGCTGCTTTTTGCATGTTGGGTTTCATATAAATAACAAATAGCGTAAGACAGAAAATAGGCTAATACGAAGTTAAGAACAGATCGATAGGGAATGAGATCCTCGTTGTCGGATTTAATGAATAAAATAGCAAGAGCTGGTATGGATAAGAGAATAGTATAGAAAAGTCCAAGTTTTGGACCTGCAAGTAGGCAATATAGCGGTGGTAAGACAAGGAGCCAGTAAATAGAGCCAGCTCTTAGATCGGCAAAGTAAAAAGCATAAATGACAGCAGCAGTCATTGAGATTATTAGCATGTAGGTATGCCATTTTTTTGTTTTTTCTTGCAGAGCTGTTCTAAAAAAATACAGATTCAGTAGGCCAAAAACAGCATCAATAATGCCAATGGTAATTTGATTTAAGATGACAACATTAAGAAAGCAGTAAAAGATCATGATGACACCCGTGACTAGGCTCAGCCACTTATGCAGGGTGTCTCTTGTTTCCAATAATAAGAAGTTTGTTTGAGTCGTCATTTCGTCACTTTCTGTATATAAAATAATCAGCAAGGATTCTTAAGGGGACATATTCTCTCTTAAAAATATAGACGAGTTTTATCTATTTAAGTAACAATTTGTTACCGATGGCGGTAAAAGAATCGGCAGCATTGATTAATGACTGTGCAGTTAAGGATTCAACGCCATAGACTTCTACTTTAGTTTGGTATTTTTCCCTGAGTGTTTTAGCGAGAATATCGAAGTCGCCATCGCCAGAAAGCAAAACAAGGACATCGCTGTCTTTACCATGCTCTATGCCATCGATAGCAATACCCACATCCCAGTCGCCTTTTGCTGAGCCATCCGAGCGTTGAATGAAGGGTTTCAATTTCACTTCAAAGCCAATCGCTCGTAGGATATTTTGAAATTGTCGTTGTTTCTCATCGCCTCTGTCTATGGCGTAAGCGATGGCCTTTACGACATTTCGACCTTCAGTCGCTTGTTGCCAAAAAGTGTTGTAGTCGAAAGAGCGTCCAAACGCTTGTCTCGTGGTGTAATAGACATTTTGAACATCGACTAAAATCGTCACATTTGTCATGGTATTCCTAGGCAGTATGAGTGAAAAACAGAGTGGGGAAAGAACACGTTACAAGCATTCGTATTGAAAAGAAATCATAAAACTGGATAAGAAGAGGGCGATAATTTTAAAAGCATCCCCATTATGCTTATTAGACAAATTTTTATTGAATAACGGAGTGTTTATATATGTCCGGATTTGAACCAGATAATCGTCTTAGACCGTTAACGCCACGAGAGGAAAACGCAAAAAGTAATGTGGTGATTGCCTATGTTTTTATGTTGTTAGGCATATTCACGGGTGTCTTTTGGTTTATTGGTGCCATTTGGGCCATGGTAAAAGCAGACGAGGCCCGGGGAACATTCTTTGAAGATCATTACGCCAATATCATTGGTACTTTTTGGTGGGGGATCTTTTGGAGCGTTATTGGCGTGATACTGACGTTATTTTTTATCGGCTATATTTTGTTGTTTTGTGTTTGGATTTGGTCGATTTTTAGGATGGTGAAAGGTATTGCCAGAGCAACGTCTAATCAGTCTTATCGGGAAATGTTTAATCCTTTTTAGATTTTTGATGGTTTTTACAGCCCATGCGTGGAGACACTTGGGCTGTAAAATAGAGTCTTGTTAATATAGTAGCGCCTTGCTAATTGTTCAGTAACGTCATTTTACTGTCTTTATAAAGCGTACCTTTGTTTGCCATTAACACTAGCTCTTTTAGACTGAGAGCCGAAGAAGGTTGCATAGTTAGGCTCAGTTTTTCAGGCTGCATTAAAAACGTTAATAATGTTTCGGCAACGTGTTTCGCTTCTTCCGAATCTGCTGGTGCAAGCCCCAATGCTTGGCTTGCGTATCTCAGACTGTTCGACTGATTTTCTGGTGAATCTCGCAAAACAGCCGATTGAGGAAACAGATGAGTGATTAGTCCTGATTCTTCGTATTTCACCTCTAAAGAATGCAATTCAATGGCGTCACCATAGATGATGGGTAGCGCTTCGGGTTGGCCTAATGCAAACGATGCGAGTACGTCAGAACGTAGATCAGACATGACGATGCCATGATCCAATACGTTGATTTTAGAAGACAGATCTAGCTTGCCAATACCCTTTATGTCTAGTTTGAATTGAGACGAGACTTTTTCACCCTCAATCTTGGAAGTAAAAGAGCCTTTACCAAGTAAGGTTTCAATTCCACCTGCACGCATTAGATTTCGTGTATCACGGGATAAGCTGCCGATTGGGCTTTCTTGTATCCAAAATTCTACATCTAAATCAGGGTATTTGATTGGGTAGCTATTAAACGAAATTCTAGCGAAGCGTAGCCAAGGTGCATTTTCATTACCAAAGCTGACATTTTCTAGGGAGGGCGTCAGAGTGAATGGATCAAGGTGAATGCTTTCATAATGGACAAAAGGCGCTAAACCAGATTGATTAAGCTGTTCTTGAATTTTGTCTTTGGCGTATTGCGTCCCAAAGCGCTGAACAAGATAGATGATAAAAATTGCCATGCAAGACAGTAAAATAAAGTAGGTTATGGCTTTGCCAAGACCGTTTTGAAGCTTAGTTGAGATGTTCAATTTTAAATCCTAAATTTTAAACATGTTTCTGTGTTGGAATAAAACATGCAGGTATTATTAAGCAATGTCGCTGTCAAAAAGCGACCTATTCGGAACATTATCTAATAAAGGACAATCGAATGCAGTTTAAAAAAAGTGTCTTATTGGCAGTATTAGCAACGACGACTTTTTCAGCGCCATCATGGAGCGCCGAGTCTGTTGATTTGTTGATCAAAGATGCTACCGTTTTGACTATGGATAACAGTAAAACGCTATATCACCATGGTGTTGTTGCGATTAAAGGAAATAAAATTTTCGCTGTAGGTGATGCGTCATTAGCCGCACAATTTGATGCGAAAAAAGTATTGGATGTGCAAGGCGATATCGTAATGCCAGGCTTAATAAATACTCATACCCACGTATCTATGGCGGTTTTACGTTCTTTAGCAGATGATGTGCCAGACCGTTTGCATCGTTATATTTTCCCTCTGGAAAACAAGCTAATTACCCGTGATATGGTGCGTATTGGCGCTAATCTTGGCAATGTCGAGATGTTGCGTGGCGGTGTTACTACCTACGCCGATATGTATTATTTTGAAGATGAAGTCGCCAAAACCGTTGATCAAATCGGCATGCGTGCTGTGCTTGGTGAGACTGTGATTAAGTTTCCTGTTGCAGATGCTAAAAACGCCGAAGAAGGTATTAACTACGCGTTAAGATTCATTGAAGAATACAAAGACCATCCGCGTATCACACCAGCGTTTGCGCCTCATGCTCCTTATACAAACACCACTGAAGTGTTGCAGCGAGTAGCTGAATTATCCAAAGAGAAAAACGTGCCAGTGCTGATCCATTTAGCCGAATCTCACACCGAGCAAGAAAAAATTGCCGAGCGAGCTGACGGTAAAAGCCCTGTTCAATATATGCATGATATTGGTGCTTTGAATGATCACTTAGTTGGCGCTCATATGATTCTAGTAGACGATCATGATATTGAGCTTGTTAAAGAAAGTGGCATGGGCGTGGCGCATAACATGAGCGCAAATATCAAGTCGGCGAAAGGTGTTTCGCCTGCTCTAAAAATGTATGACGAAGGCGTGAGAATTGGCTTAGGGACTGATGGCCCAATGTCTGGCAATAATCTAAGTACTATTGCTGAGTTTGGGCAGGTAGCTAAAGTCCATAAATTGGTTAACCAAGATCGTGCGGCTATGCCACCTATTAAAGTCATTGATATGGCAACCATGGGTGCAGCAAAAGCGCTGCATATGGAAGATCGTGTTGGTTCATTAGAAGTTGGAAAATTAGCAGATATTATCGTCGTGGATACCAAGGCTCCGCATATGGTACCTATGTATAATCCTTACTCTGCCTTGGTTTATTCTGCTTATCCTAGCGATGTTCGACACAGTATAGTTGACGGCAAAATCCTTATGGAAGACAAGAAAATACTCACCGTAGATGAAGCTGCGATTATTAAAGAAGCCGTGGAATACACTCAAATTGTGCGTGATACTGTGATAGCGAATGGTGACGAAGTTCTATAGATACCTTTGCACGACTGCTGCTAGTCTTCGATCATGAGGCCGTGCACAGCTCTTTACTACTTCATAGTTCTTATTTTTTTATCTCGAGAAAACCTCTTTTTACCTCAAAAATAGAAAGAGGTTTTTTATTTTGGGCTTCTTTTATCCAATCGTTACGAGCACGCTGGGATATTCACGAAAAATGCGTACCATAGAGATAATTGACTAATATCCAGTCTGTATTTACAAGGAGCGCGTTATTTCATCTTTGATTCCCTCGCAAGACGACTTATGGTTTTTGCCTTTAGGCGGCACCGGTGAGATCGGTATGAACATGAACCTTTATGGCCATGACGGGCAATGGTTGATGGTCGATTGCGGCGTTTCCTTTAACGAGCCATTGACGCCTGATGACCTGCGTACCTCCGAAATCGTTTGTGCTGATCCGAGTTTTATTGCTGAACAAAAAGAACGTTTAGCCGGCATCGTCATTACTCACGCCCATGAAGATCATGTGGGGGCTTTGCCTTTTTTGTGGCGACGTTTCAAATGTCCGGTTTACACCACGGCTTTTACTGCAGAAGTTTTGCGTCGTAAGTTGGTTCAAGTAGGCTTAACCGATCAAGTGCCGATTATCGAAGTGAAAGAAAACGAAACCAAAAAGATTGGCGTGTTTAATGTCAAATGGTTGGGATTGACTCACTCGGTTCCAGAGCCTTATGCGATGACTATCGACACGCCTGCAGGATGTATATTTCATACAGGTGATTGGAAAATTGATAAAAAGCCAATTTTGGGTGATGCGTTTTCTCCCGCAGCCTTTCAAGCATTAGCCAAAGAAAACATTCTCGCCATGGTGTGTGATTCAACCAACGCGCTAAAAGAGGGTTTCTCGCCATCTGAAAGTGATTGTTATCAGGGCTTATTAAAAACTATAGAAGCAGAAAAGAACCGTGTTGTAGTCGGTTGTTTCAGCAGTAACGTCGCACGTTTAGTGGCATTGGGATTAGTCGCAAAAGAAACCGGTCGTTATCTTGCTTTGATCGGAAGATCGCTGACAAACATGGTCAGTGCTGCACGTGCTACAGGTCATTGGCAGGATGATTTACCGATTATCGACGCTACGCATCTCGGCTATTTACCAAGAGAAGAAGTCTTGGCGGTGGTCACAGGAAGCCAAGGGGAACCAAGGGCGACCTTGAACCGATTGGCCGCCGATAATTGTTTTGATTTGAGTCTAGAAGCCGACGATTTGGTAATTTTTAGTTCCATGCGCATTCCCGGCAATGAGCAGGCCATAGACAGATTAGCCGAGCAATTTAAAGGTCGGAAAATCCGCACCTTGCAAGCTCATGAAACCGACTTGACCATTCATGTGAGTGGCCATCCTTGCCGCGAAGAACTCAAACAGCTTTATACTTGGGTGCAGCCGCAATTGGCGATTCCAGTTCATGGCGAGCCGAAACATTTGGATGCTAACGCTGACGTGGCGAAACTCAGCCATGTGCCGGATCAGTTAATCGGTCGAAATGGCGACTTATACCAGCTAGCGCCGAACGTTAGTATTCGACGTCAGCAAGTAAAAGTCGGTCGTATTGCGTTGCTCAGGTAACGCTAAATAAAACGAATGACAAGGCGAGAAGCTACTTATCGAGTTCATTGAAAATCGGTGCAAACACGCTTTTCGCTGGTTTGCCAGGGATCTCCTTGGCTAGCCTTGGGACTAAATAACCTGGCAGCTCGACAGCCACTTTCCCCATCAAGCGTTGAGCATCTTCGATTGAAATATCAAAGTGCGCCGCGCCTTCAACTGGATCTAACGTGAACATGTAGTAAGGCAAAATCCCAGCATCGAATACAGCTTCGCTCAAATTGACTTGAGCTTCTACCGAATCGTTGACGCCTTTTAATAGAACACCTTGATTGAGCAAGGTAACGCCCGTTCTTTTCAGCTTATAGGCTGCCTGAGCGAGCTCTTCGTCCATTTCATTGGCATGATTAATATGCCACACCATCACGATGTCGAGGCGACTTGCTTTGATCCACGCTAGCATGTCATCGCAAACGCGAGATGGAATCACCACGGGCAAACGCGAGTGAATGCGTAGGCGTTTTATTTGTGGCAACGCATCAAGCTTGCGGACTTTATCGGCGAGTAAAGCGTCTTTCATCATCAAAGGATCACCGCCACTTAAGATCACTTCGTTGATTTGAGGATGGGCTTTTAAATAGTCGATTACCGAGTCCCACTCCGCTTGCGCTAGTTGATTGTCACCGTAAGGAAAATGACGACGGAAACAGTAACGGCAGTTTACTGCGCAAGTGCCAGTGGTAATAACCAACAAACGACGTTTGTATTTATGCACTATGGCTTTTTGTGGATTGTGTTCGGCTTCTTCTAATGGGTCTTTTGTGTAACCCACGACTTTTTGCATTTCAGCTGTACTAGGCAGAATTTGCAGCAGCAGAGGATCGTTAGGGTTGCCATATTCAATGCGCGACAAATAAGGGCGCGGCACCAGTAATTTGAAGCTCTGATGTGCTTCTATGCCTTGTTGAGCAAGACTTTTTGGCAGACCTAAGTGCTCAACCAGTTCTGGTAAGGAGGTTAGGGCCTGCGACAGGTGCTGCGACCAGCTTAAATTGTTCTTTGTTTGAATAGGGATCACGTCAAATATCTGCAAAATTGTGTTCATTTGGGTTATGATTGCGCCAACTTATTTTGGCCTACTCGGCCAGTGGCTCTCAGAGATCTTTGCAAACGCTCTTTTTACTTGTCTATTTAACGGTTCTAAATGACATAAAAAGAAGTTTGCAGAGATCTTGGGACTGACATGATACGCCAGTCAGAGCCTTTTCTCTAAAAATATACTGTGAGGATGTATGGCTAATATTTCTACCAGCGAAATGCGCAGCGGTTCTAAAGTAATGGTCGACGGCGATCCATGTGCGATTATCGATAACGAACACGTTAAACCAGGTAAAGGCCAAGCCTTTAACCGCATCAAGCTGCGTAACCTAAAAACTGGTCGTGTTTGGGAGCGTACTTTTAAATCTGGTGATACGCTAGAAACAGCTGACGTAATGGACACCGATATGGAGTACTTGTACACCGATGGCGAGTTCTGGCACTTCATGGCTGTAGATGGTTCTTTTGAACAACACGCAGCAGATGAAACAGCAGTAGGCGACACGATTAAGTGGCTGAAAGAGCAAGAAAAATACGTTGTAACTCTATACAACGGTGCGCCATTGGCGGTTGCTGCTCCTAACTTCATCGAACTGGAAGTAAAAGAAACGGATCCAGGTGTAAAAGGCGATACGGCTAACGGCGGTTCTAAACCTGCTTTCTTGGTGACTGGCGCTATGGTTCGTGTACCACTGTTTATCAACATCGGTGAAGTTCTTCGTGTTGATACTCGTACTGGCGACTACGTTTCTCGCGCAACAGGTAAGTAATTCCTGAATTTGCATAATTAATATGAAAGCCCCCGATAGGAAACTATCGGGGGCTTTTTTTGCTTCGCTGTTCCGTCCTGAAATAGGTTATGCCTAGGCTTTTGGTTGGTCTGAATGGTTTAAGAGTAGTTATGAAATGAAAATTTAAGGTGCTTGGTAGGAAAAGCTAATTAAAAAATTAAGAAGCTATGAGGAAGTGTTTCTCATCATAACTTCTTAATAAAAGGGAGGCCTATCAAAAATGCAGTTTAATTAGCAGGTTTCCATTTAGCTGCTTTATCAAAGAAGTTTAGTGTTTCAGCTTCTGCTGCATCCATTTGGTCTTGAGGGAAATAGCTCGTTTTGACAATGACAGTATTTTCATCTTGGTTCACGTAAATGAACTGACCTTGTAAGCCGATTGCTGAATAAGCATTTGTATTTGGCATGGTCCACCATTGGTAGCCGTATCCACCTAATTTAGGGTCTTCTTTATCTACCGGGGCTGTTGATAATTTAACCCATTCTGGTGAAACAATTTGTTTGCCGTTGATCTTGCCGTTATGCAGCATCATTTGACCCACACGAGCAAAATCACGAACGGTTGCATTGAAGCCTGCGCCAGTGAATTCTCGTCCAACACCTGGCTGTCCATCCATGATGAAGAAGCCATTTGATTCAGCACCTATTGGCTCCCATAAATGTTGCTGCATGTAAGAGGCCACATTACTGCCATCGCTGACACGTTCAAGCAACAAGCCTAACACTGCCGTATCGATGGTTTTATAGGCTAAGAAAGTACCTGGTTTATGAAGGCGCTTGATGGTTTTTGCTGGCTCAACAAAGCGCGCTACGTTTTTAACTAAAGCCAAAATATGGTTCTTAGCTGCTATGCCTGGATTGGCAAAGTCATAACGCTCTTCGTAATCGACACCGGATTTCATAGCAAGTATTTGACGAATAGTCACGCCTTTATAGGCACCTTCAGATAATTCAGGTAGGTAAGTGGTGATATCGTCGTCTAATGATTTAATACGACCTTCTTCAAGGGCAACACCAACCAAGATAGAAACCATAGATTTGGTCATTGACCAAGCCATGAAGTGCGTATCTTGGTTGCTGTTGTTGCGATAGTTTTCATAGACGACTTTGTCGTCTTTAATAATGATCATCGCATTGGTATAGGTTCTGTCTAAGAATTGCTCTGGTGTATAGTTGTTACCTTCATACTCGTAGGTAAAATCTAGTGGCTTATCATTGTGAACAAATGGGGTGACGTTTCCTGAATGGCCAACTTGGCGGGTTGTGAATAACGTATCCATTGAGCGAAATGTTAGCGTATTAACATCGCCATCGAGCATTGCCCAGCGTAAGTTTTGGATGGCAATAGGAACTTCAGATACTGGACCAATTCCCGCAACCATTGGGTCTACTTCTGATGCTGCGTGTGCAGCTATTGGGAGTAGAACGACTGAAGATAGTAAGCTTGCGCCCATAAAACATTGCATGTTTTTTATTTTTGTTTGCATGTCTGTCTCTCTCTCATTTTGATTAAAGTTTATCTAGACAATTGTTTGTCTATAAAACAAATAATGCTCAGTTCGCTTCAGCTTGTCATATCCCAAATAGGATAGACCAAACTATCATTAGCTTATTTTTTGTGAGAAAGGCGTATTTTCTAGTTGGCTTACATGGGGAAGTATTGAAGACCACAGTATTTTTACTAGTTCTGGTTGGCGGGTGACTCCCATTTTTGAAAAAATACTTTTTAGTTGGATTCGTGCGGTGCCAACGGTTATGCCTTTTTCTATAGCGTATTCCGTCAACGAAAAACCATTTGCTAAAGCGCTCGCTAGTTTTACTTCTGCAGGTGTAAGGCTGAATAAGCGACCAATATTCTGCTCTGAAAGTATCACTTCATTATGGCTATTGGATAAAAATAGGGCAAAAGTGAGAGGCTGTTTGGATTGTATCAGGCCGACTGATATAGAAGACAAAATAGGGGTAAGTAGCAACTGTATTGGACTAGTTTGATGCTCCCCAATTCTAGCAAGAGGGTGAGATGTTATTCCTGTAGGCGATTGTGTTTGGCGCAATAGCTGTATGAAAATGTTTCTGTCTGCCTTGTGTTCAAAGCGCAATTCGTTATCTATCAATTCTAGGTAATCTGATTCCGATATTATGGAAGCTGCACTGCTATTAAACCAGCTAACTTTGCCATACTGATTTATTAGCATGATCCCTGTGGTTAATTTATCTGCGATTTGTTTAATAATAGTATTGCTGCTCGATAGCGTCTGAAATTGATCATACAAAAGAATGGTTTGTTGTATATGAGGTGCAAGTTGCTGAAGTAATGATTCGCAGTTGTGGTCAAAGATGCGCAAATCACCGTGTTTACGGTGAGCAATTAAGTTGAGATAGCGATTAGGAGAAATTTTCATTTCTAGGGAAATCGCCAATCCTAATCCTGCCTTCGCGAGCCGCTCTTGGAAATCAATATATCGTGGACAGGAGTCAGAGAAGAGCTCTTCATCGCGGATTATGGCTGGGTATTCGCTAAAATCATAATCTAGACGGGGATTATCAGAATTATTAACCCATTTATCGTGCAAGTCTGCATTTATAGTCGACTGGGAATCGCGCATCAGCCAAATTTCAGATGGATTAGAGTTGTCCGATAGTTCGTGTATTTGAGCAGCAATGCTTTCCACTTCTAACTTTTCACGTAGCTCATCAAGAATACTTATCCATCGATTTGGGTGCTGTACGCAACTATAAATCTTCGGTAAAAGTTGATTCAAAAAGCTTTCAATCATGATGGCCTCCGCGTTGTCAAACAACTAGGTGCCAGTATTTTCCTTAAAGATGAATCAGTTCTCTATCAACAAGATGGCGACTGTATTTCCGTAAGTGTAGATCGATTTTAGGCACTTTGTTTATTATTTTTAGTTCGACCTTTCTAAAACATACCTCATGAAACTATTAAAGAGAAGTATTGTTTATAAAATAAACTATTTATATTTTTGATTATTATTTTTTATTACATCGATGTTTTTTTACCATAAAGGTAAGACATTGTTCCTGAATCGATTTTGCTGTTTTTAGATAGCGTGTATATGAAAAAGCTTCGATAGCGGACCATCGAAGCTTTTAAAGTAATGTATTATTAGGCTAGTTTTTAGCAGAAATCGCTTTATCTACAGAGAAAGAGCCGGCGCCGCTGAATACTAAAGAAACGGCAACAATCAAAAGTGTTAGTGCGTATTCATAGCCGTTGTTTGCCATGAACAAACCGTTTGAAATATGCACAGAGAAGATTGCCATTAGCATAGTGAAAGCAATAACTGCAGAAGCTGGACGAACAAGCAAACCGATAACAAGTGCCAAGCCACCAAAGAATTCTGCACTACCTGCTAAAAGAGCCATCAGATAACCAGGTTCTAGACCAATAGATGCCATCCACTGACCAGTGCCTTCAAGACCGTAACCGCCAAACGCACCAAACAATTTTTGCGCGCCATGTGCCATTAGGATTAGACCCACTGGAATACGCAAAATTGTGCTAGCGATACCAGAAGTTGTGTTAGTGATTTTTTGGATTAACGATGTTGTCATTTTGATTTACCTTAGTGTTGGGTTGGTGTTACTTAATATGTAGGCACTATATATAAAAAAAACAGAATAGTGTAACGGAGTATTTTGAGGTTAATGATCAAAAAAATTGAACTATCGAAATGATCTACGATTTTGATGCCAATATTTGACTGAAACCCTCTTGTTATTGAGAATCTCTACTAATTTTATTGGATTCTCTGTCACTATGTATTACGACGGCTTAAAGGCTAATTTAGATCAGTTATAGGCAAAAAAGTAGCAGAGTTTGCAGTCTATAGAATGGTAGCGTGTTGTTATCTCTATAAATAACAATAAACAGGATAAAACATGTCTAAAGCATTAATGGGAAAAGTCGCCGTTGTGACTGGTGGCGCATCAGGAATAGGTCTTGCTAGTGTCGAAGGCATGATAGCTGAAGGTGCTCGGGTCGTGATCGTGGATCGTGATGAGACAGCATTACAAGCTTTGCAAGACAAACATGGCGATGCAGTCATCACCCTTGCAGTAGATTTGTTGGATCCTGCCGCTTGCTCGGCGATGGTTCCGCGGATTTTAGAAAAAGCCAAAGTGATCGATATTTTTCACGCCAATGCCGGCTTGTATGTTGGTGGTGATTTAGTTGATGCCGATAACGACGCCATAGACCGAATGCTAAATCTGAATATTAACGTTGTCATCAAGAACGTGCGTGATGTTTTGCCGCATATGATTGAACGAGGTGTGGGCGATATTTTAATAACCAGTTCCTTAGCGGGTCATTTTCCGACACCTTGGGAACCGGTTTATGCCTCATCAAAATGGGCGATGAATTGTTTTGTGCAAACGGTGCGTAGACAAGTCAGCAAGCATGGGATTCGCGTTGGCTCGGTATCTCCCGGCCCAGTTATTACTTCTTTATTATCTGATTGGCCTGCGGAAAAACTCGCAGAAGCCAAGTCAAAAGGTAGTTTAATGGAAGCCAGCGATGTGGCTGAAGCGCTCATCTTTATGCTTACGCGTCCTCGTCATGTGACGATTCGGGATGTTGTGATGCTTCCGTCACAATTTGATTTATAACTCACCATTAAGCTTATTAAATCTATTTAAATTAAAAAGGGAATGGTCATTCGACCATTCCCTTTTACTTTTCTACTGTATCTTATTCTGGAGAGCTTATAGCTTAACAATCAGCTTGCCGGTATTTTTACCGTCAAATAACAGGTTAATGCCACTAGTTGCGTTTTCGATTCCTTCAATAACGTGGGTACGATATTTCAATTCTCCTTTGCCTAACATAGATCCCAGCGCTTGGCCGTATTCAGGGATACGATGGAAATGATCTGGCATGGTGAAGCCTTGGATCGATAGGCGGCGTTTGATGATGCCAACCCAACTTGGCCCTGGTGCTGGTTCGGCTTTTTGATAGTCAGCGATTAGGCCACACACAGCAATGCGACCATGAGGATTCATGCGTTCAAAGATAGGACCTTGTGCCAAACCACCCGTATTTTCAAAGAAAAGATCGATGCCGTTTGGCGTCGCTTGCGTCAATTGTTCGACAAAGTCTGTATCTTTGTAATTAATCGCATGATCAAAACCAAGTTCTTTTGTTAACCATTGGCATTTCTCATCAGAGCCCGCCACGCCAACAACCGTTAAACCAAGGTTTTTAGCCATCTGACCGACAAGAGATCCAACTGAACCTGCTGCCGCTGTGACGATAAGCGTCTGACCTGCTTCTGGTTTAAGCACTTCAAACACACCGTGATAAGCAGTAATACCGGGTAGGGCAATGACGGATAAAATTGCTTCAGCAGGCAGCTCTTTTGGAATGACGTTTAAGCCATTACCATCACTGATCGCATATTCAGTTAGACCCATAAGCCCCATAACACGAGCGCCAACTGGGAATCTTTCATTGTTGGATTTAACGACTTCACCTATGCCACTGGCGCGCATGGTGTCACCTAATTTTACGGGGGGAATGTAGCTGTTTTCATCCGCGCTCATCCAACCGCGCATGGCTGGATCTAAAGAAAGATGAGAGAGTTTTACCAATACTTCGCCTTCTGCTGGCGTTGGAATGTCTTGAGTAACAATATTGAAAATATCTTCGGTGATTTCTAATTCAGGACGTTTTATCAGTTTTACGGAATGGTAAGACATAGAGATGAATCCTTTTGTGCATGAATTTCTATTTATCCTGAAATACAGTCTAGAGCATTTTTGTTGATCTAAAGGTTAAGATTAAAGAAGTAAATGTGCAATCGCTCCAATTTTGTTAAGTCTCTGCTCTCATCAGACTGTTGATTATGTCGCATAAGCTGATCAATTGTTGATAAGTACTGTGTTTATCCCCAGTATTTTCCAGCGGCCAACCGCAGTTTATACGGAAGCAATCGTGATAAAAGTCGTGGGTACTGAAACAAGCACCGCTGCGTATGTCGATGCCCTGTTTATTAGCTTCTTTTTCAAGCTGTACAGCATTTAAACTGGGGATCTGTACCCAAAGTACGATTCCGCCTTGTGGGGCACTGATTTTTGCATTGGTGGGCAAGTATTTGATTAAAAATTGTTGATAACTGTGTATGTGTTGATTCAAAACCGTACGTATTTTATTCACATGAGAGCGATATTCACCGGTGTTGATAAACTCCGCCATACAAGACTGTATAAGTCCATTCACACCAAAGCTGGTTAAGGAATGTTGATTGATATAAGACGTTAAATATCGACCCGGAACACACCAACCAAGTCGCAGTCCAGCGGCTAAGGTTTTTGAAAAAGATCCGCACCAAATCACATATCCCTCTTTATCCCAATATTTTGCTGGCAGCGTTTGTTGTTTCTGGTGGCTTAATTCGAAATAGACGTCGTCTTCTATCATCGGTGTTTTGTATTGCGCGGCAAGTGTTGCTAGAGCTTGTTTTTGTTCAACGGGCAGTGTCATTCCAGTTGGATTCATGTTCGATGTGCTAAACAGAGAGGCTTTTATCAAACCTTGTTGCATCAAGGTTTCTAGATGGTCTAAATCTAAGCCTTTCTCACTAATAGGGATTTCAATCACTTTGCGAGATAGGGCACTTAGTAAATCGAGCAAGCCACTAAAACAAGGGGAGCTAATGGCAATAGTGTCGCCTTCTTTGGTAACGCTTTCTATCGCCAGTCTTACTGCATCAATACAGCCATTGGTGATCACAAAGTCGGCTGCTGAAAAGGCTAGATTGTCATGGCGGAAATGTTCCGCAAGGGCGCTTCTCAGGCCTTTGTCGCCTTGTGTTTCTGGGTATTGAAAGAGATGCTTTCCTGCTCTTTGAGTGACACGTTTAATGCTGCGTTGCAGTGCGACACTAGGTTGTAATTCTGGCGAAATCATCGAGGTGCCAAGCGGGCTAAAAAGCGCCGAGGCAGGGTTATAGCCATTTAACGGCGCAAAGCGTTTTGGATCCCGTTGTTCAATACTTTTGATGTTAAGACTTGGAAAGCTGATTGCTTCAATTTGGTTGGCAACAAAGTACCCAGACTGCGGCTGCGCATAAATCCAACCGGTTTGTTGAAGGTAATCATAGGCTTTAGTCGCCGTGGTCATGCTGACTTGATGCTGCTTCGCCATGGTTCGTAGTGCTGGCAAACGGCTTCCCGCAGGCAGTCGTTGTGCTTGTATGTCGTCGATATAATGCTGAGCAAGTGTTTCGTAAAGCGCCATAACATTCCCCCAAAGTATTTCCTTTCTTTGAATTGTACTCTTATTTTTATCAAAAATTGAATCTGTGTTCTTTTTGGTTTTCTAGTGATACTTCTTTCTAAAGGAAATGCTTAGTTATGTTCAGTTACACGCGGTGTTTCTGTGAGATAGGCGGTAGTTTCGAATAGAAACACCGCGTGTAATTGAGCGCCTTCGTTATTGTTTACAACAGATTTTATTTACTAGGAACGAATAATGAAACTACGAGACTTTGGGTTGCTGTTTGCCTTGATGGCGTTATGGGGATTGAATTTCAGTGTGATCAAGCTTGGCGTGAATAGTGTTCATCCTTTAGTACTCACCGCGTTGCGATTTAGTTTTGCGGTGTTTCCTTTGATCTTTTTTATTAAGAAGCCAGATGTGCCGTGGCGTTATTTGATCGCTTATGGCTTATCTTTTGGTGTCGGCGTTTGGGGATTAACGACCTTATCTATTGGCGCTGGTGTTTCGGCAGGAATGGCCTCTTTGTTATTGGATATGAGTATTGTTAGTAGTTTGCTGGTGGGTTGGTTGTGTTTAAACGAAACCATTACTCGCAATAAGTTGCTTGGCGCTGGATTGGCTTTACTTGGACTTGCTTTGATCATCTACTCCGAAGGTGGTTCGGTGACTGGAAAAGGTTTAGTGCTGGTATTAATGGCGTCGGTGTTTTGGAGCATTAATGGCTTGATTGTAAAACGCGCGAATACCAAAGCTATTTTTGCCTTTAATATCTGGGGAATGTTGTTTGCACCTTTGCCTTTGTTGTTACTAGCGGTTATTTTTGAAGGAACGCAAGTCGTCACTGAGTTGCCGAATCAATTTACCCAATGGACGCTGTTTTCCGCTTTGTTCCAAGCTTACCCGACGACACTATTAGGGTACTGGTTTTGGAATAAGATGATAATGAAATACTCAGTATCCAGTGTCGCGCCAATGACGTTACTGGTACCTGTGTTTGGTATTTTTGGTGGTTATTGGTTTTACAATGAGCCAATAGAAACGAATCAGATAATCGCTGCTGTGCTGATTTTATTAGGTCTGTTTGTCGGGCAAATGGCATTGCCGAAATTGAGTTTCTTTAAAAGACTGAGAGGTGATTCATGCAAGAAATCCACTATGTCCTGATATTAATTGGTGCTTTTGTCGCTATGGCGAGTCCTGGGCCTGCGACATTGGCGATTGCATCTACGTCAATGAGTCAGGGGCGAGTGCAAGGTTTGGCGTTAGCATCAGGCATACTCACAGGCTCGCTATTTTGGTCTTGTTCGGCTGCCTTTGGTTTAGGTGCTGTGCTGTATGCAAATGTCTGGCTATTCGAAAGCTTACGTTATGTCGGCGCAGTCTATTTATTATTCTTAGCTTACAAATCTTGTCGTTCGGCAATGACGAATAAATCAGATACGAGCAAAATGTTGGCCACGTTAGAGACTAAACAAACGTCTTTGCGCACTGCTTATTTTCGTGGTTTGGCTATCCACTTAACCAATCCTAAAGCGATTCTGTTTCTAGGATCGTTATTCGCCATGGGTATGCCGAGTTCGGTTTCCACACAAGGCTTGTTGTCCGTGATTGTCTTATTAACGATTCAAAGTGCCTGCATAAATTTCGGCTACGCTGTGTTGTTTTCGAATCCAAGAATTCGCCAAGGCTATTTTAAAATGAAACGCGGCTTTGATGCTGTCTTCGCACTTATGTTTGGTGTGGCTGGTATTAAAATCTTGCTGAGTAAAGTAAATATGTAACTCTGAATTTGTTATCATACATTCTATTTTCAGAGTGCTTTTCTATGTACGACGCTTCTTTATGGCAACCTAGCGCTGATCTTTCGATTTTGCAAAAGCGTGCGCAGTTACTGAAAGCTATTCGCGCTTTTTTCGATGCGCGTGAGGTGATGGAGGTGGATACTCAATGTCTGTCTCTGGGTAGTATTACTGATCCACATATTGAAGTCTTAACCAGTAAGACGCGCTCCCAAGGTGAAGACCTTACTTACTATCTTCAAACTTCCCCAGAGTTCGCCATGAAGCGTTTATTATGCGCAGGCTCTGGTTCTATCTATCAGTTGGGAAAAGTGTTCCGAGCCGAGGAAATTGGTCGCCGACATAGTATCGAATTTACTATGTTGGAATGGTATCGAGTCGGTTTTGATCACTGGCAATTAATGGATGAGATCCAACAGTTGCTGTCGGCACTATTGAATGAAGAGGCGCTGACTTGCGAACGACTCAGTTATCAAATGGCGTTTTTACGTCATACCGGACTTGATCCTTTCACCGCGACATTGTTCCAGTTACAAGAGTGTGCTCACGAACACACAGAATACGGTTTGCAGGAAGATGATCGCGATACCTTGCTTGAGTTACTTTTCTCGAGCGTGGTAGAACCGGCTATTGGTAAATACGTCCCTTGTTTTATTCATAGTTATCCTGCTTCTCAGGCCGCACTTGCCAAGACTCATCTTGATGAAAAAGGGCTGTTAGTAGCCGCACGATTTGAGCTTTACTGGCAAGGAATGGAGCTAGCGAATGGCTACCATGAACTCACTGATGCTAAGGAACAAGCAAGACGATTTGCTGAAGATAAAGAAACACGCAAGGAAATGCGCTTGGCGAATCGACAGTTTGATGAGCGATTAATCACAGCACTAGAAAACGGCTTGCCAGATTGTGCTGGCGTTGCGTTAGGAGTGGATCGCTTGTTGATGTTAATGTGTCATAAATCGCATATTGCTGAGGTGTTGCCCTTTGCTCATGCTAGGGCTTAATAATTTTACTCAAGGTAGCGCTTTTTGAGTTGAAATAAATGTCGAGATAATAATAACAAGGTATTTTAGGTGAGTGCATTGAAAGAAAAATACGGCTTTAGCATAAGATGGCTTTTTTCATCTAAACAGTTAATTTGGCTGTATCTTGGTGCCTTTTTTGTGGTGGTTTTGTTGATTTGGAAAGGCGGTGAAGCCCTGCGTAATCAACAAATCAAAGCGTTGCGTATTGATTCTTTTGAGCAGTTAAACCAACTTGCCAGTGTGTTGGAAAGCGCGATTGCCAAGTACCAACATATGCCGACGTTATTGGCGTCTAATGACCGAGTAAGAAAAGCCCTGCGAGACGGTTTCGACTCGGACATTAATCAGCTTAATCGTGAACTTGAGCAAATTAACCGCATCACCGAAGCCTCAGACAGTTATATTTTAAACACAGATGGACTAACGATAGCCTCGTCTAACTATCGAGAAGTTACTAGTTTTGTCGGTCGTAACTTCGCATTTCGACCTTATTTTAAAGACGCGATTCAAGGAAAACCGGGTCGCTATTATGCGCTTGGTACGACATCGAATCGCCGCGGTTATTACTTCTCTTATCCTGTCTATGAAGGCGATTCGATTATTGGTATTGCCGTTGTAAAAGTGGATTTGACCCAATTCGAAAAACGTTTTGCCAATCAGCATTATGAATTTTTGTTACTCGATCCGGATGGCATTGTGTTTAGCAGCTCGCGTGCTAACTGGTTGTATCGGGTATTGGGCGAGTTGTCTCATACTGAGTTGCAGCGTATTGCTGATTCACAGCGTTATTATGGTAAATCCATTGAAAAGCTGGCAATTGTTTATCAAAAGCCTTTTGATGAAAAATCGCAAATTGTTGATGTGTTAGAAAATACTGTTATAGATGGCACCGAAGAATTAGAGCGGCTGTCGTTTTTAAGGATGAGTCGCCCGATTCGCTTATTAGGCTTTCAAATTTCTATCCTTGCGCCTTTAAAAATCATCAATGAAGAAATCTCTTTATGGCGTACCATTTTTGCGGGTGGCGTGACTATTACAGCCTTGTTATTGGGTTTGGCTATGTTGCGTCGGCGCATGTTACGAGAGCGTTCTGATGCTAATGAAATGACGCGCCACAACCAAGCGTACATTCGTGAAGTGATTCAAAATACACAAGCGGGTTTGGTAACCTTGGATGAGCACCACAAAATAGAATCTTTTAATCCGGCGGTTGAAAAGTTGCTTGGTCAGCCGTTATCTTCTCTAGTTGGGCAGCCACTTGGCGTTTTATTTCAACCCGACGAGCAAGATGCGTTAGTTTTATCTTCTCATAATGATTTTCTGGAAGCTGCTAATGATTTAGGTATTAAAGTGCTGACGCGAGAAGGGCGCTTATGTTATTCCGATCAAACAGTTCCGGTGGAAATGACCTTATGTAAGATGCAATTGCCTAATCGCCTAAGTTATTTGGTGACTTTTCATGACATGACCGAGCGTAAACGTTACGAGCAAGATATCACTCAAGCGCGTATTGAGCTTGAAGAACGAGTGAAAGAACGAACGTTTGAACTACAAGGTGCCAATACTCGTCTTCGCCATGAAATTGAAGAGCATAAAGGTACGCAACGAGAGCTGATCCAAACAGCCAAGCTTGCGGTATTAGGGCAATTAAGTGCGGGTTTGAATCATGAGTTGAACCAGCCTTTGACTGCGATTCGAGCTTTCGCAGGGAATGGATTGAAGTTTCTGGATCGCGGCCAGTACGAACAAGCCCATGCTAACTTGCAGCATATTAGTCAATTGGGTCATCACATGGGCGATATTATCGCTCGCTTTAAAGTATTTGCTCGTAAAGGTGACGTTCATCAAGGCCCTATTGCCGTACAGACTGCCATTATGGGGGCTATGAAAATTATGAGTCCACGCTATAAAGAAGTAGGTATTGAGCTGGTAGTCACGGAAGATCAAGGCTTTATTGTGAATGGTGACATGGTCTTTTTGGAGCAAGTGTTGGTGAATTTATTGGCCAATGCTGCTGATGCAATTTTAGAAACACCGAATAACCCACGACGAGTCCACATTGAGCAAATTTCCACTGTTAATCAAGTGATTATCTGTGTTAAAGACTCGGGCAATGGTTTGAGTGATGACGCTATTCGGCATCTTTTTGAACCATTCTTTACTTCTAAATCTTCAGGGTTGGGATTAGGGCTAGGCTTGTCGATTAGCCAGCGTATCGTCGAGGCGATGGGGGGGCAAATTAGCGCGCAAAATCGAGATTCTGGCGGTGCCGAATTTTGTGTTAGGCTACCTTGCTTTAACCACCACTTATCTGAATTCCAGTCTCTTTCTAGAGAGTCTAAAGAATCTATAGATCCTAAAGAGGAAATCTAATGCCGGACAGCAAGCAAGTAATATTAATTGACGACGAGCAAGCGGTTCGTATGGCAATTTCTCAGACATTACAGCTTGAAGATTTTGATGTTATAGAGTTCGCATCGGCTCAAGGCGTGATTGAAAAGTTGTCTCTGGATTGGTCTGGCGTGATTGTAAGCGATATCAATTTGCCTGGCAAAAGTGGTTTAGAGCTGTTTGACGAAGTTAAAAAGATTGATGCGGAAATCCCTTTTATTCTAATTACTGGCCACGGCGATATTAGCATGGCGGTGAGCGCTATTCGCGACGGTGCTTACGATTTTATTGAAAAGCCGTTTTCCAATGAAGACTTTCTAGAAGTGGTGCGTCGTGCCTCGGAAAAACGTCATTTAACCTTAGAGAACCGCAATTTACGTCTGGAATTGGCTGCGCAAAATGCGCCAGGTCCGCGGATTATCGGCAACACGCCAGGTATTCATCGTTTGCGTCAGGCGTTGTTGCATGTAGCAGATACCGGCGCGGATATTCTTATTCAAGGGGAGACAGGCACAGGTAAAGAGCTGGTGGCGCGTTACATCCACGAGCATAGCTCTCGTCGAGGTCACACTTTTGTGGCGATTAACTGCGGCGCAGTGCCTGATTCTATTATGGAGTCTGAATTATTTGGTCATGAAAAAGGCGCTTTTACCGATGCCAAAACACAACGTATCGGTAAGCTTGAGCATGCCAACGGTGGAACGCTCTTCCTTGATGAAATTGAAAGTATGCCGATGTCGATGCAAATTCGCTTGTTGCGGGTGTTGGAAGAGCGTCGCTTAGAGCGTTTGGGTTCCAATACAGCGATTGATCTGGATTTGCGTATTCTGGCCGCGACCAAGGTTGACCTGAAGCAACTGAGTGAAGGCGGCACATTCCGTGAAGACTTGTATTATCGACTCAACGTGGTGCGAGTAGATATTCCACCATTACGAGAGCGAAAAGATGATATCTCTCTACTGTGGCAGCATTTTTGTTTAGTGGCGATTGCACAATATAAGCGAGAGTCTGAGCCACTGTCGGCGGCGCGAATGCACAGCTTGTTGAGTTACGATTGGCCGGGGAACGTGCGTGAGTTACGTAACCTTGCCGAGCGTTATGTGCTGATGGGGGAAGCAGGTTCGTTTGAGTTTGATCAGATCATTATCAATGAAAATAATCCCGGTGTGATGACGCTCCCTGAGCAGTTAGAGCGCTTTGAAAAAACTTTATTAGAACAAGAGCTGCTGCGTCAGAAAGGCTCTATTAAAGACACCATGGATGCGCTTGGTTTGCCGCGTAAAACGCTTTACGACAAGATGCGTAAATATGATTTAGATAAAGATATCTACAAACAGTAATTAGTACTCTTCTATCTTCTATATAACTTACAAGAATGGGCGAGCAGAGATTTCTGCAGCCCATTTTGCTATTCTTTCGACTTCATTCCTTTTGATCCCCTGTCGATTATATGGCCTTATCTGCACTGCTTTTTGACCAAGTTTCTCCGCATGTATTTACACTTCTTGTTATTGTGTCTGGACTAACGTCTTTTTTTACCGCCAGCTTTGGCGCAGGAGGTGGTGTTATGTTGCTTGGTGTCATGGCACAAGTATTACCACCACAACTAATAATTCCGCTGCATGGTGTGGCGCAACTTGGTTCAAATGCTGGACGCGCAGCGATGAGTTGGCGACATATTGATTGGAAACTTATTAGTACGTTTTTACCCGGAGCGATGCTGGGTGCTTTCATTGGTAGTTTTGTCTTAGTTTCTCTGCCGCCAGCTATTATGTATCTAACGATTGCTTTATTTATCTTATATTTATGTTGGGGGCCGAAGCTTCCTAAGATGGTATTGGGTAATTGGGGAACAGCATTTGCTGGTGCTATCACTACGTTCATTACGCTTTTTGCTGGCGCAACTGGTCCATTAGTAGCAGCCTTTGTAAAGCAAATTCATGCGGATCGGTTTCGCACAGTTGCAACCTTTGCTATGGCGATGTCGTTACAGCATATTTTGAAGGTTGGGGTATTTAAGGTTGCAGGTTTTCCGTTAACAGCTTGGTTGCCTTTATTGGTATGTATGATTATCAGCGGTGCGATTGGTACTTGGGTTGGTCTTCGAGTATTAAAACGTATGCCAGATCGTTACTTTCATCGAATTTTTAATATTGTTCTTACTTTAATGGCGTTACGTTTAGTATGGCAGTCCTTTGCCTTACTATGACGTTTGTAGATGGCTTGATATTAGTCGCCTAAGACCAAACCTTCTCGTCTTGGGTCAGCCCCACCAAGTAAGCCGCCTTTCTCTACGACAATACCCTGTACACCAGAGTTTAAATCTTGCACAGATACTTTAAAACCCATGTCGGTTAGAGCCTTAGCGTAGGTTTCTGCTTCTGTGCCTTTTTCAAGATCGTAGGTGCCAAAGCGGTTGAGCATATTTGGCAGCGTGATGGCTTCCTGAATGTCCATGCCCCATTCAAGATGAGCAATAAGTGTTTTTGCTACGTAGCCGATGATACGAGAACCACCTGGTGAGCCAACAACCAAATAAGGCTTGTTGTCTTTCATCACTATGGTTGGTGACATAGAAGAGCGAGGGCGTTTGCCGGGTTCTAAGCGATTGGCAATTGGGAAGCCATCTTGGTGAGATTTAAATGAAAAGTCTGTCAGTTCATTGTTTAGTAAAAAGCCATTACTCATTAAATTCGAGCCAAAACCATTTTCGATTGTGGTGGTAACTGACACAGCATTGCCGTCTTTATCTACAATAGAAATATGGCTTGTGGAAGGTAACTCGATGGCAATGTCGTTAGCTTGTTTAATTGGATGACGCCACTCAGGTTCACCAGCTTCAACGCTTTCAAGGGCTTTGCCTTTAGTAATGAGTTTTGCACGCTCGGCTAAATAAGGTTTGTCCAATAAACCTTGTGGCATAGGTACAAAGTCTGTATCAGCTATGTAACGACCGCGATCAGCAAAGGCAAGACGCGATGCATCGCCGATGATTTGCCACGCTTCAGGTGAGTTTGGACCTAAAGCCGCTAGATCAAATTGTTCGGTAATACCAAGAATTTGGCCGACCGTTAATGCGCCAGAACTTGGTGGCCCCATGCCACAAATATCATATTCCTTATAAGGCAAGCACACCGGAGCTCGCTCTTTTACGCGATAGCTGAGAAAATCTTGTTCGGATAAAACTCCTGGGTTATCTAGCGCTCCACGTACCTGAGAGACAATCTTTTTCGCAATTTGTCCTGTGTAGAATTCATCAGCTCCATACGTAGCGAGGAAGCGTAAGGTTTCATAATATTGGGCGTTTTGTAAGCGGCTACCTGCTTCAAGTGGGGTGCCATCGAGATTAAAAAAGTAGGCTTTGGTTTCTGGATAACGAGCTAAGCGCTCCTCACTGCCTTTAATCGCATCTGCTAAGCGAGGAGATACAATAAAGCCTTCTTGCGCGAGCTTAGTTGCTGGTGCTAATAAATCTTCCCAAGGCATGGTGCCATAGCGGTCGTGCAATTCGCCCATCAATTTGACTGTGCCAGGCGTGCCGACAGAACGACCGCCAACAACGGCATCGTAGAAGGACAGTGGCTCACCATTTTCATCTTGGAAAAGTTCTGGTGTGGCTTCTTGAGGTGCTGTTTCTCGGCCATCAAATGTAGTGAGTTTTTGATTTGCTGCATCGTAATACACAACAAAAGCGCCGCCGCCTAAACCAGACGATTGAGGCTCAACTAAGCCAAGTACCATTTGTACCGCAACCAGAGCATCAATAGCAGAACCGCCAGCCTTTAACACATCGTAACCGGCTTTACTGGCTTCTGGATTGGCGGTAGCGACCATGAATTTCTGAGCGTGAGCTAGACTCTTCTTTTCGATACCACTCGCTTCTTCTGGCGCAACGCCATCAGCTGCTTGTTCTGCAGCTATACTGAATTGACTAACGGCAAGCAAAGGAACGAGGGTTAAGGCTTGTAACCAGCGCTTTTTTAGCATCATAAAATCCTTATTGATGAAAGTGGAAACTGTCTGGTCCCATCAAAACAAAAATACGCTGCTGCGTGAAGCCATAAAATAAACAATGATGTGATTTTAGAGAAAAGAAAACGAAAATGTCGCGTATCGTTCGTTTTGTGTAGGTATAAAAAAACGCCCCGGAGGGCGCTAAACTTTATAAATTTTTTGCATGTGTTGCTAAGAACACTTAGGACTAGAGGAATTGTTATTGAACGATTTCTGGTCCCATAATGCTGTACGGTAGCGCAGTAGATAGTGCAGGGATGTAAGTTACCATCACTAAGAACACCATCAATACTAATACGAACGGCATCGCAGCTTTCACCACTCGGGCTAAGCTCATACCCGTTATACTCGAGGTAACAAACAGGTTTAAACCAATTGGTGGCGTGATCATACCGATTTCCATGTTAACCACCATAATGATACCTAGATGAATTGGATCGACACCCAGCTCCATTGCAATAGGGAACACGATAGGAGCAACGATAACCAATAAACCTGATGGTTCCATGAACTGGCCACCAATCAACAACAAAATGTTAACGGCGATTAGGAAAGTGAACCAGTTAAAGCCAACGTCGAGCATCCATTCAGTGATTGCTTGAGGGATACGTTCTGCCGATAAGGTATGAGCAAACAACAAGGCGTTGGCGATGATAAACATCAACATAACCGTTGTTTTAGTACCTTCTAGCATTACTTTGCGAGACTCTTCACCGAACAAAGAAGGGAAGAAGCCGCGTAGCATCATGGACAAGTTACGTCCCCAGATTGGCGTGCCTGCAGCTAAGCAAGAGCCAACAGATTCTTCTAGTTTGCTTGAACGTTTATAGACATAGAAAATAGCGATAGCAATCGAGATGATGGCGCCCCACAATGCACGATCACCGCCAGTGACGGTTTCACTGTCTGCAAAAGCGAAGAAGGACATGATCTCCCACACAAGGAAGAAAGATACGCCATACACTGTACCGTTAAAACCAACACGGGCATGTGGTGCATCGTTATCGTTTGTCCATGTTTGGCCTTTTAAAGGACCCATGTCGCGGTAAACAAACAAGGCAATAAACATAGAGTAAACAGCAGCAACAACCGCCGCTTCAGTTGGTGTAAATACACCACCATAAATACCACCCATGATGATTACGACTAGGAACAATCCCCAGCCTGCTTCTTTACCACCACGAATTAGATTACCAAAACCTTTCCATTCTTCAGAAGGAAGGTTTTTGATACGAGCGACCACGTAAATCGCCAACATCAGCATACCGCCAGCAATTAACCCAGGAATCACCCCTGCTAAGAACATACGGCCAACTGAGACGTTTACAGAAGCCGCATAGACCACCATAACGATAGAAGGCGGAATCAAAATACCCAGCGTACCTGCGTTAGCAATGATACCGGCTGCAAAGTCTTTTGAATAACCTACTTGAACCATACCTGCAATAGCAATAGTACCAATGGCTACAACGGTTGCTGGAGAAGATCCAGACAAGGCTGCGAACATCATACAAGCCAATACAGACGCCATTGCCAAGCCGCCACGGAAGTGACCAACACTGGCAATTGCGAAGTTAATTAAACGCTTCGCTACGCCACCCGTCGACATGTAAGACGAGGCAATGATGAAAAACGGGATAGCCAACAACGTATAGTGCTGACCAACCCCAAACAGAGAAATCGCGACTGACGATAATGAGTCGTGAGAGAAAAAAGCAATAAACAGTATGGACGATAAGCCCAATGAAATACCAACCGGCAAGCCAATAAACAACAGGACGATTACTAATAAAAATAGAATGATTGATTCCACAATGATGCTCCTGCGCTAGTCTTTCAAGACGTTTTGGTTTTCTTTAACAAGATCTTGTGCCTCATGGCCACTGATCAACATGTCGCGTTTGCCGCGGGCAATATCGATGAATGCTTGTAAAGAACGATAAGAAAGTAAAGCCAAGCTGATTGGTAGAACAACAAGAACTATCCAGCGGTGAACACGAGGGCGTAAACCAAACATTTCTTGTACAAATTCAGGGTAACGAAGCTCTTCTGAACCTATGCCAATTTTGAACATTTTCAACCAATACTCGATAGCGCCACCACTAACGTCTACGCCAAGCATTGCTAGCCACGTAGAGTCTAGTAGGATAAGTCCGTAAAGCATGGCTGCTGCAGCACCAAATAAAGACAATGCTTTTGCGATGCGTTTTGGTACCGCATTTAAAACAATGTCGACACCTAGGTGAAGGTTGGTTTTAATACCGTAACTCATGCCTAATAGAATTAGCCAAGAGAAAGCCACCATGTTGAATTCAAGCGCTGCGTCCCAGCCAGTATTAAACCCATAACGAGCGATTACCTGACCAAAGGATACCGCCATGATTGACGAAATAACGAGGATCAGTAGGTTTTCTTCAGCTCGTTCCATGACTTTTGGGAAGCGCTTTTCTAATAGCCAAAGAACAATAATAAAAATAAGTAAGTAAAGATGCGGCCAATGTGCCATGGGGGTCTCCTTAACTAAGTGGACCAGAACAAGTTAAAGTGCAGCTTTGTGGGGTTTCTCGTAGGTTCTAGGATCAGTCGCTGATGAGAGATTGCGGACCAAGAAAGCACAGAATAAAACCACAAGAGCTGACCTGTTAAGGTCAGCTCGCTGCGGGATAAAAATAGATTAAGCGCCGGCAGCAGCGTCAATCAAATCTTTACCAATGTAGCTTTCAAATTGTTGCCAAACAGGTTTCATTGTATTCACCCATTCTTGGCGTTGCGCTGGAGTAAGTGTATTGATCTTGCCGCCAGCTTTGATTATGTTTTGACGGTTTTCTTCTTCCGCTGCTTTAACACTCAAGTTTGCTTCTTGTGTTACTTCATCCGCAATTTGAGTGAATTGAGCGCGGTCTTCTGGAGAAAGGCTCTTCAAGAATTCAGAAGATGTCATGAACAAGTAAGCCAACAACTGATGGTTAGTATCGGTTGTGCTGTCTTGAACTTCGTAGAATTTTTGCGTGTAAATGTTAGACCAAGTGTTTTCTTGTCCGTCTACAACGCCAGTTTGTAACGCGCCGTATACTTCAGAAAACGCCATAGCTTGAGGAGATGCACCCATTGCCGCGATCATTTGTTTTGCAACATCAGACGTTTGTACGCGGAATTTCATGCCTTTTGCGTCGCTAGGGACCAAAAGTGGTTTTTTGGCAGAAAAGTATTTCATACCAGACATCCAGTAACCTAAACCAACAAAGCCTGCGTAGTCATCCATTTCTGTTAATAGCGCTTTACCTTCTTTGGTTTTAGTAAAGCGAATTGCATGGTCCATGTCTTTAAAGATGAAAGGAAGGTCAAACACGCCATATTTATCAGTGTAAGAACCGAACTTAGAAAGTGATGGAGCAAGCAGTTGAACGTCGCCTAAAAGTAGAGCTTCAAGTTCTTTTGAATCACCAAATAGTGTGGAGTTAGGGAAAACTTCAACACACAATTTTCCATTCATTTCTTTATTTACACGTTCTGCGAAGCTATTTGCAGCAACCACTTTAGGATGAGTGGTACCGCCAGTTACGTGGCTGAATTTTACAACGCGCTCACCTGGATCGCAGGCAGCAATCGCAGTAGTAGCAGAAAGAGCAAGTGCTAAAGATGTTAGAGCAAGGCTGATTTTTTTCATTTTTATAAAACTCCAAAAACTGAATTATTATTGTGTACCGGTTTTTTAGCCTGATTTTTTCTGGTTTTTCGCCAGATACAGACAAAGCAAAACAGGTGGTGCTATTCATACTGTTTACACAATCTGTGCCAAGTCTTTATGTTTTGTTTAAGTGTTTGATTTTATTTGTAAAATTATTTTATTTGTGGTTTTTAGGCTTTATGAAAGAAATTTAATAGGGGGGATTACACTCATAATTAAATTCTTAATGGGTGGTTATTCACCCATTTTCACTTAAGAGTTTGTGTTAAAAGCTTTTTGAAGGTTTGGTGCATGGCTTTCTTTCCAGATAATTGCGCTTTTAGACGGCTCTGTTCGGTATTACGGCCTAAAGCGGCTTCGATTAATAGTTGGTGGGTTGGATCCTTGGGGGTTAACTGGCCTGTTAAAGCAAGAGACAGTGTCGCTTTGAGGAAAACAGGGCGAATACTGTCAAACTGACGATGATGTTCTACAAATAGCTCTATATCCTGCAAGTCCTGCAATGACAATTTAGCCAGCACGGGAAGTTCGTTTTGTTGATAATATTTTTGACCTAGAATAAGCATAACCAAATCGGTTGATAAGTCGGTATATTGCAGCAGCAAGTTAATTAGAAACTGTTCAATAAATCGTGCTTGCCATTTGTAGGCTAGCTTAGTGGCGTGCTCCGTCGTTGGCTTCACCATCATCAAAGAGTAGCTGCCACTTGCTTGGTCTTTGGCAGTTCCCAATCGAACAGGTACGTAACCATTCTTTAACCAAAAAGACACCACATCGGGAGTCGCTGCAAAACTGCTGCATAGAAAATCGCAACGATCATTGGCTGCGGTTTCGATATGCGTAAGTAGTTGACTCGCCAAGCCTTTATTTTGTTGGCTTTGTTCCGTTGCAATTCGGCTGATGCGCCAGTAACAGTACTGTCCGGCGTTTTCAACGCCTTCATGAGCAAGTAGAGATTGTGGTACTAAATGTCCTCTTGGTCGACGTTTCCCTTGCATGACTTCTTGGCAGAGTGAGCTTGGCAGGTTGCCTTCTTCGGTAATAATCGCAACGCTTTGGGCATTTCCTTCTGATAGATAAAGATATGTCGACACGGAAGGGTCGTCTAGCACCCAGCGCAAGTTGTCAGGCGAAGTTTGATAGTGAGCGCTTACCAATAATTGAAAAGTATCGGCGAGCAAGTTAGTGTTTTCTAGCCAATCAGCGCCAGTAAGATGACTAAAGTTTGTCGGCTTAGTCATACTTTTATTAGTACTATTAGGTGCGTCAAAGTTAGCCTCTGGATTCGCTAAAAAGAAGCAATCATTGATCCAGTTTTCCAGTGGGTCATTTCCCCCCCATCGAATTGGCAGGCTCAAAGTTAGTTGCTGCAGCGCCAATGTTTTAGAAGTTTTTTGTGATTCTAAATAGTGGCAAAAGCGAATGCCAAAGCCTTTACCAGCGCCTTCATAGCCATAGTCTGTGGTACTAAAAAGACAATGCTCAGCTTTCTGATTTAATTCTATAAGCATGGGCAAAGGAATCATGGACGCTTCATCAACAAAGAGAAAATCCCAGTGAGTCGAGTTACTTATCAGAGCATCAGGAGCGAAAAAAGGCAGAGTAGCTTTGTCTTGATCAAGCACCTGCTCAAAGCGAGATTTAAGACTTACAATAGCGTCCTGATTAGGCGCGGTGATCGCTACACGTTTTCCTTCTTTGACTAGCTTTGCCAAACTGTCGCCCAATAAGGTGGATTTGCCTCGGCCACGTGGTGCAATTAGTACATAGGATTTGGCTAGTTCTGCAAATAAACACGACTGAGCTTCAGCTTGTTCTTGGGTTAGCTGCGCGTTAGGTTCTATTGGTTTTAAAGCCGGTAACGGGTTTACGCTGTGTTTTTTATTCTTGCCAGAGAGTAATAATTTAAAAGGTGATGTCGCGTCTTGTAATTTATCGAGCAGGTAATGTTTAAAGTGCGATGTCACTTGTTCTGGCTCATAAGGCCAAGGTAAATATCTCGACAAGTCTTGATCTGCCATTGATAACCACTCGACATCAGGCAGTGCAATGGCAAAGAGGCCATTGCCTCGAACCGTACCAGACAAAATAGCCAATGCACTGGCAGATACGCCATGAGTCAAATCCACCAAGATAGCGTCATGGTTGCTGCCTAGTTCTTGTCGGACTTGTTTAAAAGAACAGGTTTTAAATTGTTTCGTTTTTAACGACGGAACGAGTAACTCGTCATACTGGCTCACATCATGAGCGGCAATTAGTGGAGTAGAGAAATTTTCACACAGACGAAGAAAGTCTGACAAAACCTCGCGAGGCGAGCCCTTTAAAATAAAACAGTGGCGGTGGTTGTCATACATAAAAATTAAATTTCCTAGTGATCACATTATTAGAGACCTTCGCCTCGTTTTGGCTTTGCTCGTGACATCATGCAAAGGCCTCTATCATACTGTGACCACAAGGAAGCGCCAGCGCTTGTTAAGTTTACGCGATAACAAATAAGTCCATGAAGCGATTTACCGCTGTACTTTCAAGAGCAGCTTGATCCTTACAGAGTGAGAAAATAGCTTGGCTCTGACGGTTTGGAAAACGTGTTGCCAAGTTGTTTTTAAACTTCTGCTCTAATAACGGAATGCCTTCTTCACGACGACGACGGTGTCCGACTGGGTATTCCACCACTACTTCTTCAGTGCTGCTACCATCTTTAAAGAACACTTGAATTGCATTGGCAATTGAACGCTTATCGGACTCTAAATATTCAGCAGTGAAGCGTTTGTCTTCGACGATTTCCATCTTGTTACGCAGCTCATCAATGATCGGGTTTGCCGCATGGAAGTCATCTTCATAATGTTCGGCGATTAAATTACCAAAGGCCAATGGCACAGCCGCCATGTATTGCAAGCAATGGTCGCGGTCGGCGGCGTTGGCTAATGGGCCGGATTTGGAAATAATACGAATCGCTGATTCATGAGTACGAATAACGATCTTGTCGATCTCTGCCAAACGATCTTTCACTTGAGGATGCAAAATCACAGATGCTTCGGCAGCGGTTTGAGCATGAAACTCTGCAGGGAAAGAGATCTTGAACAAGACGTTTTCCATCACGTATGTACCGTAATCTTGTGAGAAGGAAAACTTGCGTTGCGCTTCTGGTTTAATAGCTTGGTCTTTGTTGGTTTTAGAGAAAGACACGTCATAAAAGCCCCACTGATCGGCCGTTAGCACACCAGGAATGCCCATTTCGCCTCGCATCGACATATCCGCTAAGCGAACTGCACGAGAAGTCGCATCGCCCGCTGCCCAAGACTTACGTGAGCCTGCATTTGGCGCATGACGATAAGTACGCAGAGCAGAGCCATCGACCCAAGCTTGCGAGATTGCTGCCATAATTTGTTCTCTGTCGCCGCCCATCATTTTGGTTACTACAGCAACAGAGGCAACACGAACTAATAAAACGTGACACAAACCTACACGGTTGAAAGAGTTTTCTAGGGCAATAACGCCTTGAATTTCATGGGCCATTACCATGGCTTCTAACACTTCACGCATGGTCATCGGGCTTTCACCCTTCGATAGTCGAACTTGTGAAAGATGATCCGCTACCGCCAAAATGCCACCTAGGTTATCGGAAGGATGTCCCCATTCTGCTGCCAACCAAGTGTCGTTGTAATCCAACCAGCGAATGATACAACCAATGTCCCATGCCGCTTTTACAGGGTCGAGAGACAAAGACGTGCCCGGTACACGAGCACCATTTGGAACAACAGTACCTTGTACTATTGGGCCAAGGTGCTTGGTACATTCTGGGAAGCGTAGGGCGAGTAAGCCACAGCCCAAGGTGTCCATTAAACAGTTACGAGCAGTGTCTAGGGCCTCTTGGCTTTCTACTTTAAAGTTCAGTACATAATCCGCGATGTCTTGAATGACTTGGTCGTAATCCGGGCGGTTGTTTAAATCTACGTTGTTGCTCATTTCTTTTCCTTAATCGTTAAATTTTAATGCTGATGTTGGGTTAATGACGGTCGTCAATATCAACCCATTCAGAATGATCTGGTCCAATATAATCGGCGCTTGGTCGAATAATGCGGTTGTTCGACCGTTGTTCCATGACGTGAGCAGCCCAGCCAGTGACACGAGAGCAAACGAAAATTGGCGTAAATAATTTGGTTGGAATCCCCATAAAACGATAAGCGCTGGCGTGGAAAAAATCCGCGTTGCAGAAGAGTTTTTTCTCGCGCCACATCACGGCTTCGCAACGTTCTGAGACCGCATATAAATGATCGTCGCCAACGTCTTCGCTGAGTTTTTTTGCCCATTTTTTGATGATGTCATTGCGTGGATCGCGTTCACTGTAAATAGCGTGACCAAAGCCCATGACTTTTTCTTTATTGGCAAGTTTTTGCATCAACGCCGCTTCGGCTTCGTCAGGGGTTTTCCATGGTTCTATCATGTCCATCGCAGCTTCATTTGCGCCACCATGAAGTGGGCCACGTAAGCTGCCGATACCGCCAGTAACGCATGAATACATGTCTGACAAGGTGGAAGCACAAACACGAGCGGTAAAGGTTGAAGCGTTGAATTCGTGCTCAGCATACAAGATCAAAGACGCGTTCATCACTTGTGTATGAAGAGCGCTTGGTTCTTTGTCATGCAGCATGGTGAGAAAATGACCAGCCAAAGAAGGTACGTTGGCATTATGAGTATTAACACGTACGCCATCGTGGGTGAAACGATACCAATAAACGACCATCGCAGGCAGCGTTGCGACCAATCGATCAGCGGTATGTAAGGCTAGCGATGGTTGCTTTTCAAAAGCGAGTTCTGGTTCAAGATTGCCTAAAAAAGAACAACCGGTGCGCATCACATCCATTGGATGAGCGCTTTCTGGGATAAGTTCCAAGACGGCTTTTAGCTCTTCAGGCAAGCTGCGTAAACTCATCAGTCTTTGTTCGTAGTCGTGTAACTGAGTACGGTTAGGTAACTTTCCGTACAGCAGGAGATAAGCGACTTCTTCAAAGCTCGCTTTGTCCGCTAAGACATCAATGTCGTAGCCGCGATAGGTTAATCCGGAGGCCGCTTTGCCAACGGTGCAGAGTGCGGTTTCGCCTGCGCTTTGGCCGCGTAGACCTGCGCCAGAAAGTACTTTAGCCATTTTCCTACCTCATATTTTTATTTGTTTTGAGATTCGTTGAAAATATTTAAACGCTTTACCAGTTATTATCTTAAGTTCTTATTTCTTGGGCTCTTATTTCTTGGGCTCTTATTTCTTGGGCTCTTATTTCTTGGGCTCTTATTTCTTGGGCTCTTATTTTTTAGGCTCTTATTTCTTAGAGAAGAGCGCGTCTAATTTGTCTTCATATTCATGGTAGTTGAGAAATTCATAAAGCTCATTACGAGTTTGCATACTGTCGACTACGTTGCGCTGGTGGCCGTCGTTCAATAAATGCTGATATACGTTTAGTGCGGCTTTGTTCATTGCGCGAAACGCACTCAGTGGATAGAGCACCAAATCCACGCCAGCGCTGGCCAATTCTTCTTTACTGAATAAAGGTGTAGCGCCAAATTCGGTGATGTTTGCTAAAACCGGCACCTTCACGGCAGCAACAAATTCTTTGTATTGATCCAAAGTGATCATGGCTTCTGGGAAGATCATATCCGCGCCAGCTTCGACACAAGCAATGGCTCGCTCGATGGCCGATTCCATACCTTCCACAGCCAAAGCATCAGTGCGTGCCATGATGACAAAGTTGTCATCGACACGAGCGTCGACGCAGGCTTTCACGCGATCGACCATTTCGTCTTGACTGACAATGGCTTTATTCGGGCGATGTCCGCAGCGTTTTTGTTGTACTTGGTCTTCAATATGCACTGCCGCCGCGCCAGCTTTTTCCATTTGCTGAATGGTTCGAGTGATATTAAATGCGCCACCAAAGCCGGTATCGATATCGACTAGTAATGGCAAATTCGAAGCGGAAGTAATACGCCGCACGTCTTCTAATACATCGTGTAAATCTGTCATGCCAAGGTCTGGCAAACCATAGGAGGCATTAGCAACACCGCCGCCAGATAAGTAAATGGCATGATGACCTGTTTGCTCTGCCATCATGGCGCAATAAGCGTTCACGGCGCCAACAACCTGTAATGGGGATTGGGTTGCGACGGCTTGTCTAAAACGGGCGCCTGCTGAAAGTATTGTCATTATTTTCCTCTCTTTAGAACGATTTTAATTAAGTACGGGAAGCGACAGAGGAATGCTCCATCGCTTGCTTTAATAGCTGGCTGGCGCGGCTGATATGGCGGCGCATGAGTAGTTCTGCTAGATCACCTTCGTGATTTGCAATCGCATCGAGAATGGCTTTGTGTTCACGTAATGCTTGGCGTGGATCGCTGCGTTGATCCGCCGTGTGACGTCGATACATGCGAATTACCGCGTACAATTCTTCTGTTAATAAACGAATAAGCTTGGCGTTGCCGCTGGCGTGAATGATACGTAAGTGAAAATCGTCATTCCCGCCTTGTTGTACGTAGTGTTCATCTTGGTTGGCATCTAGGTGCGCTTGATGTTTATCGAGTAGTGAATACAAACTGTTTATTTCGTCCGCTGGCATAGTGGAGGCAGCTAATCGAGCTGCCATGCCTTCTAAGGCCTCACGCATAGTGAAGGTGTCGAGCATATCTTGTGTGTTTAGTTGGATAACACGAGCGCCAACATTAGCGGTGCGCGTAACCAGACCAAGCCCTTCTAATTTAACGATAGCTTCCCTTAATGGCCCACGAGAGACGCCATATTGCTTGGCAAGTTCTGGCTCTGAAATCTTGCTGCCTTGGGGAATATGACCCTGCACAATAGCGTTGGTGAGCTGCTGGGCGATGTCTTCAGACAGTGTCGCGGATTTGATCGAAATAAGGTTGTTCATAAATGGACAAAATGCTTTATTGTTGACAATGTGACTAGTTATAGTCGTATTTTTTCGATTTATCAAGTTGGATTGTCGACAATTTATTGGTTCCTATCTTATCCTTTAGTCGTACGTGTGAGCGTGATAGAGGAGAGATAAGCTACTAACATTGTGTTTATTAAGTGATTTTTGGGCTTTATTGATTAGAAACGCTTGGTTGAATATCAAAAGCTGATAAAGTCGGGAGAATCATTTGAATATTGTTATGATCAAATGTGTCGACAATCGCTTTGCTAGGCTTGTTCGCTTGGCGGTTTGTTTGATTACCCAACAAGTAGGGGAAACTATGAAAAAAATTAAAAATGAAGCGGCTCTAAGTAAAAAAGCCATTCAAGTTGGCGAGAACTATGCCCTTAAACGAGGTTATGCAGGTTTTTCTTCAACCATGTCTGCTAATGAAAAAACCGAGGCAATTTATCGTTTATTAGTGCTTGATAAGTTGGTAGTGGGTTTGCCTGCGGACAAAGAAGACTTGCCAAGTATGAAACACAAACTGGCGTTGTGGATTCAGAAGCTATTACCTAAAGATGATCCACTTCTTAAGTAAGAGTTACTGGGTTAATAATTAAGAGTTGCTGGGTTAATAACTAAAAGTCCAGCGGAAGAGTGGTGATATTTTTTACTTCACGCATGGTGAAGTGACTTTGCGCTTCTTGTATGTGTGGCAGTTGCAATAACTGGCTACGCAAGAAGTGCTCATAGCTTTCAATGCTGTTGGAAACCACTCTTAAGCTGTAATCCATTGCACCAGAAATCGTCCAACACTCGACCACTTCGGGATAGTCGACAATGGCTTGCTCGAACTCATCCAGCATTTTTCGGCCATGGGAAGAGAGTTTAATATTCACCAAGACGACGATGCCCAATCCCAATTTGTTTCTGTCTAAAATCGCTTGCGTCGAACGAATGTAACCATCTTGTTCTAGGCGATTAATACGTCGCCAGCAGGGCGATTGTGACAAGCCGATCTTATCCGCTACTTGAGTCGCACTCAGGCTGCCATCGTGTTGCAGCAAATTAAGAATCTTACGATCGGTTGAATCTAGCTGTTCCATGGAATCCATCTCTTAAAAGTCGAGATTAACATAATGGATTCGCCTACTTCATTTCAATACTTTATTTATAAAATGTTATAACGTAACATATTTGTTTTTGATGTTATTAGTCTGTCTGCATTTTTAGAGGAAGTTATCTTGAAGGTGAATCTTAGTTTACAAAAAATGTCGCAATCGGTTGATTTAACGAATATTGATCTCAACTTCGTTGATACAGAACGAATGGATCAAATTAGTTTAGATAAAAATCCGCGATTAATGGGGGTGGTGAGATCCTCTCATCAAGACGTTTTTGCTGATATTTATCAAAACAACATTAGTATGGCGATTTGGCAAAGGCCGCTTGGTCTGTTGTCGCAATATGCAGAATCTTTATTAGTATCTGCGCCGAATTTTGTTTTCAAATCTCAAGGAAATTCAGCCCAACTTAACACCACGTTAACTAAGCTTCTGCCTGAGGCTCAAAATAAAGCCTTGTTTGTGGAAGACGTGACGTTATTGGTCGACATGTTTGCGTGTTTATTTGACCTTAAAGAAGTCGGTTTGCGCCTAAATGTGCTCTCCAACGCTATGTGCCCGCGTTTTCATGTGGATAAAATTCCCTGTCGATTGGTATCAACTTATGTCGGAAGCGGTAGTGAATGGCTACATGAGGCTCATGTGATAAGAGATCGCTTGGGGTTAGGCGGTCATGTGGCGGATCACGATAGTGGCCTGCACGAAAAAGGGCGTATTAATGAATTAAAGGCGGGTGATGTGGCGTTAATGAAAGGTGACGAATGGCCAACGTCATTAGGCCGAGGAGTGGTTCATCGTTCGCCTTCGGCAAGCCTTGAGAATAAGCGATTGTTTTTAAGCTTGGACATGATTTAACAAATCACCTACTTCTTCCTTGAGTGGTGTTTGAAAAAATCACCATTCAATCGGTTGGTTATTCCAATCAAGATAAGCCGCTTTGTTATCCATGGTGACACTTCCCATGATGTATAAAAGTTGAGTCGCTACAAAGTCTGCAGTGAAGAGTTTGTCTTTCGGCACCGATCGTTGGAAAGGTTTAGAAAGTGGTGTGTCTGTAGTGCCTGGGTGAAAAGCGATGAGCTTAACGTTTTTTGCTCTTCTGGCGTATTCCACGGAACTGGTTTGAATCAGCATATTCAATGCCGCTTTTGAGGCTCGATAGCTGTACCAGCCGCCGGTTTTATTATCCGAAATGCTGCCAATTCGAGCACTAAATAACGCCACTTGAGTAGCTTGTTCACCTTGTAAAATGGGTAATAGCTGGCTCAACCACAGCATGGGAATAATAGTGTTGGTGTGAAATATAGCTTCTAGCTGAGAGGCTCTGATTTCTTCTAACTTTCTTTCTGGCATCATGCTGTTGTTGTGTAATATGCCATTGCAAATCAATACTTTGCTTATCTTTCCAGAATAGGCGGAAAGGCTTTTACAGATCTGCTGAATACTGTCTTCACTATAATCAGACTCTAGCCATTGTGTTTTTGTGGCGGTTTCAGAGTTTGGTAAGGATCGACTGACGGCAAATACGCCAAGGCAGTCTTTATCCGCTTCGAACTGTTGTATCGCTGCTTGTGCAATCGCACTACTCGCACCAATCACCAAGGCATAAAAGGATGACATACTAAGACTCCGAGAATAGGCAAAATAAACTAGATGGTTTACAGGTCGCAGCGGTCTTTTAAACAGGATTCACAACGCGGTTTTCCTGTTACAAAAGATGATATTTGGTGGCGGTAGCGCGCAAAGAATTTGTAGCCCATGTCCGCAAAAAAACGAATTACCGGCCAGCGGAGCGTTTGCATCCATTTGTGTTTTCCGACCAATTTCCAAGCAAGGCAGGTTACGTCTAATCCTTTGATGATTTTTCCATTGGCGAGTTGGCCATGCAGTAATCTATCAGCTTCGACCTTATCAATATAAGGGAACCTCTCACTGAAATTCTTAGCGTGAATGTCTTCTAGCTGCAGTTTTTTTTGCGTATCTAATGACTGTAATGTTTGCATTTCAGCGGCGCAAAGAGGGCAATGGCCATCGTAGAAGATTGTTAGCATGTATCATTACTCTTTTAGTGTGGTTATCGAGTAATGATACGTAGCGAAGAGAGAGTTAGATCAGTTTGTTATTGCAGGTTTCGCGATGGCAGGCTTAATAGTGTGGATACAGAACCAGCAAATGCATAATAGAGGTAACCGACGTTAAACCAAAATTTAGCGAGGTGTAATACGGCTTTGCATTATTGGCTTGCTTTAACCAACGAGCATCAACCCAGAAAATAGTTATTAGGCTGAGTAACAAAAGTACAACCGACAGTTCTGGTGTTTTTAACAGCAGGGAAACCCAAGCGCCGAATACGGTTGCAAAAGAGCAGATAAGTAGTTTTGCGCCGTTACGACTTTCAGGTAATTCTATTAATCGTCCCCACATTGTTCCGCCAATAAAGCTAACAATAACAGCTGCATAAGCTGCAAAAAGTGTCACTCCAGATTTACCAAGGAAGCTACCGTTAGTTAGGCTCAAATACGTCGCAAAGAGAAATGGAAAAATACCCAATATTGCTAATGTAGCCACTACTGGCTTATAAGAACGCATGCCGTTACCTTTAAATAAATGCTATATGTAAATGAGAATATGTAAACAATACGAATTATCTAACAAAATGGACTTTAAAACAGCAATCCAGTTCCTTATTTTGTCCTATTTTTGTGCATAAAAGTGTAAAGATTTTTGTTATGGCCATTTGGCTGGGATATGCAGGTGTTATCTTGCCTGCCGGTTTTTGAAAAAGGGTAAAGAATACTTATTCATTGCTTGCGTGGAATCGCCATTGAGCGAAATAGGGTCAACGAGTACAATGGACGGCTATTATTACTTGAACATGATGCCAGATTGGCTTTTATGTCCTCATTAACGAATTTTGCTTAAGGTGTGTTTAGAAATGCCAGCTAAAACAATGGATGAACTCGTCTCCCTATGTAAACGTCGCGGATTTATTTTCCAAGGCAGTGAAATCTACGGTGGTATGCAAGGTGCTTACGATTACGGTCCGCTAGGTATTGAATTAAAAAACAACCTAAAAGCCGCTTGGTGGCGTTCAATGGTTTATGAGCGTGACGATGTAGAAGGTTTGGATGCTGCGATTATCCAAAACAAATACGTCTATAAATATTCTGGCCACGAAGATACCTTTACTGACCCAATGGTTGACTGCCACGAGTGTAAGTCTCGTATGCGCGCTGACCACATGAAAGACATCAAAGTATGCGATAACTGTGGTTCTACCAATGTTACTCCGCCTCGTGATTTTAACTTGATGTTCAAAACCAACGTTGGCCCAATGGTGAACGAAGAGTCTTACACTTACCTTCGTCCAGAAACCGCACAAGGTATCTTCACTAACTTCAAAAACGTTGTTGATTCGACTTCTCGCACTTTGCCATTTGGTATCGCGCAGATCGGTAAATCATTCCGTAACGAAATTACTCCGCGTAACTTCATCTTCCGTGTTCGTGAATTCGAACAAATGGAATTAGAATTCTTTTGTAAGCCAGGTGAAGATGAAAAATGGCATGAATTCTGGGTTAATGCTCGTAAACAATGGTGGTTGGATCAAGGTCTAGCAGAAGAGAATATCCAGTTTGAATATGTGACTGGCGATGACTTAGCTCATTATTCAAAATCTACTGTGGATATCTTGTACAAGTTTCCACATGGTTTTGAAGAATTAGAAGGCGTTGCTAACCGTACAGACTACGATCTAGGTTCTCACACCAAAGCACAAGAAGAGTTCGGTCTTTCTGCGAAAGTGAAAAAGAACGAGCATTCAACGGCTAAGTTGGCGATTCGCGATCTTGAAGAAAATAAATGGGAAGTGCCTTTCTGTATTGAACCTTCTGCTGGTCTAGACCGTGGTCTATTGGCTGTAATGACAGAAGCTTATACGGAAGAAGAGCTACCAAACGGCACTTCTCGTACTGTACTTAAGTTCAAACCGCACCTAGCGCCTATCAAAGTGGCTATTATGCCGCTTAAGAAGAACAAGCCAGAAATCGTTGCTCTTGCTAAAGAATTGAAAAACAAGCTTCAGAAGCTTGGCCTTGGTCGTATTCTTTATGAAAACACCGGTAACGTAGGTAAAGGCTACCGTCGTCATGACGAAGTGGGTACGCCAATCTGTGTGACTGTCGACTTCGACTCTATCGAGCAAGAAGGCGCACCAGTAACCGTTCGTGATCGTGACACTATGGAACAGATTGTTGTGAACGCGGCAGATCTTCCAGCTTACGTGATTAACTACTTCATCAACCAAAACTAATTTGGTTTGAGATAAGTTTGATGTACTAGTCAAATTTATGAATAAAAAGCCGTTACGATGGAAATCGTAACGGCTTTTTTGTTTTGAAAGGACAGTTTTATTAGAAATTGTAAGTTGCGGCGACCATTACAGTACGGCCTTGGATAATACCTCCTGTTGTACTTCTGCCACTTTGGAAATATTCACCTACATAAGCTACGTCGCCGTTGGTATTTGTGTACGTTTCAAATTTAGCAAAATCTTTATCTAGCAAGTTGTTTATACTTGCATTAACAACGAGTGCTTCTGATACTTTATAAGCGCCACCTAAATTGAACACTGTATAAGATTTTAAGTTGCCTGCGGCTTCATAAGCAAGCTTATCATTTCCGGTTAGATTTGATGATAAGCCTGTAAATCGTTGAGCATCGCCACGGTATTCACCGCGTAGCCACAAGTTCAGTTTTTCGTTAGCTGTCCAGCGTAAACTGGCGTTGGCCATATGCTTGGGAGTATTACCTAATTTGCCGTTTTTCTTGCCTGCTTCTGTAATTTCACTGTCTGTCCAAGTGTAATTAAGTCCTAGATTCCAATCCTTAATTAACTCGAAGTTGGCAGCTAGTTCTGCTCCCCATGTTTTGGCTTCATCAATGTTAATGTCATAAGTCGCGGTGGGATTGACTGAGCAGCTAGAAATGGCGTTAACGGTACAATCACCGCCGCTACTAATTCGATCTTTAATCTGATTATGGAAAAGCGTAGCTGATGCCGTGGTTCCTCTATGGTTATCGAAAAGAACACCTATCTCTGTATTAGTGCTAATTTCTGGCTCAAGGTTAGGGTTACCTATAGTTATATTAGTGCCTTGACCGCTAACACCACTCACGCCGTTAGACAGTTGTTCTAGACGAGGGACACGGAAGCCTTGGTTGATGCCACCTTTAAGAGTTAAGTTATCAGTACTGTTCCAAACTAAGTAAACACGAGGGCTAAAGTTACCACCAAATGCATCATGATCATCGTAACGACCACCCAGTGTCATCGCAACCGTATCGGTAATGGACCATTCGTCTTCAAGGAATACCGCTAACATGGTCTGATCGAGTGTATTTGGTATCAACCCATCCTTTAATTCAGCATCCCAATATTGTCCGCCAAGTGTTATCACATGAGAATCTGAGGAATAATTGACGTATTTGGTATCCAATACTGTGTTCGTGGTCTCTAACAGGCGATCATCGCCAATAATAATATTAGGGAAACCTGTAAAAGCATTGCCAATATCGGCATATTTACCAGGAATAGTGCGTCCTAATGTTTCAGTTTTACTGACACTTAGACTTGTTTCCAACTTGCTGTCAGAGAATCGACGAGTGTGTCCAACGGCAACTTGGTCTCGATTAAAACTGAGTTCATCTTTATAACCGGGCAATGTGCCAGAGCCGTTTTCAAGAATGGTAGCGTCTCGACCTCCTAGTCGACCATCGTCGTTATTGTAATGCGTTTTTGCTGTATCTAGGTCTAACCATATGTCGTTATTGGTGTTTGTAGTTAATGTAAAAAGAGCTCCAATATTGTATTGTTGTGTTTCTGCTGGCGCTGGATTACGGCCGCTTTTTGATGCCCCTGGTGCTAAGATCCAATCTGATGCTTCGCGATTATAAATGCTACCGCGAACTGCAACTCCTAATTTATTGTCAATTATTGGACTGGTCACGTACAGATCTGTTTTTTGAGAGGCTCCCCATTTAGAATCTTCTGGTAACCCCATCTCTATGCGTATAGAGCCGCTTGGTTCTGCCGCTATTTTTCTTGTAATGATATTGACTACGCCGCCTATAGCATCTGAGCCGTATAGGGTCGACATCGGGCCGCGAATTACTTCAATCCGCTCAATAGAGGAAATCGGGGGCATAAAGCTTGTTAACGCAGCACCGAATCCATTTGGAGTGACGCTACCTGCAACGTTTTGGCGGCGGCCATCAATCAATATCAAGGTGTAGTCACTCGGCATGCCGCGTATACTGATATCTAACCCACCTGTTTTTCCTGTTCCTCCGCGTACATCAACTCCCTCTACATCAGCTAATGCTTCTGCTAAGTCACGAAATTGCTTGGTTTCTAAGTCTGCGCGAGTCACAACAGATATGCTTGCTGGCGCATCAGAAATTTGTTGTTCATAACCAGAAGCAGATACAACCAATTTATCTAGGTCGACAATGCTTTCTTCTGCTAGCAGCGTTGCAGAATACGTTGTGGCGCTGATTAGTGCGGCTAAAGTGGTCAGTTTATAATGGCGAGTTGAAGGGGTCATTATGAACAATTTCTCCGTAGTAGAAGTAGAGTTTATCTCGTATAATTTGTCATACAAAAGATATTAAGAATGCTTATCATTTGTATTATCTGATAATATTCATTTTTTGTGGTGGCACGTTCTGTTCCTCTTTTTGCAACACCTACAAGAGACCTCAAGATCAGCTGGTTTTATGGGGGCCGTATTAAAGCGAACAGAAAAGCAAAATTTGGACTGCATCTTAGGGATGTTTATAGGTAGATCAGGGGAAAAGTGAATGTACGATCTGAACGAAGTTAGGACATTCGTTTCTGTGATGGAAACGGGCAGTCTTAAAGAAAGTGCTCAAAAATTGGGGGTATCTAAGTCTACCCTGAGCCGTCGTATTAGCCATTTGGAACAAGCATTAAATCAGCCGTTATTACGCCGTCAAGCCAATCGGCTTTTCGCTAATGAAGCAGGAATTAAGTTTTTACCTTTTGCAAAAAAAATGCTCAATGTCGCCGATGAAGGTCATAAAGCCGTCGAAGAATTAAAAGATGAAATTAGTGGATCTTTAGTGGTTTATGTTCATACAACCTTGCTTCGAGGTTGGTTTTCTTGGCTAATGTTTGATTTTTTGGATGAGTTTCCTCAAGTTAATATTGAGGTACGTACAGGTAATCAGCTATCTCAAGAGATAAAAAGTAATGATGTTTGCGTTTGGGTGGGGGAGCCTATCAACGATCAACTGCGCTCAGAACAGATAGGCACATTAAGCCAAGGTTTATATGCTAGCGCCGAATATTTAGAGCGAATTGGAATGTTGAAACATCCAAGTGAGCTAAATCAATATGCTTGGGTCGATACGCTTAAAAATGAGCAAAACAACATAGTACTAGAGCATGAAACGCAGGGAGATGTGTCTTTTGATTTACCTAAGTCTCGTCTTACAGTGGATCAATACATACTTCACGCTGAGGCTATTATCCGAGGAAAGGGTGTAGGATTATTGCCACATTATTTTGCTGAAAAACATTTAAAGCGCCATCCTGAAGTGTTTGTCTCTTGTTTACCTGAGTGGAAGGGCAAATCATTACCTGTTTACCTACAATATCCTTTTGGTCATTTACCGAAAAAAATGCACACATTGATTCAATACTTAAGAGAAGAAGCGAAGACCTTTTATTAAGTCTAGAGTGTTAATTCTATTGTCTTGTTAGCAGCACTTTTACTGCCCAAAAACAGAGAGTAAAAGTGCTGAAAAGAACAAAGGCGAATAGAGAAATTAAGGTGTTGTTTGCCACCAAGTCGTTAGAGGGGGCAAATCGTTAATAGAAAAAATACGACCAAATTCAGGTGTACTTAAGGTCACATTTCGACGTTCTGATTCAGCAACCACTCGGTCAAACGGATCATGCCATGTATGAAAAGCCAGATCGAAAGTGCCATTGTGAATCGGCATCATCACTTTTCCTTGTAAGTCGATATGAGCCTGAACGCTTTCTTCTGGCTTCATGTGAATATCGGCCCAGTCTTTATCGTAAGCGCCCGTTTCTATCATAGTGAGGTCAAATGGCCCGTACTTATCGCCCGTTTCTTTAAAACCTGAAAAATAACCAGAGTCGCCACTAAAGAAAATGCTTTCCTGCGGCGTTTTGATGACCCAGGCTCCCCATAAGGTCGCATTGCCATCGCCCATGCCGCGCCCCGAAAAATGCTGAGTAGGCGTAAAGGCTACCAAACCTTGACTGGTTTGAAGTTCCTGCCACCAATCGAAAGTAATAATTTTATTTGCCTCAACGCCCCAATTAACTAAGTCACCATCAACGCCTTTTGGCACCAAAAATTGCTTCGCTTTGGTTAATAAAACCTTGATGCTCGCTTTATCCAAATGATCGTAATGATTATGGGAAATCAACACCTTATCAATAGGCGGTAAGTCTTCTAAACTAATGGGTGGCTGGTGGAATCGTTTTGGGCCAGCAAACTGAAAGGGCGACGCACGATCCGAGAATACAGGATCAATCAGCCAATATTCGCCATACACCTTGAGCAAAATAGAAGAATGCCCAAGCTTAACCAGATGCAGCGTATCATTACTCAGCATATCTAAATCTACTCGGCTAACAGCACGTACCGGAATATTGATGTTTGGCGTAGTATCGACTTTTTTCTCAGTAAAAAAGCGCACCCACAAAGTAGCCGTGTCTGCAAAAGACATAGGCTTACGCGGTGCAGTATTGTGAAACTTAGCGTCTTTATAAGGCGCGGACGTGACTTCCTTGATGGGATTAACTTTGGACATAATGTTCAGGTTAACGATATAAACCGCTAGAACAAGCACAAGAATCAAGGCAAGAAAGAGTTTGATCACAAACATGGAAAAATCACTTTTAGGTTAATAGCAGCTTATAATTTGGGCTTATACTTTAAATTCAACATTAGAACTTAGCTAATAATACGCAAGCATCAAGACTTCAGATCTTTAAATGGGGAAAGTACTTTGGGTGACGGTGATGTAAAACGACTTTCGCGGTTAACCGCGATTGCGACACAATTACAGGCGAAATCGTTAGTTACGGCGACTGAGTTGGCGGCTCGGTTTTCTGTAAGTGTCAGGACGATTTACCGAGACATTCGAGCATTAGAAAGCTCGGGTATCCCTATTTATACAGAAGAAGGTAAAGGCTATCGAATGGTAGACGGCTATCGTTTGCCGCCTATTATGTTTACCGAAAACGAGGCTAATGCTTTGGTGATGGTTGAGCAGTTGGTACTTCATAATAAGGATTCTTCGCTGGTAAAAGATTACTCTGATGCCATTGATAAAATTAAGTCGTCGCTCAATAGTGAGAGCAAAGCGAAGGTTAATCTTCTCTCTGAACGAACGCAATTTAGCCAAATGAAGATGCAAGAGAAAAACAGCGATAATTTATCGACGCTACAATGCGCGTTAACGAACTTTTTTCTCATTGATATCGGCTACACGGATGAAGCCGGTCTATTGACGCAAAGACGTATTGAACCCTTTGCTTTATTAAGCACGAGAAATAGCTGGATACTGGTTGCATGGTGTCGTTTACGACAAGATTTTAGAAACTTCCGCTTAGACAGAATACAAAACCTTGATTTACTCTCCGAAACATTTGCGCCCCACGATATGACGCTAGAAGACTATTTTTGTCGTTATGGTTGATGGTTTCATCGTTATTATAAATAAGTTTTACCCCTGACATAGGGCTGTCATTAGGTGATCATAAAATGTATTGAGACATACATTCAAAAGCTTTTATTTAATGAGGAGTAGCCTAATGCTAAAAGCAAAAGCACAGTGTTTATGTGGCGCGGTGACCATTATGGCCAATCAGATTAATCCAAAATTCACCGTTTGCCACTGTGATTCTTGTCGTGGGTGGAGTGGTGCGCCTTTTTTTGCGGTTCAATGCGGTACTGATGTGATTATTGAAGGTCAAGACCACATCAAAGAGTATGATTCTTCGGCATGGGCTTCACGGAGTTTTTGTGCAGAATGCGGTACGCATTTATTTTATAAGTTGAAAGAAAGCGGCGCTTACAACATGTCGGTAGGTATTTTCTCAAACCTTGATGGTATTGAAATGGACATGCAATATTTCAGCGATCAACGTCCTGATTACTATTGTTTTTCTAATGAAACGAAAGAAATGACTAGAGCAGAAATTATGGCGTATTTTGCTTCTGCTGTTAGTACGACAGCTAAAGAGTGATTTGATAGTGTCACTATTTTTGCTGCTGATAACACCTTCTCTTCTTCGTGTCATTTAGGAAACAAAGCCCCGTCTCTGGGGCTTAATATTGCTGTTGAAAAGGTATTTTGTACTTTAGTTTTTTGTACTTTAGCCTTTTCGTACAGGAGTCAAAGAAGGGGATACATGCCTTACAGAATCATGGCGGCAATCCAAGCAAAGATCATCATGCCGAAGTTAGCGTGCATAAAGGTAGGAATAACCGAATCGCGAACGTGATCATGTTGACCATCGGCATTGAGTCCAGAGGTCGCGCCAAGAGTAATAGTTGAAGCTGGTGAGCCCGCATCACCCAGTGCTGCAGACGCACCCAACAATGCAACCGCCGCCATTGGCGAGAAGCCTAAAGTTAGTGCGAGAGGAATATAAATAGGCGCTAGAATTGGCACACTGGCAAATGAATCACCAAAGCCAATCGTAATAAACAACCCAACAATCAACATGATAGCCGCTGCTAAAGCTTTGTGATCACCGATCATTTCAGCGGAAGCTTGTACCAAAGGTTTGATTTCCCCAGTCGCTTCTAACACACCCGCAAAGCCAGACGCGATGGTAATAATTACCGCAATCTGCACCATCATTCGCATGCCTTCAGTGAAGACATCATCCTGTTGATTCCAACGAAATATGCCTGAAATCGATAGAATCATAAAACCTATCATGGCACCCACAAGCAGCGAATCAAACGTGATTTGGAACACTAAAGTGACTGATATAGCGATTAGTGTCATGACCAGCTGGAAGGGTTTCAACACAGTGTCTTTGGTTTTATCAAGATGCTGCTGAGCCGCTTCATTTGTCGTGTAGTCACGAGGTTTGCGGTAAGAGAAAAATATCGCCACCAACATACCGGCAAGAATGCCCATAACAGGCAAAAACATGGCTTTCGGGACCATGTCAGCCGTTACCGCTAGACCATATGCAGAGCCGACCTCATTGACGTTTGCCAACAAAATTTCATTTAAGAAAATCGCCCCAAAGCCTGTAGGCAGTAATAAATAACTAGAACTTATTGAGCACGCCAAAATACAAGCAATAGCGCGACGGTCAATACGCAGCTTATTAAAAATAACCAAAAGAGGCGGAATCATCACAGGAATAAAAGCGATATGAACTGGTACGGCATTTTGAGATAAGATCGAAGCGACCATGAAAATTCCATAAAGCAGCCACTTCACTTTGTTTTGGTGGCGAGTATCTTCATTGCCCAGCATGCTCACCAACTTTCTAGCGAGCAAATCGAGCACACCGCTGCGAGCAAGAGCAACCGCAAGAGCACCCACCATAATGTAGGTCATACCGACTTGCGAACCGACCAACAAATTGTCATTGATCGCCGCAATGGCTTCTTGAGTGGAAAGCCCACTGTGCAAACCACCCACCAAAGCGGAAGCGATTAGAGCAATAGTGACAGGAACTCGCGCAACACAAAGGAAAATCATCAGTCCAATCGCCAACACCACAGAGTTAATTGGCAAACTACCAGGATTCAGAATTCCAAAGCCCAAGATTAGACACACTACACAGGCAATACCAATCACCTTGAATGGTGGCGTATTAGGCACATTCGTAACTTTTTCGTTCATAGCTTCCACATTTTGTATTTGGGAGGAAAGGTTCAGTGCTTTAGTCACAGCTGAATGCCTTTTAGAGAGAACTATTTTCTGAAGAAAATGAGCGCGACTAATTTAATTTCTAATCGGCCAACTGTAAACGCTTTTGTCTGATTAATGTTCGTCGAGGCTTTTGTTTATTGAATATAGGCAGTTTGGCCGTTTAAAAAATGGAAAGAGTATTAGTGTCATTATTGACTTAAACGAAATAGAAAAATAAGGTGCATCAGAGACAAATGCCACCATTTAAGGACGATCATGCCGATACAGCCAATTACCCAAACCATGTGGGCTGAAATACTAAATATCCAAGCTGAAGCCTATTCAGCAATCGAACCTGAAAGCCTAGAAGTACTGCAAAGCAAATGGCAGCAATCCCCAGACTGCTGTTTTGCCTATTTAGGAGAACGAAGCTGGTTAGAAGAAAAAAGTGAGCTAGAAGAGCAAAGCGGGCAAGAAAAGAACATATTGGGATATTTATTGGCTCATGCTTGGCACGGTGAAACGCCGCCCAAATTATACCAACCTCTACCAGAAGGAAGCCATGGCCCTATATTGTTTCTGCACGACCTAGCACTATCAAAACGTGCCGTGGGAAGGGGAGTGGGCTCTCAAATGGTTAAGCATTTACTTGATACTGCAGTCTCGTCTGGCTTTCAAAAAGCCTTACTGGTTTCTGTACAAGACTCAGTACCATTTTGGCAAAAACACGGCTTTGTTGAAATGACGGATCAACAAGCTAGCGAGAGTTACGGTGAAGATGCCAAAGTCATGATGCGAGCGCTTTAAGGTGTTTGGTCTCATCATCTGGTTCCGCAAAGTGAGCTCGGAGCTTGATTACGTAAACTATCTATAACTGTCGCTAATCAAGAAGTCGTTCGGGGGCGTCCATTTCCTCGTGTAATATACGAACAACAAGTATTTCAGTTTCAAGTACTTGATAAAAAACAGCATGATGTTCAAGTAGTAATCGACGATATCCTGGGAAAACATGGGCATAATTGGTACCGAGAGATGGGTGATTCATTAATTGTTTCATTTCTGTTTCCAACTGATCAATGCAAGTATCTGCTTGATCAACGTCCGATTCTTCACAGGTATAAACCCAAATTCCGATTAGGTCTGATTCTGCCTTCGGTGTAATGCTAAGCCTGAGCATTACTTGGCTGCATCTATTCTTTTGCGACCTGCCGTCTTGATGGCTGATATATCAAGTGGTTTAGATTCTCCGCTCGATTCGCCTTCAACGAGAGCCTGCCTAAGAATGGCAAGATGCTCTTTGGCTTGTTGATCCTTTCTAATTAGATCACGGATATACTCGCTGTCATTGCCAAAATGACCACTTTCGATTTGACTCTTTACCCAATTATTTTGTTGTTCAGTCAGCGTGATTGTTTTTCTATGCATGCCCATAGCTAGAACCCTTAGCTTTAAAAAGTATGACAATATCATACTGTTACTCTAACCGACAAAATACGGCAACGATAGCTGTTGCGATGGCGGCACCTTATACAAGGCGGCCTTTCTCTGCATCTGCCTAGTTTGCTTGCTAGATACCTATTAGGAGAGAATCTTTCTTGTGGGAGCCGCTTCGAGGAAGCTTAGGGACAAACAAAAGAGTAGAAAAACGGCATACTTAAAATCTAGTTATAGTTTGTTAGGTCTTGGCTTTTCTATAGTTCATTGTGCAGAATAAATTCAACAAGGTTTTACTTTTAAAATCGCACGATTCGATCGCTTTAATCGATTCGCACGATAAGCTATACTTTTCATAACTTTGAATGAGGGGTTTTACAATGAACACATTAACGGCAAATGACGCAAAACGAAATTTTGGCGAGCTTCTTTTAAGCGCCCAGCGTGAGCCTGTGATCATTAGTAAAAATAGTAAAGATACAGTTGTTGTTATGTCGATGAAAGACTTCGAAGAACTAGAAGCAATGAAGGTCGATTACCTCAAATACTGTTTTGAATCAGCAAAAAAAGATGTCGACAGCGGTGTCGTGGTTGATGGTGCGACTTTTCTAAACTCTCTTTGATTGTTCACTACACCGATATGCAAAATAAACACTTCAAACTGAGCCTATTGGCTCAAGATCATCTGCTTAAGATAAAAAGCTACACAGTGGAGCATTTTGCCGAACCTCAATGGCGTAAATACAAAGCCACATTACTTTCAGGTTTTCAGACGCTAGCTGATAACCCTGAGTTAGGAAGGCATTGTGATGACATACACCACAATGGTTTTTACTTCCCAGTGGGTAAACATGTTGCGTATTACATCAAAGAAACTGACTCCATCCTTATCGTTGCTGTATTAGGGCGATCTCAACTTCCTCAGAAACACCTTAAGTAATCTTAGTTGTACCTTGATATTGGGTGATGAACATTCGTATTTATCTAAGCTGAAAGACTTACTAACCACAGCGGGTTTCCAAAGCGCTTTATTGATTTCAGTACTATTCTGGCAAAAACACGGTTTTGTTGAAGTGACGAATCAACAAGCGAGCGAGAGCTACGGTGAATATGCCAAAGTCATGATGCTAGCGCTTTAAAACACTCGTAACGTTCCTAATTCACTCGCCCATAAAAGGTTTTGCTTGCCGCTTCGAAAAGTGCAATTCCAGGTTGTGAATTATAGGCGAGAACAGACAGCATACGAGTGGTCTCTCCTTGTGTTGGCGTGACTCGATGGATAGCATTTCGACCACGGAAAAGCACCAAAGCGCCGGGTTCGCTTTTCAACCTTTTTCCGACACTCCAGAGCGGGTAATATAACGGCATAGCCTTTCGAGTTTACTTCTATCCTGTGCGTTGCTCATCATGACACCTGCATGGAGACTGAAACCTGCCACTTTTGTGGCACAGCCTAGTGCAAGCCCTTGCTCTGCCATAGGTGCAGTTGTTTGCAAGGTAAAGACCTTTCGTCATTGCCGTCACCATTCCTTTCCACCCATTTCTACCAACCGAGACGCGGCTCGTCGAAAGGAAAAGGCGAGATCATTGGCGGACGAAAATTGTGCCAGTGACACCCCAATTCGACCCGTCGCCGACCACTCATAATATTTCCCCTCTTTGGTGCGAATCATGGTGGTCGCAAAGGAACTCGAGTTTCCTCCCTTCTCATTGACAATCAATTCTTCATCTCCGTCACTGCTTTCGACTTGCGCTTCAAAATCAACAAACAATTCGTCGAGCGGGACTTGTGCCGCCAGCACCAAGCGGGTGCGAGATTCATAACACGCATCAATGAGGGTCACGAATCGTCGTGCTTCGTTGATGTGATTGGCGTCCAGTTGGGGGACGCGTTCCATGATGATGACCGGAAATCGGCGGCAGAGGGAAATATAATCGGCCGCCCCGAGCGGTTGGTAGCACAACTCGGAAAAGTCAAACCAGGCGCACCGGTCATTCAATCGGGCGACCTGGACGGTGCGACCAAAGAGGACGGGAATGATCTCGGCCTCAGTTCCGGATGCAGTGCCACCAAATATTTCTTCCAACTGCGCCTGCATGCCCCTATTAATACTATTATCGCCATGAACGTCCTTGTTTGACCAAAAATAGGATTGACCATCCGCTCGACTTTCGAGTCGATAATCCTTCTTGGAATCCTCCATGGAAATAATGTCGGACGTGTCTTTCAACATGTCGATGAATGGCAAAAAGAGGGAGCGGTTTATGCCTCCCTTATACAAGGCATCGGGGGCTCGATTCGAGGTGGCCACCATCACGACATTCCAATCCAATAATAGTGAAAACAGTCGCTTCAAAATCATGGCATCTGCAATGTCTGTCACTTGAAATTCATCGAAACAGAGGAGTTGGGCTTCTTGTGCCAATTGTTGCGCAATGATGGGAAGTGCATCACCTCGTGGGTGCTTCTGGTTGTAGATAAAGATTCGATGATGGACGTCTAGCATGAATTCATGAAAGTGGACGCGGCGTTTGGTAATCTTTGTGTGTTTATGGCTGTTATTATTACAGCAAGAATCATCATCAGGAACAGTAACCGACGCGTAAAAGAGATCCATTAAAAAGCTTTTGCCGACCCCGACCGGTCCATAAATGTACATGCCTCGCGGTGGTGTACCAAAAAACCACAAATGGAACTTCTTTCGAAGAAAGGACTGGGCGGATGCCAGAGATCGCGCCAGTAACAGTGGATTGCTGCTTGTAGCGCTGCTCTCTGTCGGATCGTCGATGCGTACGGGTACTGGTGGGAGCAAGGCAAGAGACTCGTGCAGGGCATCGAATTTTGCCGCCAGAGCGACTTGCGCGTCATCTCGTCGCACCTCCCCCGCGTCCACTTTGAGTTCATAAGCCGCTGCCACGGGTCCTGTCGAGAAGCACCGCCGAGCGACGCGATGTTGTGCTATTCTTTTCTTCATCATCATGATTGTCTTCATCGTTTTCGTCTTCATCGATTTATCTTGTCCCGTGTGGCGCTGAGGCGGCGTCACAAACCTAAGTTGATTGTGTTTGTGTTCATAGTTATACCAGCGCGTAAACGTTAACACCCACCGCCTGCCTCTTCTAGACTTTTGTACCCATGAGAAGCCCCATCCGGGCGTTTTAAACAGTGATCCAGCAAAAAGGTTGTCGTTACCCGCTCTGGGGCAACTGTATGATGTCGTTACGCCCAGTTCATACGCTTTTGCTCGCGAGTTTGGCGAGTTTGGGGTCAGATCAAAAACTAATCATTTTGGCGAATCATGTGATGCTTTATTGACTAATGCTCATTGTCATCATGTGACATTGTGTTTCTAGTTTCTTGATCTGACCCCAACACTTATTGGTGTTCCTCTTTAGGTTTTGATCTTTTAAACCTCAATGGCGTAAATACAAAGCCACATTACTTTCAGGTTTTCAGACGCTAGCTGATAACCCTGAGTTAGGAAGGCCTTGTGATGACATACACCACAATGGTTTTTACTTCCCAGTGGGTAAACATGTTGCGTATTACATCAAAGAAACTGACTCCATCCTTATCGTTGCTGTATTAGGGCGATCTCAACTTCCTCAGAAACACCTTAAGTAATCTTAGTTGTATCTTGATTTTGGGTGATGAACATTCGTATTTATCTAAGCTGAAAGACTGACTAACCACAGCGGGTTTCCAAAGCGCTTTATTGATTTCAGTACTATTCTGGCAAAAACATGGCTTTGTTGAAGTGACGAATCAACAAGCAAACGAGAGTTACGGCGAAGATGCCAAAGTCATGATGCGAGCGCTTTAAAGCGCTCGTAACGTTCCTAATTCACTCGACCATAAAAGGTTTTGCTTGCCGCTTCGGAAAGTGCAATTCCAGGTTGTGAATTATAGGCGAGAACAGCCAACATACGAGTGGTATCGCCTTGTGTTGGTGTGACTCGGTGAATGGCATTTCGACCACGGAAAAGCACCAAAGCACCTGGTTCGATTGCCAATTTTTTGACTTTTTTCTGTCCCGCGAGAACTTCACTAACACCGCTATAATTCATCTCGCCAGCATCGGCGTCACGCATGTTTTCAATGTATTCAAACACACCGCCGCCCTTAGGCTTTTGAATTAACAAAGTAATGGCAAATGACGAGTTATCGAAATGCCAGCCCAACTCTTGGCCTTCGCTGGCGTAATGCAAATTGATAGAAGAAAGATTATCGGCGTAGTTATACAGCGCCTCTTCATCTAACACATTAGCAAGAAAGGCTCGAAATACAGCCGAATCATAAAGCCGTCGTAATGGCGAATCGCCATCAATTTGATCGTCCGTAATACAGCCTTTAGACGAAATGACCTGTTTGTTTCTCGCATGATCAGCGTCATAACTTGGATCGACATTCGTTAAGTAAACGTTATGGGTGGACTTCGTATACCAAGCAAGATTCTTCTTCATCTCGCCTTCCTCAATAACGGCTTGAATCGCCTTATGATTTAGGAAATCAGGCAAGACCAAAGCCCCGTTTTCTGCCAAAGTCTTTTTACAATCTTCTCTAAAGTCATTATCTTCAATAGGGTAAGTTGTCTCATTAATAATATTGCATAACGACATTAGTGTTCCCCTTTAGTTTTTGATCTTTTATATTGCCAAGGATATCGTCCAGATTAATGAAGTTAGCAAAACAGTTAAATCAATATTTTATACACTCATCATTAATTTTTGCTTAACAATAATGTTAATAAGTGACCACGTTTTGCACAGCCTTCATTCTACGAGAGCATCATGTTAAAACTGCCTAACCTGAATAGCTTAATCACTTTTATAACCGCAGCGCACACAGGCAACTTTGCGAAAACGGCAAAAGCCTTGTGCATAACGCCAGCGGCCGTCAGTCAACAAATAAAACAGCTAGAATCTCATCTAGACACAACGCTGTTTGAACGCTCAAAACTGGGTGTGGAACTGACTCAGGCAGGTCAGCAATACCTATACTTTGCCAACCAAGCGATTGAAAGCCTGCAACGTGGACAAGCCAGCCTAGACCAATTAAAGCAGCAAAGGATTTTTACACTGCACACATTACCCTCAGTTGCTAGCTTATGGTTAATGCCCAAAGTACTGCACATAATGGAACAACACCCAGACCTAGAAATACGAGTGGAAGCCAGCCATACATCGGTAGACTTCAACTTGAGCCGCTGTGATGCAAGCATCAGCTTTGGTAAACAAGACAAATCACTAAACCACGATTTTCTATTCCAAGACGAAGTACACCTCGTCGCCAGTCCATCACTCGTTAACGGAATAGCGCAGGGGGATTTAGATGCATTACTTGAAAAACCAATGATCCATATCGACTGGGGCGACGAGAATCCATACCTACCCAACTGGCAAGACTGGCTAACCGCCGCAGGTTACCGCAACAGAAAACCCAACAAAGGCCCACAATTCAACCTCTCCAGCATGGCGATCGACGCCGCCATACAAGGCAAAGGCCTACTACTCGGCCAAGGACTCTTCATCCAAAACGCCCTGAAAACAGGGCAACTCATCACACTCAGCCCAATCACACTTCCCCTAAGAAAAGCCTACTACCTCATCTATCCAGATAGAACCAAAAACAAAGACGGAGCGATGAGACTGATAGAGCGGTTGAAGAAATCCGCAGCATAAGCTATTTCTTATTCAGGAGTAATTTAAATACATCAAAAACCAAACTTTTAGTTTCAGGTGCTAATTTTTCAGAAAATGAAAAAATCGCCATCAAACACCAAATACTATAAATAACTGGAAGCATGTTTTTTATTTCAGGAGGGATTTCTGGTTTGTATATCCATATCACTACTGTCCATACTATTAATGGGATGGATATGATTGTTGTCATTGAAAGTACTGAAAGTAATCGTTTTAAATTGCTTGATTTTTTTGATTTTTCTTCTGATTGAAAAAAATTGATAGGGATTTTGTTTAGGTCTGAATAGTTCCCTGATAGAAATGTGTTCAGAAGTGATTCTGTTTTTCTTTGTAACATTTTTTTAGAGTTACTTTCTGGAAGTAAAATATATAGTTTTAAGCTTTCTACATACTTCGATGAAGCCAAAAAATGATCTTCTATGTGTGTGCTTAAAGGACCTGTAGTCTCAAAATACAGATTCATTTTTTTAACTAACTTTGATAAATTATCTAATCTTTTGATAAGTTTCTTCTTTGTTTCAAATTTTGTATTTTTCTGATCATATTTTTTAATTTCAGTTAATAGAAATATTAATTCATAAATTATTTTATATGGGGTTAAGTGTGATTTATTACCTTTTTTACTAATTGAATTTGAAATAAAGATGAAAAACATTAACATTAAAATAGATGGTACGATTGAGAATAACGCTCCAGGTATAAATAACCAAATAAATAGTAATTTTTCAAGAGTGGAATCTGAAAATATTTCATAGCTAAATAAAAAAATAAGCGGTATTAGGAACGTGAAATAGTTTAATGAAAATGTATATGAGTAATAGGTGAAATTCTTTTTTACGGGTTTTATATCATTAGTAAATCTAGCGGATGCTATAAATGGCATTACTAAAGTATATAAAGGCACCGATAGAGAAACAAATAAGCTAGAGAATTTTACATATATATGAGAGCTAATATAATCTCTTTTTGAAAGAGCGCTTCGGATAAAAGGTTCTGATTCTACTAGAAAGTCATAATAAAATGAAATATAAGCTGGCACAGTAGCGAAGAGCGTTATAGCAGTGAACGTGACAATGCAGAAGTCAGATACATCCAAAAGATCATACTTTCTGGCAGAGTCCTCAATATAATTTTGGGTTTCTTCAGTGACTTCAATTATTAAATTAGAAGTGCTTTTTAACTTTTTATAAACATCAGCCAGCTTTTCTTTTTCCATTTTATATGATAGTCCTAAGTTTAAAGTTTTTCAGGCAGTTATTCGTTTTTTTTGCTTCTAGTGTTAGAGTTTTTATTAATAGTAAAAGACTTTTGAATTGGCTACCAGTGTTTAATTTGCCAACCTCGATGTCTTCCTTAAGGACGCCTC
>NZ_NHTT01000013.1:0-114464 GCF_002806845.1 Marinomonas sp. ef1 | reverse complement strand
GGCGTAATACCTGCGATTAATTGGCATTCACGCGTCATATGAGCTTGATCAGAAAAACCGTATTCGATAGCAAGCTCCGCTAGTAGGGTGTGATTTTTCCCTTCTTTTAAAGCCAGCAAAACAGCCCGCACTCTTCTCAATCGTTGGAAGTATTTTGGCGACATACTCAAGCGGTGCTGAAACTGGCGCTCTATTTGGCGCTGGCTAAGTGGAAGCACATCTAACAAATCAACTCGGGAAGATTGTTGTAACAACTCTACGGCTTTCCGCACAGGATCATGGATATCGATCATACTAGAAACCCTTTGGTAAAAAGCCTTATCCAATAAATCTATACGCTTTTGAGCATTCAAACAGTCTTTTAATTGCACCAATAAAGATTGAATAAATTCAGACGTTTGCAGTGGACCAGTCGTGTCTTCTTGTTTTGCCAATTTTGTCTGAAATAAGCGCCCCATTCCGGGCTGAAAACGCACCCCAATTAGATCTGTTCCAGATGATAAATGAATGAGATGAGCACGTTGATTAGTTGCTTGGAACATCACCTGATCTTGGAATTCTTGCTGATCGATCAGCACTGGCACTCCAAGATTAAACAAGATGCCACTACCGGCATCCGCAACCAAACGGCGAGTCACACCTTGCTGATTTATTGGAACCTGTGCCGACCAGATAGCTTGCAACCACAAAGCAAGATGCCCTTGAGGAAAATGGATATCAAACAACAAGGGCGATGACATGTTAATCCTCTAACTTACTGGTAAGCAGAAACAGCTTATTTAGCGAAAACTACCAACCTCAGGTTTAAAGACTTTTACAATTCGATTCCAACTAGAAATAGCATTTATAGCAATGGTCAAATAGGTTAATCCAGATTCCCCAAAATTGGCTAGCATTTCTTCGTAATGAGCATCATTAACTGAATGACCTGCAACAAGATGCTCCGCCCAAGCCAAGGCTTGACGTTCTTGATCTGAAAATAATGGAGAATCTTGCCATGCACTCAAAGCAATCATTCGTTCATACGTCTCGCCCATTTCTAATGCTTGCGTGCTATGCATATCCAAACAAAAGGCACATTGGTTAATCTGTGATACGCGAAGCTTCACTAGTTCTAAGATAGTCTTACCTAGGCTTGGTATCTGTGCAAATTGCTGGCCTAAGACTTCTTCTTGCTTAAGCAAAAGCTCAAACGCTTGTGGCGCAGCGGCATAATAGTTGATGCGTTTTAACATTTTGAGACCTCCAAAGAATAAATTTGAAGCTCAATCCTAACGACTGCAGGCCTGTATTAATTGAAGAAATTCGACATTTTGCAAGAAAGAATAAAACACACCAAATTGATGACATGGTGTCAATTTAGCGTGTTTTATTTCGCTTTTTTTAGTTAAGTATTTACTTAATAAATTGCTCCGCCCAAAACGCCACTGGCGAGGCTAGCAGAATTGTCAAAGCGACTCGCTGATACCAAACAATCAGCATTTGCTTAATGTTCAACGGAATCTCGGTCGACAAAATACAAGGAATCGACGCAGAGAAGAAAAGTATGGATGAGATCGACACCACGCCAACCACAAACTTAACAACAAATACGCTTTTCGCTGCTATCAAAGCTGGCAAGAACATTTCCGCCAAACCAGTAGCCGACGCGGTAGCAACCATCATTGGATCAGGCAATTGTGCGATCCACGCGAATGGGTAAAACAGGTAACCAATCCATTCAAACACTGGTGTGTATTTCGCCAATAACAAACCACACAAACCGACAGACATGATGGAAGGCAAAATACTCATTGCCATTAACATGCCTTCTTTGATGTTTTGCAGGATATTACGAGCAAGTGGATTTGCACTGCTCGCAACTTCAAGCCCTTCTAAGGCAGCCTGTTTAAAACGAGAATGCTGGAACTTTTCCACTTCACGACTTTCTGCTGTGTCATCCATTTTGCTAAGCGGGAAAAGTCGTACAGTGATTGCCGTTACCACAAAGGTAATCAACAAGGTTGCCCAGAAAAATACGTTCCAAACATCCATCAAACCCAATGTTTTCGCCACAATTACCATGAAAGTCGCTGACACAGTGGAAAAGCCAGTAGCAATAATCGCCGCTTCTTTCGCGGAATATTGACCAGACTTATAAACTCGGTTGGTAATCAACAAACCAATAGAATAACTGCCTACAAACGATGCAACCGCATCAATCGCAGACTTACCCGGCGTCTTAAACAACGGCTTCATAATCGGCTGTAAAAGCACACCTGCAAATTCAAGCAGCCCGTAACCAATTAAAAATGCGAGGAATACCGCACCAATAGGCACGATCAAACCAACAGGTACAACCAACTTACTGAACAAGAAAGGCAGCATGTCTTTCTCGAATAAGAAGGCTGGGCCAACAGAGAAAAATGCCATTACAGCAGTAACAACACCCAACACTTTAAAAATAGACAATACGGTTTGAGTTTTACTTGTACGCCAGTTACCCGAAATAAAAGGATAAGCACCACCGGCTAAGACTACCAAAATAGCGTAAACCTCGGCCATTTGACCGTAATCATTTCTAAGCCACGACACAATATGATCAAGCGGGATCGTTTCTTTTCCACCAATACTGATCGGAATGAAAAAGACAAAAATACCAATACAACTATAAGCAATGAGTTTAAGAAGAGACAACGGAGACACAACTCCGGACTTTGAATCTGTAGCATTCATATGAGGACTTCCTATGAGAACGTTATTAATCACAAGATAAATAGCAACATATATACCAACATGTATATACATATTAAAATATCGCAATAAAGCCTATTCACTTGAGATTAAGATAAGTTTGTTTTTATTTTTCAACGCTAACAGAGCAAATATCGCACAGAATAAGCGCAACATAAAGACTTATGCGCTATTTTGAGTCATATCAATCCAAAATAGATAGGCGTACTTATAGGAAAAAGAAATTTGAATAAGAGTAACCAAAGAAAGGTTGTCTATACATAGCATGAAAATTGCGCAACCAATATAGTTTTATCCTAACGCCATATCAGAACTCTTATAGACGAGTTGAACTACCCTTCTTTTCAACCAGTTCGTCATACTTCACCAGTAAATTTTTAGCTTGATACTGGCTCACATCCGGGGCTTTTACATCATTTGCAACAATATATTGAATCAAATCCACTGCGTTCTTTGCTTCTTGCGGTATGTTGTTTAGATCACTTTGATAAAGGTATTGTTTTTCGTTCCGGTCCTTTTCGTTGTGGTGCTTCCCGTTCTGATATTTGCCGAACAGCTCTGGGTAAACCTGCCGATTTGGTAACACTGGCACACAACCAAGAGTAACCGCCTCTAGTACCGCAAGACCTTGGAATTCATGTAAAGCGGTAGAGAGCACAATGCCTGATGATGAAAGAAAGCGCAGATAATCCGCTCGACTTGGTGCGAAACCGAACTGGCTAATACGATGGGAAAATTGGGCTTGAATCTGATTAAATTCTTTTGGCGTGGAACGAAATTGCTCGCCTAAAATGGCAATTTCGTAATCTAGTTTGCGATGTTCTAATTCTTCTAAAATAGCCAGCAGTCGATCTGGCCCTTTGTCGAATTCCCAACGTGCCGACCAAACTAACTTTATTCGCCCTGGTTGTGATTTCGAGTTCGTGCTTTCTTCTGCCGAAACCAAAGCCTCCATAGAAACAAGCATATCCAAAGGTACAGGAAGAACTTGAGATTTTGCTTCAGCGCCATTTAACCAATCTGGTGAGACATAATCAGGCAGTTTTTTTAACAAGGCGCGAGCACCAGCAAAGAACGAGGCTTTGTTAAATTGGCTGTTAAATACACACAAATCAGCCGCCAAGGCACTGTACAAAGTAACCATTTGCATTTCGATAAGACCTTGCTGTTTATCACTCGCAGGATAGGCAAATTGGTTTTCATGGAAATACAGCAACCAAGGTAGGTTTTGCAAATCAGGGCAAAAGGCTTTTAGACCAACACAATCCGTCATTGACGTGGCAATAACCAAGTCATAAGGCTTTTCCAGTATCGGCTTAAATTTCGGGTCAAAAGCAAAACTCATGGCATTACCACGAATCCGCCATGCAAAATGCCGAGCAGGCAAAGACAAATAACTCCAATCATGCTGACTTAAACCATTCATCAAGGTATTTGCCCAAGCTTTATGGCTGCTGGCTTCGTAGGCACTGATCAATAAAATTCGCACGGGTTCTTTCTACTCGTTGGTTAAATTTGGCTTTTGTCTATATTTGGGAACTTTTGGGTCTATTTGAGAGCTTTGTGGCTGGCTCATCATGATTGGGTCGAATATCATGTAGGAAAATTACAAATCACTTTAAGGAAAACCATGATCATTCAACGTCACGATCAAGATATTAACACGCCAACAGGCACTATGCGCTGCACCGTTTATCGTCCTCAGGCCGAAGGGCGCTTTCCTTGTATCTTTTTTTATTCTGAAATTTTCCAACAAACCGCACCGATTGCACGCTCTGCAGCCATAATGGCTGGCCATGGTTTTGTAGTTATTGTGCCAGAAGTGCTTCATGAACTTAATCCAATCGGCACAGTATTAGGCTATGACGATGAAGGCAAAGACAAAGGCAACGCAGACAAATTCACTAAAACACTAGAAGCTCATGACAGCGATACTGTAGCTATGCTCGAATATTTCGAACAGCAAGATTATTGCACTGGTCAATTTGGTTCCATGGGCGTTTGCTTGGGCGGTCATTTGGCTTATCGTGCAGCCTTAAACCCTCGTATTCAAGCATCTTTCTGCTTGTACGCTACTGATATTCATTCGAATACCATTCCTTGCGACGAAGGCAATGATTCTTTTACTCGCACGAAAGAAATTCAAGGGGAATTGACGATGGTATGGGGCAAACAAGATCCCCATGTATCAACAGAAGGACGTCAGAAGATTTATCAGCAATTGATCGATACTGACCGCCTATTCACTTGGCATGAATTCAACGGACAGCATGCTTTCATGCGCGACGGAGGCGATCGTTACGATCCAGCTCTCGCCTTAGAATGCTACAACAAAGCGGTGGCTTTGTTTCAACGTACTTTGCATAAAGCCTAGCTAAAAAAGCAAATCAATCGACCGAAACGAGGTGAGCTTATTGCTCGCCTCGCCACATTGGCGTCATTGCGCATTCGCCTAGCTCACCAGAGATCCACATTTCGCCATCTTGAATAGTGACGTTCAATTGCATAGATCGAGTACAGATCTTCGCCAACGCCTCAACTTGAGATTCGCGGAACTGCAAGACTCGCATGTTATCAAAACGACTATTTTTGCCTTTGTTTTGTTCCCACCAAATATCGGACTTATCGTTATAATTAACGACGATCACTTTCTGAGCTCGACCACAAGCTTTACGTAAACGCTTCTCGTCAGGCTGACCCAACTCTACCCAAAGCAGAATTTCGTCTGAGTAATTTTTCTGCCAAAGATCTGGTTCGTCTTCAGTACTAATGCCTTTGCTGAAACTTAATTGCTCGCCGCCTTCTTTCTCGTCAGCCAATAAAGCAAACGCCGCTAAACGCACCATCATGCGTTCTTCAGTTTCAGAAGGATGTAATGCCAAGGTCAATTCATAACTTTGGTAATGGTTTCGATCCATATCGGACACTTGAACCGATGCTTTATAAATTGTTGCTTTCGTCGCCATGGGGTCACTTACTACATTATTAACTACAAAAAAGGACAAGAAAATCGCGACGAATTGTACAGCAAAAAACACCGACAATACCGCTACAAACAAACTGTTTTTTTCACATCATGAAGGCATTGGTAATGTAAAAAAAATAAAAGATATATCAATATAAATGATTGACATAAGTCACAAAAAAAGGCTCAATAAAAAAGCTCGAAAAAGAGCAAAAATTACACAATGCATAACGCAACCAATAGAACACAAAGTTAAGGAGAAGCAAGATGACTACATATACGCTAAATCATTCTACTTCCCCTTTGGCTATTCGCATTAATAATCGAGTACGTAAAACTTTGTCCACGCGTTCAATGCCTGTGTAATACACCATTGACCGCGGAATTTACGCGGTCACCTCTGTAAGAAATCACCCCGTAAGTTCCGCCAAAACTATTATTTTGGAGAAAACTTATGAGTATCATCGCCCTATTCAACGCCGCTAAAGAATATTTTGAAGCTCGTCGCACCAACCAATTGTTTCGTCAGCTTGATGACCATTACTTAAAAGATATTGGTTTCTACCGCGATAACGGACACATTCGTCCATTAGCTGGTAACAAAGACTTAGAAAGTGATCTGAAAGGAAAAGCTCAAATACCACCAGGAGAACAACCGAGCGACGGATGACCAGACCGTCACCTTAGATGGCTCTAAGGTGACGGTAAAACACTAGGCCGGATGGCCACGACGCCTTTCATTATTAAGTAGTGAAAGGCGTTTTTTATTAACTAACATTATCTATTAGGCATAGAACTACTAGACATAGAACTATTAGAAGTAGAACTATTAGAAGTAGAACTAATAGATAGAGCTATCAAAAACGAAGTTATTCACCACGCTCTAATTGACGCACCACACTCGTTACAACACCAAATACTTCTAAACTAGATACTTCATTTTCAACAACTGGCGTAACTTTTTTTGCAGCGTAAGCTTTGTTCTTAGGACGAAGCAGCACGTCTGGTTTTAGTTCCAACGTCATTACCGCCATCTTTCCATGTTCAAATGCAATCACAATGTCTCCATGACGCGCAGTTAATGATCGGTCCACAACCAGTACATCACCTGTTTGAATATCTTCTCTTTCCATCGGCTCACCTTGAGCACGCACAAAAAAAGTTGCTGTAGGATTAGGAATACACAAAGCATTCAGATCCACAGACTTGTCTTCAGGCTGCTTACTGAGATCCGAAGGTTTCACTGGCTCAGAATAAAGTGGAATTCGAACACTGTTTGCCGCAATGAAAGCAGCCGACTCAGAAGTACCAAGATAAGAAACGCGCATAGTAAAAACACCCAAACTGTATATTCGTACAGTATGTTTTAAAGCACGCGAATAAACTAGCAAATTTTTGTAAAGACGAGAGATTAATCTCCTATAACAAACATCAAACTAGAGCTCATGATCCCTAAGCAAATCACTTTCACTGACCTCCCCTGCCGTAGCCAACGAGATACGCCGTATGTATTTCGCAGGTGAACGCTTATGGATATGTAACCAATTCCAGACATGCGCTTGTTTAACTCCTAAAATTTGCGCGAGTGCAGTTTGGCTTCCTACAATTTCGACTGCTTTTGCAATGGCTGACATATAACCTCCTTAACAACCTTTACTGTATTTGATGACAGTTTTTATTGTTTGTCAAATACAGATAAAGTTGTAATTATTCGCTTATGACTATTGCAGAACGCGTTAAACAAAAAAGAACAGACCTAAGACTGACCCAAGCCGAGTTAGCGAAGCTCGTTGGCATATCCCAACAGTCGCTGCAAAAAATTGAAGACGGCAGAACACAAAATCCACGTAGGCTACTCAATTTAGCTAAGGCATTACATTGTGATGCAGAATGGTTATTACTGGGAACAGCCAGTGAAGTAAGAGAAAGTGCTTCTAGCTACACCAATAACAACAGCTCTTCACAATCCTTAAAAACTAATTTAAGACCTATAATTACAACGCAACAAGCAGCTCAATGGCCGAATATTGCTGAATTAGACGAAAGAAAATTTGACTGGATAGAAACACCAGAATCCACATCGAAATCAGCATTTTGGCTAAATGTCATAGGAGACAGTATGATGTCACCTTCTGGCGCAAGCGTTCCCGAAGGTTACCTAATTCTGGTTGAACCTAGCTTAACAGCCAAGAATGGTGATTTGATCATCGCAAAAGTAGCAGACAGCAAAGACGTGACATTTAAAAAATTAGTCATCGACGCTGGCCGAACTTATCTAACACCACTCAACCCGAACTATAGACCAATTGAAGTCCCCAATGACCTAACAGTCATAGGTGTTGTCACCCAAGCCCGAATCTTGTTTTAGACCATTTACAACCCCCCTGCTTCATACTAACGTAACGTTTGGCCTATTAAACAAGAAAAGCACCTTAAGCTGTTGACACATTAACAACATAAATTGTATTTTAAAAGTGTCGACAACAACCAAAGGATAGGAATTATGCTAGTCATTACTCGACACCCCGGTGAAACCATTAATATCGGCGATGATACGGAAGTCACTGTATTAGGAGTACAAGGCACTCAAGTTCGCATCGGCATCAAAGCCCCGCAAAAAATAAGCGTTCATCGTGAAGAAATTTACAAACGTATTCAAGCAGAAAAACTACTGGAAACTTACAGCGAACAGTTCAAAGAAAACCAACCTGCTTAGCAATTTTATTTACTGAGAAGCTTAAATGCTCAATAAAGATCCAAATAAAAGCAACAAATACAAAAGAGCCCCAATGTCGTCTTCCAACTATTCGGAGTCACTTCACATTAGGGCTCTTTTGGCTATTCTAATAAGCCTACGCTGTTAGACAAGAACATTATCAACATCATAAGTACCACCAAACAGCTCGAATATCTTACCATTCAAGTCATCCTTGCTTAGGATAAATAAAACCGATTTAGCAACATCAGCACGCGGAATCGCCATTTCCTCTCTGCTATTTGGTCTTTTTATAGTGATTTTCCCTTGGCCTTCATCATTCGTTAATGGGCCAGGACGAACAATAGTAAAAGGTACACCTGACGCCATCAAATATTGATCTGCCATATGTTTAGCAACCAAATAAGGCTTGATATCTGACTCTATTGCCTCAGGATCATCAGCACCAATACTGCTCACCATAATAAACTGCTTAACATTGGCTGCTTTTGCATAATCCACGGCTTTCTTAGCTGCCCATAAATCAATCAACAAGGTCTTATCAGCACCTGTTGAACCACCAGAGCCAGCAGCAAAAATCACATTATCAATACCATCAAAAGCCTGACTAAAGTCACCCTCTAAATCCGCTTCCATGATCTCAAGCTCGCCGCCCTTAATGTGATCCAGCTTACTTTTGTTACGCACCAGAGCACGAACAGGCTCACCGGTTTCTGCCAGCGTCTTCGTGACCAACTGACCGATTTGACCACTTGCGCCAATAATTAGTGTCTTATTCATAACTTGCCTCCTTTAACGTTTTAAGGAGCGAAACGCGTAAACAAACGCGTAAACAAACGCGTAAACAAACGCGTAAACAAACGCGTATCACTTCTAAAGTCTTACTACCACTATAAGGACATGAGACAAGGATAAAACCCCATAAGCACAGTTTGCATATTTAATGGATATTAGATGTTTATTCTTGGGAAAAAATGGAGCTGGGGGAAAGCGAGGTTCTGTTGATCCATTTTTTGCCTCATCGGCTTTTGACCCTATCGTGCCATCGCGGCCCAACCGCCGTCGCTTACCTAACCTGAACTTCACTAAATTAAAAAACTAGATGGCCTTGTCTCTTAGATATCTTGTAATTTTATGACATAATGTCTGTACTATGTCGCAGGGAGTCATTTCCCTATGTCGCGACGCTTTTTTGAATTAATTCGATAGTAGAAGCATGTCACTAGATAACGGGGTAACCCAAATAAACCCAAGCAATAAGCTTGATCGTCGATTTTCCATCGCACCAATGATGGATTGGACAAACCTTAAAGAAACTCTTTAATTTTCAATAAATTACATACCCTATCTTTTCGTTTTAGCATTTTTTTAGCATTCCATAAAAATTTCTTCTCTGTTTTGTAGCATTTCGATACAAAATACCCTTGTGTTATGTAATGATTAATCACGTCCGAGGAATGGACGAATTCAACGTCAAGGAGACAATATGGAACACTTACAACAACTTCTCACCGATCTAGAATGCATTTCCCTTGCTGATATCTCAGCTATTCCAGAAGCCAATCAGCACATCGTAGCGGAGCGTTTAGAGCAGTTACAAGATGAGCTTAAAGAGGCTTTAGCTGCGTCAGTCTGAAGGGTCGAAAAATCGCGCAGAGAAATTACAAGGGAACCGAAATATGTTTATTGATTATCCAGAATTTGTGGACGAGATATAGACGAATAAGTTCTCATAAGAAACACTGACTGTACAAAAAGCCCATACTATTGAGCTTTTTGTACTAGGGCTCATTTGTATTGGTTCTATTTATGAACCAAAGGATTTGTTTTTCGAATAAATTCTTCACCTACCAACATCGCTTTATGCTCAAAAACAATGCCTTCATCATAAAGCGAAAAACCAAAACCAAATAATTCACCGGCACTCTCTCCGCCAATCACGTCTCTAATTACTGTTGCGTCAAAAAACAAACCGCTGTCTAACAACAGCCAACAATGCACCTTTTGAGCTTTATTGGTAATTCCTTCACTTAACTGAGATTCTAGATCTGCAATATCACAATCCATATAGGGAACTCCATTTACAAGAACATCTCCAAAAACCAACTCAGAATGGTACCCGTAAAGTGCAAAAGCTTTTTTTAACTCACAATGGGCATACAGGCAGGCACCTGGCACATTGTCATAGTTTAAGAGAGGATTAACCATATCAACGATTCGATATAAATTATCTAAAATGGATTCATCAAACTCTTTATAAGGGAGATATGAAGGCGAAAGCCCAAGTTCATTTGATTTTATATATGAAGCTTCAAGTCTATCCGCATGCTCCTGATACTTTTCCCTAAGTTGTTCAAACATAGCGTCCCTCTAAATTAATTAACATAAATAGTTACTTATAATGATGGCTACTACCATCAACTTAAGTTAATGAAATTAACGCCAAAAGCATTTAAAAACAACAACTAAAGCCCATATTAGTGGGCTTTTTTGTGCCTGTCGTTTAAAAGTCTGTGAAGTTGCGTTGGGCGAGATCTTTGACACGGGTGATGTTGTCGTTTACCCAGTCTGGTGTGCGTAGTTGGGCGATTTGGGTTTGGTACATGCGGACGGCTTGGATTAGGTCGACGAGTTCCTTAGAGGGGATGACGACAGGGTTGCTTTCCAGTTTCATGGCTTTGACCATATCGTTGAGGACTTGGTACTTTTCTGTTTCTTGGAAGCTGGTTTTGTCGGTTGTTGTGGCGGGAAGGTATTTTTGCTCGTGGAGTTGTTTTTCGCAGTCGATGAAGTAGCGGCGGGCTTGTTTGCCCTTGTCATTCAGTTCGACCATGGCCAGTTCTTTTGCCATATCTAGGGTGACGAAATACTCTTTCGTTGCGCCACGATTCCCGCTCCCCCGTTTGGGGGACTGGGAAATAAAAGTGTAATCTACGCCAAATTCAAAGCCATACCGTTTAATACGAGCATTAATCCAAGTATTGAAATCGCGGCCTAGTTCAAGAAAGGTGTGAAGATCACGGGCGTTTACGGTATCGAGGGGTTGCTCGTTGATAGAGCGAGTGTGAAGCGGAATCAGTTGCATAGCCATGTTTGGCCTCCTACGGTCAAAATTTTGACCACCAAAACAAGGTATCAATCTTATTAAGGTGGTGAGTCTAAATTCAGGTTGATACTACCGCCCGTAGGAACGGCCTAGCCGAAGCTAGCCCAAACAAAGACCCACCATAACGGCGGATTCCAGCCACAAAAAAACACGCGGTGCGTGTTTTAGGCCGCTACGGTTAGAACGGGGTATCAATCCCGGCACTGGATTTTGCCAGTGCAAGAAGAATGTTAGATCAAGATTCGAGTGGGGTCAATGGGATTGATTTACGCATATCACTTAATTTTTTAAGCATCACTGTTGCATAATCGATTTGACTTTTATTGTATTTTATTTTCGTATCGATATCCTGAATGTTATTTTTAGCGCTAACAAAATATTTAGCTAGTAACTCAACCCCCCCTTTGTAGGAATAAACATCTCTAATGGGTAAATAGTCATAAAAAATTTTCGTCTGCCCCGTCTTAACACAAGAATCAAATTCAGATAATTCAATTTCATTCATTTCGGTTAGAGAGAGTTCCGATATTTCCTCCATAAAGTTTCTTCTAATATCTAATTTATTATTCATTACAAGCAAATCTTTTTTAACAAAATTTATTATACTGCTACAATCATCCTCAAACCTTACCAATAACTTTATCAATGAATTATTATAAAAACCATTTTTTTTAGATTTAATTTTACACAAGAAAGATATAAAAAAATAAAATATACCCTGATCATGAATTAAGCTAAAATCGCCACGTATAGCATTATAGAATTTATCAATATCAATATCACTAAAGAATTCTTCTTTTTCAAAAATCGAATCATAAAAAACATTTTCCTGAGATTTTATTGAATATTTGTAAGTAAGAAGAATAAGACAATTAAAATCTGCCAAACTTAAATAGTCTTTAAAAACATCAACATAAAAATCTTTCAACCCATTTGATTCCAGCAGTTCTTTATTTTTAACAACAAGACTAAATATACGAACAAAACCACAATAATAGATTTTATAAAAAGATCTTCTACTCTCCTCCTCTTTAATAAAGGCCTTTACATTAAAGCCATCTGTATAGAACTTATTAACATATTCAAACCCGTTAAAAGAAACCTCTCCCTTATTCTCTTCGCTAATTTTCAATTCATATAAACTAATTATTGATCGGTGGTTATCTATCATTTTAAAAAAAGTAGTTTCAAATTGCTGCAACTGAATAGATTGAAACTGAGAATTCATGACTTCTTTTTGTCCTGCAAGCTCATCACCTTGCCGCTTGTACTCCTTCCTTGCGAGCTCCAGCTCTTCCATCTGTGCTTTCAAGGTTTTGTTCTGCATGACGATGGTGACGATCAAACCAGCAAAAGCTAGCCCCGAAAACAGTGATGATAAGATACCGAAGCTATCGCCAAGGGAAGCAGCTTTACTAACGCTCCATTCACTTATTGGCCAAGATACATAGACGAGGAAGCCCAAATAGCCTAAAACGAAAGTCACTATAAAACCAAAAGATAGCCAAATAACGAGCTTGAATGATTCTTTCGGCTTTTCATCGGTAGTTTCTGTAGGAGCTTTGTTTTTTTCTGTTGTCATTGATTCTTCCTTGAAGGGAGGTTGTAATGCGTTTAGCATATCACTTTACTATCCATTAAAAGAAGCTAAGGACAAGCTTTTATGACTAGCAAAATCAGATTAAAAAAAAACAGAAAAAAAACAGCCTATCCTAACTACTTCTCTGAATTATTTGCCATCATTGCAACATCGTTAATTCCATTTATTATATTCTGGAGAATGGACTATCTTGAAAAGTTCATAAAATCAATTAAAGAAACCATATTCCAAGAAATTACATTACTCTACTCACTTACAATTTTAATATTATTAATTGCTTTTTATCTATATAGAAATCACATTTCCATGAGTGATTTCGATGAAAAAATAAACTATCAAAATAGGGAAAAGCCAATACTAACAGCATTATTTGAAGCAGCTTTAATGGGTCAGGCAGTCTATAGAACATTCGCAGGATTAATTATATTTTCAGCACTTTATATTTTGATTAGCGAATGGAATTTTAACAACATAAAACTCAAATCTTTTTTAATTTTATATGGAGTTCTTATGATTTTCCCAAGCCTATTTTTTACGATAACCTTAAACTATCTAAAACAAAATTTACTTCGTACTAGAGTTTTTTAGTCATTGAGTTTTATATTCAACATCCTTCAAATCACTTCACTTGTCACTACACCTATACCCTGCTTTGTTGTAGCCTCTTGCGGTGACTTTGTCGATGGACCAGTTGCCTTTTATTTCCGGTGGGAAGGTGTCGTTTAGGGTGAGGATGCCTTCTGCGACGAGTTTGGGGTTGCCCGTATCTAGTCAATAAGAGCGTCTAGGGTGACGCTGGAGCCTTGGCGTTGGCTTTTGATGAGGTCGTCTTGGCAGGCTTGTTGGGCGGTGGTTGGGTTGTCGTAGCTTTGGCGTAGTCTTTTGGGGTCGATGAAGATTCAGTGCTATTTTTCATCTGACCCCAAATTCACGGAAGCATTAAGTCAGGTATAGACTTACTTGGCTACTGCAATGACTCTGCGACACCTTGGATCCTTTAAAAGCTCGCTCACTGAAACTGCGTCTGAGCTTTCTGCTTCCGACAAAACACCATAAAGTGAGCCAAGCCCTTCAATTCACATTCGGTAAACTGACATACCCGCTCAGCACTTTTCGGATGAAAGAGATCATCACAAAAACCGCAGAATAACTCCGACACAACTTTCGGGTGAGGCACATATTTTTCGTACGCGAGCTGCTCAGAAGCCAGCGAAAGCAGCCTAACTTGATCTATTATAGCCTGACGTATCGCCATTTCACCCCACTGCATAACGCCTTGCTAAGCGGAAAATAGTGGTTGGCTATAATCTCGAAGCGATGGGCAATTGTTATTTTTCCGTTTGAGCAACTTATTAGCTGTTTCCAATAGTTATATTATGAGTGATTTTTTGTTTTTCCTCTAATAACAATTTTTTAGCTTTAGCTTCTGCTTTAAGCTTTGCATCTATTTTTTCTGAATTAGACGTTATAAAGTTAAGAATTGTGTTATTGAAAATATATGATAAAGTCACAAAGATGAGGTTAAGCAATAAAACGGAATAATAATATGAATTACTTACAATACTCCAATCCCCCTGAATCGTTGAAATACCATTAAATGCAAAAAATATACTGTAAAAAGTATAAAACATTAAGAGAGAATTAAAGAACGCCTTTAGAAACTCTCTTTTGATGATTGTGGAGGAATTATTTTCCATAGCCTTTTCTGGATCTAAAAGCTTTCGATACCGTAAAAATATTCTTAATACTAAGACCTCTATGGCCATTAACGTTAATAATTGAATTTCAGTGTGATTAACAGTTAAAATCTTCATTAAAGCTAAAGCGATAAAGCCTAAAAGCCCTCCTCCAATAAAAGTTAGAGATGATTTCCGGAAAGCCTTTATTAGCTCTTTATCAACATCTGTCAAATGCATGTTTATAATACTCCTAATTAATGAAACAGCTAACGGCTTAATCGTACGCATGCGCGTTTACAAATTCCTCAAAGCACATAACTTCGATGCAATGAATTCTTATTCATTGATACTAAAAGACTTTCTTATTTAGTACCAGTACAAAGCGCACACATTTTCCAATCCCCCAATATCAAACCACTTCACTCGCAACAACAGTACAACGATACCCTGCTTTGCTGTCGCCGCGTGCGGTGACTTTGTCGATGGACCAGTTGCCTTTCATTTCGGGTGGGAAGGTGTCGTTTAGGGTGAGGATGCCTTCTGCGACGAGTTTGGGGTTGCCTGGTAAGTCGAGGGTGACGCTGGTGCCTTGGCGTTGGCTTTTGATCAGGTCGTCTTGGCAGGCTTGTTGGGCGGTGGTTGGGTTGTCGTAGCTTTGGCGTAGTTTTTTGTACGGTGCGGTGCCGACGTGTACGGTGTGTTCTTCCCCTGTGTTGTTGTTTGTCCAGTTGGCTTTAACGCCGGTGATGGCGCTTCGGCTGGGTCGGTCGAGTTGGCAGTTGATGAATTGGCCTTCGCTTGGTTTATTCTGGCTTGGAACACCGATGACGACGGGCGGGATGGCTTGCCCTGTGATGGTTTTCACTTGGCCGCGTTTGGCGAGCACGTACAGATCGTTGACGGGTTTGGCGATGGCGTCCCGTTCCCGTGCGATGCGGGTTAAGAAGGCGCTGTCGGTTTCGTCGGTTTGGTCCATGTGCTCGAGGACGACGCTTTCAAACTCTTTGGCCACCCGTGGGCTGAATCCGTGGGGCGTGACGACTTGGCGGAACAGATCGGCAAGGCTGACGTTTTCGAAGGTGCGTGTGCGGCGCTCTTTAAAGCCGGTCTTGTCTTCTACCTGAAACGGCGCGGCGGTGGCGACGATGGTGACGCTGGGCGGAAACAGTTTCGGCACGATGCGGGTAATTTTGAACTGGCCTTTGTCGATCAGGTTGTCGCCGTAGCCTTCTTGCCACGTGAGCACCGCGCCCTCTTTCGGCAAGCCTGTTTGCCCTGTGGTGTCGATGTGCAAGGTGAGTTGGTCGCTTTGTGTGCCTGCGGCGTCGATGCGCTCCCACGAGGTCAGGCGATTGTTAATGATGCGCTCGCCTGCTCCGCTCACGCGCACTCTTGGCAAGTAGTTGGATGGATTGTCTAGTCCCATAGGTTGGTTACCGTCTCGGCTGCTTTGTTTGGCAAGGTGGGGATGTCAATAACAACGCCAGCGGGAAGCACTGGCCCGTAGGCTTCTAAGCCAGGGTTGAGTTCGAACAAGGCTTCTTCCGCTTGGTCGTCGTTGCGTTTTAGGGCGATCCACAGAATGTTGGAAATGGTGTCGCCGTCGCGGCTACGGATGGTTGTCATTGGCGTACTCTTCTAGCTCTAGGGTGAAGGCGAGGACGAAGGCGGTGCCGTCGTCGATGATCTTGTCTTGCTTCTCTTGCAAGCGTTTGATCGTCCATTGGCCTAAGTTATTGCCGTAGCCATCGGCCAGCACCAACGGCGCTCGCTGGTTTTGTAAGGCGCGTAAGGCGTTGAGATTCGCCATGCCATCGCCTTGAAACCACGTGCCTGTGACCGTGATGTTCTCCAACTGTTGGCCCGTGTTTTGACTCATCGGCTTTTGACCGTATCGCGCCACCGCGACCCAACCACCGTCGCTAGTGCGCTGCAAACCCTCGTATGGCGTGCCTTCGCTCAGCGAAAACACAAAACCACCGAGCGACATCATCTGACGCATGATTACTCCTTAAATAAAACTGGAAAGAAAGAAACGAAAAAGCCCATCAGGGATGGGCTTGGGGGTGTTTGGTTTGGTTTTAGAGGTTAAGGGGTGTTTTTTAACTGAACATAAATTTCTTCTGAAAATCAACGACTCTGACACTTGAATCTCATCACGTTGAATTCTTCTTGCCTCTACTTAGACTCCTTGAACATAACGCAGAGCGCCGGTGGTCTTTTTAGAGCTAAGTGGAGAAAAGACCATCCGCGTGACGCGTATTGTTAACCACCATTGCTATCGGCTTGTTTCTTCTCATTGAGCAAACCGCCGAAATAAAAGCCTACCACTGTCAAAAAGGACGCTTTTAGGAACTCTGGCACTTCCTTTTCAGTGACAAGAAGGTATGCTGAAACACCAATTAAAATCACGGCAAGCCAGCCCGTAATATTAAAAATTGTTTTTATCCATCCCCATTTGTCAGCATGCTTGCCAACAGCCGCATCCATTTGCTGTATCAACTGACTTTCCTTTTCAGCATGATTTTCATATCTACTTGTGAACACTACCCAGACGGATAGGCTAGCTCCATCATCTTGGTAATTTACTTTGGACACGAATCCATCCAAAAAACTATCCTGACTTATAACTTTGTGGCTGGCACTTCTGGGCTTCGACCGCTTTACGATCTCAACCGATTTTTTTCTGGAATCTTGGTTCACTCCTTTACCTCCAGACCAGCACGCCTCATGTATTCATCTAAGGTACCCAACTGATCAACAATTTGGGCAAATCGATATTGCTGGCGTGTAATGGTTAGTGTCTTTCGGTCAGGTAGTGGCAAGGTGGCCCTGTGACCATCGACAGAAACCATAAATATCTCTTTTACAAACGATGTTCCATAGAATATCTCATAAATCTCACGATATGCAGTTGGATCAGGATGTCTGGTAGCCCAATCCTCACCAGAGAATCTATCGGCGTCGTAATCAATGTCTGCTCTTTCGATGCGGATATTCAGGTCGTTTTTGTAAGTGTATATGCCCCTTTCATCGCTGAAGATCCAGTCATTTTTTTGGGATTTATCGATAATAGACATCAGTTCATCGTACGTCATAAGGACTCCAGAATTCTCATTGAAGACTAACTTGGCTAACAATTAATAGTTCGCATGCACGTTTAAGTTTCACTGATACTAAAAGACTTTCTCGTTTCCTACCAGTCTAAACAACAACTAAAGCCCACTTTCGTAGGCTTGCTTTTGTTTGCTGGAAAGGCTTACCACTTAGAAGTCTACGAAGTTGCGTTGGGCGAAGTCTTTGACGCGGGTGATGTTGTCGTTTATCCAGTCTGGTGTTTGGAGTCGTGCTATTTGTTGTTGGTACATGCGGATGGCTTGCACCATTTCGACGACTTCTTTAGATGGAAGGACAACGGGGTCGCTTTGTATCTGCATGGATTTGACGATGCTGTTGAGCAACTGGTACTTGTCGGTTTCTGCGACCGCGTTACTGTCGGTGGTCGCGGGAAGGTGTTTTTGCTCGTGGAGCTGTTTTTCCATTTGGTTGAAGGCGTTGATGTAGGCTTCTTTGAACTGGGCGGCTTTGGTGCCGGTGAAGCCCATGGCCAAGAAGACGAAGCCGTCGCGGGTGATGCGATACGCTTTTTCTTGGCGTGTTTTGCCTAACCCTATTTCTACTTCATTCTCCATCACCTCAAAATTGAGGGCATGGAATTCTGCGCTGCATTCAAGGCTTTCTATCTTGCGTAAAAGGTTGTCGTGGCGCTTATGAAAGCACTTGGCAAGATCAGTTGAGGTGGTTGTGATTTGATCGTTGGTGATTTGTACAACGGGTGCGTCGATGCTTGAGATAATGTCCATAGCCATGTTTGGCCTCCTGTGTATGAAGTTGACCACCTCGTGAGGTTCGAATCTCAGTAAGGTGGTGGATCTAAATCAGGTTCGAACTACCGCCACAGGAACGGCCAACCCGAAGGTTGCCCAACAAAGACCCACCATAACAGGCAAATCTCGGCCACAAAAAAACACGCTCTGCGTGTTTTAGGCCGCTGTGTAAAACGGGGTTCGAATCCCGGCACTGGATTTTGCCAGTGCAAGGAGAATGTTAGATCAAGATGCGTGTGGGGTCAATGAGGAAGATTTCGAACGCCTTGCTAAGTGACAATAAAATAGCTGGCTAAAATTAGCTGGGAACGAGTAAAAGCCAACTATTTATTGTCCGTTTAAGCAACTTGTTAGTTTTCAGTGTCTGAGCTTCCCTCCTCATTGGAACTTGGTTTAGATATTAGTTTTTTATCGGTTTTAGTCGCGGTTTTAGTCGCGGTTTTAGTCGCGGTTTTAGTCGCGGTTTTAGTCGCGGTTTTAGTCGCGGTTTTAGTCGCGGTTTTGGCAGCGGTTTTACTCGCGGTTTTAGCAGCTAAATTTCCACCTGAAATATAAGATTGCTTTGCTGCAAGTTTAGCGGCTGAATTATTAATTAAATCATCAGCTTTAAGTTCAGCGATTCTGGCGGTTAAATTTCCACCTGAAATAGCAGCATTCATTGCCGCGAATTTTACGATTGAATTACCACTTAAAATATCATCATTCATTGCCGCGAATTTTGCGATTGAATTACCACGTAAAATATTATCATGCATTGCCGCGAATTTAGCGACTGAATTACCACCTAAAATATCATCATGCATTGCAGCGAATTTAGTCGCTGAATTTACATTTATATTATTTCCACCTATTTTCTTTGCCAATTCAACCAAACGTTCTGTAGCGGAAATGCTGCTTTCATTATATGCTCGAGTTTGAGAGTTAGCTCTTAGCTTTCTGATCTCACTGCTTAGCTCATTCACCTTACTATCTTTAGCTTTACTCTTATCTTTTTCATTAGATAATTCAGATGCTAGCTCTTCTATCTTTGAAAGATGAAGTTCTTGCTCTCTATTAATCTCATCTATCTTTGAAAGATGAAGTTCTTGCTCTCTATTAATCTCAACAATCTTAAGTTCTTGAAAGGCAATTTCTGATGTTAAATTCTTAACAAATGATCCCATCTCATCAGCACTTCCTGCCATACGATTGAAAATAGTTAAAAAATAAGATATTAATTCATTATTTGAAAAGTTTGGATAACGTATTTTATGATCAATTTCACTCCAGCCTTCTTCAAAAATTGTTCTGACTTGAATTTCAGAAATCACTTTTTTTATAGTAGGTTGTGTAGATATAACATAATGAATGGAACGATAACCTGCGGGATGATTTTTAACTTCACAAGAGTTTGATTTATAACTTTCAACAATTTCACCTTCATCACCAGAACGAACATATGCTACAGGAGCCTCTTCAGTTTTCCAATGTGCTAAAATATGCTCTTGAATATCCATCCATTCGTATTTAAATAGATGAAGAACTCTTACGCCAATTAGATCTGTTATTATTTCTGTATAGTTTTCAGTATTTATTGTTAAATATTTTTTACTTTCTAGAACACGCTTTCGGACAATCTTTTCAATTAAATGTGCGGGATCTTTTACCCTCCACCTTACAGAGTGTACCTGAGGACATTTTTGTAAAATCTTAGCTAAATAGCTGGCTGCGTCATCTAAGCTTGTGACTTTAGCTTCATGATCCAATGCTATAGCCTTAAGCTCATCAAATTCTATTGCAGCTTTCTCCCAATCCTCAGAAGAAATTCGGTTATTTACTAAAAAATGTTCTAATGATAAGTCAGCAATACTCAAAATCATCTCCCCTGAAAACTGATACCTAGTTAAGTAAGCTGTTTGGTGTCAAATAAAAAACTAATCTGTTTTTCATCTGATACAAGATTCTAAATTTGAATTTCTGTATATAGAGCGATGGGGTCAACTACGACTTCATTCTCACCCACACCGCTTAGTTCATGATCAATATTAGAAAATGCGTCTATCAATTCCATGATTCCTGATCTAACATCATTAAATCCATTCGCAAAAAGCCCTTCAGAGCTTTTCTTATCTTCGGTGGACTTCTTTTGAGTCATAATACCAAAAAGAACAAACTCAACTTCCGTTTTTCTACCATATTTTTTGACAATTAAACCTTCAGCCTCTCTTAAACATTCACGTTTTAAGATTGAAGAAAACAATTGTTCTCCAGAATAAACTTGAACTTCAAAATCATCTTGGTAAGCAAATGATACAAGATCACTAACCGCATCGACCATCTTTTGACTTGGAAGCCCTGGCATCAGAGCCTTTTTTATATTTTTTATATCTATTGATTTCTTTAGTCCATCAACTATTTGTCTTTTATTTTTTGTCGTATTTGTTGAATTTGCCAACTCAATTTGACTTTCGACCTCTTCTATGTGAGATACAGCCTGCGTATAAGTAATTGAGTCTGTTAAACTTTCGAATTTAGAGAAAAATTCTGTGAAATAGGCTATATCATTGATAATAGCTCTACCCTTAACCTTGATAAAACTCATTTTCTCAAAGTCTTCTGGGTTAACAGAAGGTAAATAGACCTTATTATCGGATAATAATTTATCTTCAAACTCAGTATAGGCAAAATCATGAAGTGATATTTTTTCGGTCTGAGAGGCTCCGTTAGTCATAGCCTTTTTAATAGATCGACCAGAGCCCAAAGGGCCATTTTGATGTTCATCTTCAGACTTATCAGAATGCGTTTCATTTAAAATGTATTCTTTTACACCAGAAAAAATTTGAGAAGAAAGAGAGTACATTTTCTCTTCGTCCAAATAAATAAAATTCCTTATCACTTATCTTTTCTCCCCATAAACTCTTTATAATATTTATTTCTGGTTGAAATCATCGACCAAACAAAAACAGCAATACCTAGCACTGAAACTAAAGCAGTAATAGCTACTATTAATGATGTCATGCTACACCTCTTTTTAAAGATAACTCAGCATTACGCGTATAAAAAACTGAAAAACTTAACAAAAACGAAACAACGCATAATACATAAACGCATTTTTGAATCACATCTATGTCGACCGATGCAGTATTTAGTGTTAGTGCGAATAGCAAACCATAAACAACTAAAAAAAGTACCGACATTCCGTTTTGAAAGGTTTTCCACCTCCCGCCAATTCCATTTAAATGCTCAATTTCATTTATATTAGCGATGTGTAACACGAGGCCAAAAACAATAAAATCTGAAGGAGCAACCGGATCAATAGTGCCATTTTTTGTAACTAACCACACAAGCAGCCTACAAAAAACGGGGATCAACCCTATCAATACAGTATAAACGAACCACTTAAAAAAGCGTGTATCCATGATCACTTTCCTTAATCTTACGCTGTATCAATATATTCTCTGACGAAGAAGACTATCAGAACTGACTAAAAACTTACACTACCTTAACTCCCTCTCTTATCTGTCAAGCTCCCATCAGTTCTTGTGGCCACGTCCATGTTGCCCATCATGCCTTGTGCAAATTCGGCTTTAAGTCTTTCTATCACTTGGTCGCTGACTTGTTGGTCATAGCTTGGATTGCCTGTCGGTGTTAGGTGGATGGTTGGCGCAAAGGTCATGCTTTTGTTGTTGTTTTGTAGCTGTTGGCTTTGCTTTGCGATGGCTTCTGGGGCGGGTTGGTCTGTTTTGTCGTCTTCAAACCATCCGCCTATTTTGCCGCCGATCCATTCGCCCAAAGAGCCACCGCCCATGCCGCCTGCGATGGAGCCGACGATGCCACCAATGGCGGTGCCGATTATGGGCACGACGGAACCAATGGCGGCACCGGCTAAGCCGCCCGCCGCCGCGCCACCCAAGCCCCCTGCCATGTCGCCTGCGGTGGCGCCTATTTCGGTGCTGTTGCCTTGGGATATGGCGGAGGCAAGGCCTGCGCCTTGTAGGGCGATGTCTAGCGGTCTGAACAGTTTGCCTGCGCCTTTGAGCACGCCGCCAGCCATGCCGCCCATGGGCAGCATGGAAGACAATCCGCCAGCGGCGCCCGCTAGGTCTGCCCCTGCCATGGCCAACTCTCCAATATTGGAAACACCCGCATTGGCTGCCCCTGAGAACATGGACAAGGCCGCGCCGCTGCCGAGTAAGCCAGCGAGTCGACCGTATTTACCAAGACGAAAGCGTCCGCTTAGTCGGGATGGTCTTGTGGGTGTGGCGCGTTGTGTTGTACGGCCTTGTAGGTAGTCTTTTTTGCGTCGTTTGCGTTCCTCTTTGCTAAGTCGTTCGCCACCGTAGGACGTGGGGCTTTGTCGTGCGCCTGCGCCGAGTCCGTTTAGTTTGCGGTTGAGTCGGTCTAGGGAGCGGGATGCTCGGTTGGCGCTTTGTGTGGTTTGGTCGGTGGAGTTGGTGAGTTTGGTTTTGCCAAGGTTGAAGCGATCGCGTCCGTTGCCAAGGGTGAGTTTGGCAAGTTTAAAGGCGATGGCACCGGCTTTTACGGCGGCTATCGCGGCGGCGACGCCCATTAAGCCTGTGGCCAGTTCCGGGTTGGCTTCGGCAAAGTCGGCCACGCCATCCACGGCAGACATCAGCGGTGGCAAGACAGCATCGAGCACGGGCAAGAGCCTATCACCAAGGATGATGGTCATGCGGTCGAATTTGGCCCCGAGTTGACCAAGCATGTGTCCACGGGTGGCGGCGCGGTTGGCGTATTCGTCGTTGACGCTGTTGGCTCGGTCGGCTTGGTTGGCCACTTTGGCAAAGGCAGAAACGAGGCCGTTTTTGTCGTCGTCCAGTGTGGTGACGAGTTTGGCGACGGCGCCTTTTACCTCTTCCCCAAAGAGTTGGGAAATCACCGCGCCTCGGTCTGTGGCGTTGACGTCTTGTAGGCCGCGCATGACTTCCACAAGGGTGCCTTGGGCGTCTTGCTGCATCATTTCCGCGAGTTCTTCGGCATCAAAGCCGATACGCCCCATGGCGTCTTTTTGTGCGCCTGTGGCCGCGTAGCCTGCGGTGAGTCGTCCTGTGATGTTTTTCAGCGCAGTTGAAGCCACCTCTTCCGTTGCGCCGCCTGCGATGAGGCTGGCAGACAGGGCGGCGGTTTGGTTGTAGCTTAGCCCTGCGCCCATGGCGGTGGAGCCTTGGCGCACCATGACGGCGGCAATGTCCTTTGCCTTGGCGTTCATGTTGTTGCTTAGGTAGTTGGTGCTGTCTGCCAGGTCTAGGGCGTTCTTTTGGGTTAGCCCCATGGCGGCGCGGAATGTCGCGAGGGTGGAACCGGCTTCTTCTGCGGATACGTCCCACGCGACACTCATTTTGGTGGCAGCTTCGGCAAACTGTAAAAGCTGGTCTTTTTCGATGCCCGATTGCCCTGCGGCGGTGACGATGTCGGCGATGCCTTCTTGCTGTACGCCAAGGCGGCCAGCGAGTTTCATCATGTCGGTGCGGTATTGGGCTTCTTCTTTTTTGTCGGAAAAGTCGACGACCTTTTTTACATCGGCAAAGGTGCTTTCGTATTCAACGGCGCGTTTACCCGCCATGATGAGTGGCGCGGTTTTCACCGCTAGGCCGACCGCTTGCCCGACCAGTTCGCCTTTTTGGGCGTTACGATCGGCAATGCGCCCTTTTAGGGTTTGGATCTTTTTTAGCTTGGCTTGCTGGCGGTCTAGGGCTTGGCTGGCTTGGTCGGTTTGTCGGGCTAGTTTTAGTTCTTGGGCACCGAGTGAGTTTACCTTTACGCCTGCGGCGCTCATGTCTTTGCGTAAGCCACCTAGTTCACGGGCTTGTTTGCTGTAGGACGTTTTGAGTTGGTTCGACGCCACTTCGGCATTTTTGACGGCGGCTTTTTCTTTTTTGTAGCTTTGCTCGGCGGCTTTTTTGGCTTTGGTGAGTTCTTGCACCTTGGCGGTGGCGGCTTTGACTTGTTGCGATTGTGCGCCATAGGCTTGGGCGGCATCCAGTACCGCTCGTTCTGCTTTGGCGAGTTCGGCTGTGTGTTGCTTTACCGTGGCTTGGGCGCTTTGCTCGCTCTGTTTTAGGCGGTTGGTTTCTTGATTCGCCTTAGACAGCGCGGTTTTGGTGTCTTCTAGCTGGGTGTTTAGGGTTTTGAAACGGGCGATGGTTTTTTGCTGGTCGCCTAGGGTTTTTAGTTTGCTGTTGGTTTGTTCGACTTGGCTTTCTAGTTTGCCAGCGGTCTGCATGGCGTTGTTGAAGGGTTTGCTGAATTTGTCGACCGCTGACAGGGCGATGGATATTTTTTTGTCGGCCATGGCTTACCCCTTTTTAATACCCAGTTTGGCGGCGGCTAGGTGGTAGCGGCGCATGGCTTCGTCAATGCGCCAGTTTAGTATTTCAGACGGTGGAACGTGGTAAACCAGCGGGATGACGTCGGTTAGGACTTCTACGTCTTTGGGCGAAAGTAGTCCGCCGGTTTTTCCAAAAAATCGATTAGGCGCTCCTGTAGCTGGTTCCAGTCGGGCAGGCTGAGGCGTTCTAGTTCGTTTTTGGTAAAGCCTGTACAGCTTGAGCTAATGAAAATGGTGCGTTCCCATTCGTCTTCGTGGGTGTCCATTAAATCCGTGGTGGCAACGGTGGGCGGACGAAGTTTGTAGCTGGTTTTTTGTTGGCCATCGTCCCCTTGAATGGGGATCAGCAACGCGGGGGCGGCTTTGTCGAACTCGCCTTCAATTAGCTGGCTGGCGGTGGCGTTCATCAGTTCCAGCGTGTGGTTTTGAATGCTGGTGTAGTCGGGTGTGACTAGGGTTTTGAGTTCTTTTTCTGTGAGCCCCGTGCTTTCGCTAATACAAGCGCGAAGTAGCTTGGTGTCGGTCTTGTTGGCTTTGTGCTTCTCAGACAATTCACGGTGTTGCCCCATGGTGATGGTATGGATGGTGACGGTTTGGATTGGCTCGCTTTTGTCGCTTTCGATGGGCCAGACGAGTGGGTGTTTTTTGGGTTCAAACATAAGGATTCTCTTTTCAAATTCGTAAAAAAAGCCCGCTCGTTTGATGGAGCGGGCAAAGGGGCTTCAAGCTTTTTTGACGGTTAAGGGTTAAGGGTTAAGGCAAGCCGACGTTGCGACGGTGTACTTCTAAAATATCGCCTTGGCCAAGGTTAAGGATTTGCGCGTTGCGGTCGATCTCGAAGATGGTTTTGCCGTATTCCATTTTTTTGTAGGCGCTGACGGCCATTTCCATTTCGTTGTCGGGCAGCTCGCCCATTTTGCTTGGCGATTCGGTGATGCTGGTGATCTCGCCTGTCAGACTGTATTGAATGGCGAATTTGTTGCCGTCTTCGTCTTGGTGCGATTCGTTGACGTTGACCTGGCATACGTCACCGGAGATCAAGCCAAAGGCTGACAGTAGCAATTGATCTGCGCCTTTGATTTTGAACTTGGCGGTGAGCTTTTCTAGACCAACCATGATTTCACCGGGGATGAAGGAACCGCCGCGGGTTTCTTGCATGGTTTTCTTCACTTCAGGCGGGGTGAACTCGTCGAGTTCTTTGACTAACGGGTAGCCGTTAATCAGCGCCATTCGGGTAATGCGGGTACGTTGTCCGGCCATTATAGGACTCCTTCTAGGAACGATTCGACGATGCCAACGTCTTCAATTAGGTGGTACACCATGTGTTCGTTTGGCGCGTAACCGTGGTATTTGATGGCAATGTGCCATTCGCCGTTGGTGTAGTTTTCGACGTTGTTGAGCGTTGGGTGCAGGTAAACTTGCGCGCCCATGATGGTTTCGTCGGCTTGCAGAGATTTGAGCCAGAAGTTGAGCTTTTCAATCTCTTGGTTCATGAAGGATTCGCTCATGTTGCGCGCCATGGCTCGCTGGGCGGTTTTCGCCAGTTTGCGGATGATGGCGTATTCCAAGCCCACTTGAGAGACGAATCGACCCATGACGCAACGGTTGCCAATAAGCGAGAAGCCGCCCATGCTGGTTCGAGCAAAGTACGAGATGCCGAAGCGGTTCATCAGGTCGCCGTTGGTGGCTTTGTCCATGATGTTGTAGTCGATGGTTCGCGCTGTGCCTTGGATCAATGCGCCCATGCCGCCTTTCGCTGGGCTTTCCCATGGTTTTACTCGCGCAAAACAAGACAAGGCAATGGCCGCGCCAGAGAAGTAGACGTTGCCTTTCGCGGCTTGGCTGTAAACGGAAACGAACGGATCGACCACATAGAATGCGTCGTAGCCTGTGCCTTCGCCACCGAGGGACTTGGAATAGTCGATGGCGGCGTTGTCGTTGGTGTTGGGGCCATCGCCAACAGGAATCGCGTAAAGGCGTTTGCCCATGGCGGCGAGTGCATCGGCCACGGGTTTGGTATTGAAGCCCGGTGCGGCAATGTGGGTCGGCACTTCTTGGCAATCGCTTAAGGCTTGGATGCCGGTTCGTTGGCCTGTGGCAGGATCGATTTTACCTATTACCTTGTTGATGGTGTCGGCTGTATCTGTACCCTCTTCCACGATAACGACGTAAACCGGCACGGAAACAATGCGGAGCAGCTCGTAACAAGTACGGTAAAGCGTGCCGCGTTCGGTGCCTGCCATGTCTAGCTTGGCCACTGCGGCCATGTTGGCAATGCGGATGGGGGTGTTTTTGGCGTAGCTTTGGTGGGCGTCTGGTGCGGTGCCGACGACACCGACCACTACGCTGCCAAGTGGCCCCATTGGCGGCGGCGCGGAGTGAGTTTCGACGCTGATTCCGTTGTGGGTAAAGGATGCAATCTCTGGCATTAGGCCTCTCCTTTTGGTTTAGCGGTTGTTGTCGCAAGGGCGACTTTGTTGCTAAGGATTAAGTATTCTGCCTCGCAAGGAAGCAACTCGACCGTGGCGCCTTTTTCATGCCAATGCTTGTGATTTGGGCATTGGTAAGGCGAGAGAACGGTGTAAGTTTGCCGAGGATTAGGCGGCTGTTTCGTGGTCATGGGCTTTCTCCAGACGTAAAAAAACCGCTTTCGCGGCTTGGGGATGGTGGGATCTTTAATTAGGAATTGTTATTCGGTTGGTAAGGGAAAGCGCTCTTTGATTGCCTCAACCGCTACCAATGCAGCAGCTCTTGCTTCTTCCGCACCTTCAATATCGCCAGCAGCATCTTTTCGAAGGGCTTCGAGAAACAATTTATCAGACTCAGCAGCGTAAGACTTCTCACGATTAGAAAGTACAACAAGATCCTTTGCTGCATCTATTTCATCTTGCGGAACACCCGCATTAAGAAGTTCCGACTCTGAAAACCCTACAAAATTAGAACCTGCGTACAACATATTTAAACGAATATCACTCATACATACACCAATCAATCAATAAGTAAGAATCAAGCCAGCATTTGCAGAATCTATATTTAACGCTCGACGCGCCGGATTATAAATTGCCATATCACCAGAAAGGGTCGTTGAATAAAGACTAATAAACATCATCCCACCCAAAACCACATCACAAAGAACGAAGTTTGTCTCAGTGCTTTGCGACAAGTTAAAACGCATGAAACTTGCACTACCAAAAGTCGAACCGAATCCACTATCACCAACGTGAAAATTCAATCGACATAACGACTTTAAAGCGGGCGACTTATTCACTAGATAAGTCCCGTAAAAACCACCAAACAATGCCGCGCCGCCGCACATATTAACTAAATTTTCACCAGACCTATTCTCATGAACCTCAATTGTCAAAGAATGCGGATTGCCTATTTTTAGCGACCCACCTGAACGCGTAGTAAAAACCCCACCCTGCATAAATCGCAGAGTAACATTAGAGCCCCCATAAACCCCTATCATCACATTTCGTGAACCCAAATCATGATGACTAACAACATCATAAACATTGCTATCACTCCCATCACTAGCAGAACCCAAATAAATTCTAGCCGCCGCGCCCTCTGGAATAATAGATATCGCCTTCGCTATAGTAGCCAACGGACTAGATGAACTACCTGTATTGCCATCATTACCGCTAGCTGAGACATAAATATTTAGACTCAAAAACGAATTAATAACAGCAGACGTCTCACCCAATAAACCTTCAACCTTCTTGTCAATTTCTCCAATTTTACCCGCTACTGTTTCAGTCATCTTATTGACCGACTCGACAAGTGCTGCTGTATCTTGTGTACTCATAAAGGTTTCCTTTAGTTAAGTTTTTTTTCCAAATCCAACAATCGAAACTCTTGCAGGATTTGTCGGTGCATAGTCTGTACTTGGGCCGTTGCCATTTTTGTGAACTCATCGTCGATCAATATATTTAGGTTTTCCGTTCCGACAACTACGGTCACTGTGTCACTTGGTAATGCGCTCAAATCCAATGTGATCGGTTGGATGCAATGACCATTTTTGGCTTTGTAGTTGAGCGTGGTATTGGGTGCGGAAATAACACCCAATAAGGTGCCTGTCTCTAACCAAAAACCCAGCTCTTTGATTGGGTATTCCTGCGGGCCGCTGAATTTAGCCACGGCTTGTAATTGGCCAGCTCCGGTGTCTTTGTATTCACCGAACTCAACACGCTGAATTTCATTCACTAAAGTGGTTTGATCTGGATTTGGGGTATAGGCTCGGTCACCCGCTGAGACCCATTTCAAGCGGGCCTCTATGCCCTTTCCTTTTGCACTAATGCATTCATTTAACCCCTTGCGGGTAATGACTAAACTAAGGCTGTCACTCATTTTATGTACCTTAAATAATGGCTTTGGCGTTAACTGGTGAAAGGGTAAAGCTGTAATGATCCGCTAGTGCTGTGATACCTAACCGACCATAACTTTTGACCACGGGAATGATGGCTTGAAGGTTAAGGGGCTGAATGGTCACCGCTGGCGGAATGGCTGCGGCGATGGATAACGACACGCTAGCTTTCGGCATTGGCCAAAGGTTGGCGTCTGCCTCTGCCTCTTTTACATTGATTGATGGTGCTCGCGCTCCGGCCAACCCTAAACTTGTTTCCACTCCGAACATCAAGGAAAGTTCAATAGTGTCACGTTCTGATTTTGTATCTTCTATGTAGGCTATGAGCTTCTTAGCATTGGCTACATTTACGGGCTTGTTACCTTTTTCCCACGCAACGATGTCTAAACTATACGGCTCTGTTTTTGGTACTTGTTGGTACCAAGACTTTATCTCGCTCAAAAATTCGAACGATTTTAAAGCCAGCGCCAGACCCGCTTTGGTGCCGCTCAACTGCCGAACTTTCCAAGCATTCCCTGCTAAATTCCGTTTAACCTGCTCTGTATCTTCCGTGTCCCAGATCGGCACTTGTTTTTCAGCCGCCAGCGTCGAAATCGCCTCATTTCGGGTTTTCTGTGCATCCAGTAGTTCAGGGTATGGATGATCAATTGAGTACAGGGCTTCGCTTAAGGCGAGTTCTAAAGCACGTTCTAATGGGCTGCGGTTATCGGGTAAAACACTATAGGTTTTCAGTGTTGACGGTAATTTTGACTGACTCAAGGTAAGGCGCCTCGTTGAATTGGCAACGCAAGGGTTGAGTGGGTTGCAGTATGTCGCCTCGATGAGCGCCGGTTGTTTTTAAAAGCACGCTGTACAACATAGACAGCTCGATACTGCCGCCCAATCTGTGCTGTTGCTCTGCATACTCTCGAACGGCTTTTTCTGCAGCGGCTTTTACCACATCAGCATCTGGGCCCGTTCGGATATACAGCACGGCATCACACGACCAAGATTTTATCGTTGGGGCTTTGACTGTGAGTAAGTCCGTCTCTTGGGCGATGTCGTCCCGCTGCATGTATTGCTGTGTTGCCGCAATCAATGCCTCAGCAGGGACACCATTATTTGTATGAGCCAAGATGAAGCAATCCACTTTCCCTGGTGCAACGCGTCTGGCTTGGGCGTCTTTGGTTTGCCCTGCCATTTCGTGTGGATCGAATTCATATGTCACCACAACTTTGCTTTGAGTTGGGCTTTCGACCGTGACTTTCGGGCGTCCGCCTAACGTCATAGCGTTAAATCGATAACCCGATCGAGTGCCTGTGGTGGCCAATGCATAAGCCGCTAGATAATAACGAGTCAGCAAAGCCTCGTTGCTTTCGACCGTTGGCGGCACTGGGGGAAAAGCGTTCGGGTCACCTTCATCTACTATTTGCCGCTCTACTCCTAGTTGGCTGGCGATAAGATCGACCATTTTGTCGTCGGTCGCGTACATGCCAAACATCTGCAAGGCTTGGGCGTTCATTTGCCTAAATTGGCTTTGCAGAATGACGGTAAAAGCCTGAGTAAATTTGGTTAATAACTCGGCTTCGTTTTCAAAGGTTTCTGTTACGCCTGCTACGTCATCCGGTGCATTTTCTGCCAAATACGCCAGCACGCTTTGTTTAACCGTTTTGAATAGATCATCGAAATTCGGTGTGGTGATGATCTCTGGTTTAGGCAGTGGATTTTGATGGGGAAACATCTAACGGCACCTCAAATTTAATAGTCTGTCCATTCCACTTACCTTCAAAATACAAGGCGAGTCCGTTAGTTAATCGCTTGGCAACACAGCGAGAAGGCACAAAATCAGTTAGGCCATTGATTGGCTCGTAAAAGGCGGCAATGGCGGCGGCTTGCAGACGAATAAGCATGCTGTCTGTCATGTTCGCGCCCATGTATTGACGAACCTCACTACCAAAGGTTGGGCGTTTGGCTCGACCTACTTTTGGCGTGGTCATGACTTGAATAATGCGGCTGACAAGTTGATCAAAGCCTTCAATTCTTCGGCCTGTTTTACGGTCGATGCCTATCATTTAGGTCACCTGCTCTTGTTGTTAAGTGACTTTATAGGTACCTGCAGAAGAGCCACCTTCTACTGGTACTTCTGCATTTTGAGTGATGTGGTTCACAATGCCTTCCGCAAACGCCAACCACCATTCATGCCCCGCTGCTTTGCCTGCTAGCGGCTGAAAACCATGGGCTTGCATAGCGGCTTCTATGTCTTTAGCGAGCAATTCAGCATCTAACGCCATATCATTTCCCCGCTGTCACTGTTGATGAACAATCCGCATGAGGCAAACCTGTGATCATGCATTTGTGAGCACCGGTTACGACGCCCATGCCTTTGTTAAGCTTGATCATGCTGCCATCTACCGTGACTTCACCGCCTGCTTTAACCTTGGCTGTTTTGTCGACATTAACGACCACATCGCCTTTCACCTCGACTTTGAGAAGGTGATTTTTCGCATGATAGGAAACGAGCGAACCATCTGGATAACAGCGGACAATCTCGTTAGGGTCGTTACTCGGTGCAGGGAAGTTATCGCTAAACAACCCAATCAGCGCGACGGTTTGGGTGCCGTTGTTACCAGCGCCGTAGTTAAGTAATACTGCCTGTTCGCCTACGGATGGGCATCGATAATCTGAGGTCTCGCCAGCGGCGTAAGCAAACCAACGGATAAAAGGCGTTTTAAGTTCCCCGTGCTGAACTTTGATCAAGTTGCCCGATTCGTGAACGGCAATGACACGACCAAGGCGAATGATGCTTTGTAGTCGTCGTCTTAGGTCTTCAGTTTCTTCGCTTAGCTCTTCGATTCTATCGAGATACGGCTGCAACATATCCCGAACCATGGCTTCAATCAGTTGACGCATTAGAGGCTCCGGTATTCGTTCTGGTCGTTTTCATCGGTTGGGTTTGTCGCAATGCGAATGCCGCTTTTAACGGCTTCAGGTTGCCAAGTGGATTTACCGAGATAGAGCTTTTGCTCCCAATTCACCACCCACGAATCAAAACCGCCAAGGGTGTCTTTTCGGAAGTTGCCAGGGTACGCATCAATGTTAAAGGGCTTTTCTAAGACTGAACCTGTTAGCCAAATACCCTTTTCATATACAAACTGAGACACTGCCACGGCAAATTCTTGGAGTTCCATTTGTAGGTTTGGCACTTCTCGCCCCAACACACAATGAATGGCAAATTGCGCCACGACAGGGTAACGACCATCACCTACGTCTGGCGCTTTGGGAAGCTCTTCAATGTTTAGCAGACAAGCTGGGGCGAGAGACTCAAGATTTTCGCTTGGGTCGTAGCTATCGATGGTGACTTTAGGGAAACGCACTTTCAGGGCGTCGATGATGGCTTGGTGTACATTGCTTAAATTGATATTGGTGTTTGCCACTCATTGCCCCTCGACGTTCATAGCAAAGTTAATCTCTTGCTGTAATATTTGATGAAAGCGCGCCTCGGCTCGCACGTGATAGCGTTCTATGATTGGTTGGGCGATGTTCTCGATAGGAAAACGTTCTTCTTCGATGGGCAGTTCGGTCCATTGTCCATCGGCTCGTTTGGAACGCTTACCGCCTGAGTCATACTTGCGTTTGAATACACCGCTGTGGCCGTTTTTCATGGTGGCGATAAAGGCGCCAATAAAGTGATGCTTGCCGACTCTGACGCCAATGTCCGTTTGCTTTGGTTTGCCCAAGGCACTCACGGCGATTGGCGCTAAACCAAACCAGACGTTCACCGTGCGCTTGCCGTTTTTGATGTAAAAGGTTTTGTAATACCGCGCTGCTAATACTCGCTGAGGCACAGACAAGGCCACACCTAGCTCTCGTTTGGTTTGGGTTTCTAACCAGCGTGCCACTTTCTTAAGTGTCCGTGTCACGGCTTTTTGCAGTTGACGAACAGAGAGTTCTAATTGTTCTTCCAGCTCGGCAACACCTTCCCCTAGGTCTATTTGTAGGTTCATGAATTACCGCCAGTTGTGATCTTTGTTTTGCGTCACTTTTAAGGGCAGTACGATTTCATACTCGCCCTGCTGAAAAGGCAAAATGAGATAGGATACGCCGTCTATTTCGAGGCGATCCCCTTCTTCACAGGGGCAATGGTTAGGTGATACGCAAAACGTCGCGGTGATCACATCGATATGCAGTTGCCCTGCGGTTTTTGATTTCGACGTGGTATTCACGTCGCTTTCAATGAATGAGAACGTCCCTGTTATGGTGTCCGTTGTACCGGTTTTCGATATCCATATCGCGTCTTGCCCAAACTCCTTATCGATCTCACTTTTGAGTTCGTCTAAGACAGCACGATGACTGAGATTCATAAGCGCCTCATAGTTCAAAAGATAAGGAGTTGGGAAAGAAAACTCTCTGTTAGTTAGAGCTGTAGATTTCGGCTAACAAAGATGGATCACGAGCGATCGGCAAGTAAATCGCGCGGGAGCGGATTTCTAAGCCTTCGTCATGTTTCATTGGCTCTGTGGTGATATGACACTCACGGGCTTTAGCTGAGCTGGCATGCAGCACATCCGCTGGAGCACGTAACATACCAAACAAGCCTTTCACACCCAGAGGATAAGAAGCGCCTTTCTCAGCCACTTCGTCGGCTTCGTCTGACACAAACTTGATACCACAAATGTTGATTTCACTTGGGTCATCAGCAAAGGCCACCACGCGTTTTGCGTGAATTTCTTCACTATAAAACTTTTTGATACTGTCATGATTCAAAATGCGCTCAATCATTTCCTGACCGATACGACACTCGACACCTTGCAGCGTTAAATGACCATGCTTTTTGGCATTATCCACAGTGGCTTTACGAAGCCCTTTCAACAAAGTGGGTACGTCAGTGCCCGCTGTGCCAAGCTTCAAGTCCAACTTACGTTCATCAACACCCAAGACATCAAACAAGTTGACCAACACTGTGCCTTTTTTGTTTTTCACTTTGCCTTTCAATGCAGAATACGCCGTATAAGCGGCGGTGTAGCGATGATTGTCTTTATGCTTGCTCATCTGGCTTTTAACCAAAGACGCCAGCTCTTGGGCTTTGATCTTTTTATCACGTAATGAACCAATGCGTGACAGGTCACTAGGAACGATTTGTGTTTCAAACGGATAACGGATCAAACGAACTGGTACGGCACTTTCGGCATCGTGTTCGTCGATGTTTGGATTTTGGCCAATTTCACCTGGCATCAAGACTTGAAGCTGTTGCCCAGACTTCACAATCATTACATTACGGTGCTCAACATTTTCCACCGTGAACATGCTCAAGACTGCGGCATCAATATGAACGGACGCATTAAAACCCGTTGTTAACGCGCTCAGCGAGAACGCTTCGTGCTCGAATATATCTTCCATTACTGTGACCCTTTTTTGATAACGATAAATGCTTTTTCAAGCTGTTCTGTGATGGCCGCTTTAATCGGCTCTGTCACCCCGTCTGGCCATGCGATATACAGCGTATTGAATACCGAGTGCGCCCAGTAAACTTTGCCGCCACCAGCATGAATGCCGTAAGCATCACTGCCGTCGTAGCCTTCCGCTTCTATATCCAGCGCCTCACCGTCTTTAGTGACGATGGCCCATTCTGGCTGATCCTTAGCGGCATCAATTTGTTTGATGCACATCTCGCCACGCTCGTGGGACCAAAGGAGTATTAACGAGTCGGAGACCTTATTTTTAATCTCTTGCATTACGCTTCCTCAATCAGTTGCAGCATGTCGTAGCTCTCGTCTTTGTGAGACTCCAAACCGCTGGTTAATGAAATTTCTTCGTCCTTTTTCGCGGCAGCTTCTTTCAAGACTTTTGCCGCGGCTTCTTCACTGGCGTTGTCTTGAATAAGCTGACCCGCCATTTCTGGTACGCCTGCCGCTTTGGCAAGATGATTAATCTTTTGCGCCAGCTCTGTTTGATTATTCGCTTGGGTAAGGGACGATTGCTGTAGCGCAACGATTTGCGCTTTAAGGTCGCTGGTTTCCGCTTCGTGAGCAGCGTTGATTTCCGCGACTATTCGCTTGTGTTTTGAATCTGTCATCATGGTATGAATCTCTTCCTCTGTTTTGATGCCATCAATTAGGCCGTGGGCCAGTAAATCGCTCGCGCCAAACATCTTGGCTTGCAATGCTTGAACGTGAGCCGCGTCAACGTCTCGGTTTTGAGCCACCAATTGAAAAAAGGCATCGCCTAATTGGTTCACCATAGCTTGATGGCGTTCGCGCTCTGCCTCACTCAATGCCAAATGCGGTGAGCCGTCGGCTTTGGCTTCGCCTGTGGTGAAGTAGGTAATGGTCTCTTTGTCGTTATGGATTTCACGACGACCAAAGATCACACCAATGGAACCCGCCATACTGTGTGGGCTGGCGTATAGCTCAGTACAAGCGCAGGCCAAGGCATAATTGGCAGAATAAGAACCACCATTGATGAAGCCAATCACCGGCTTTATCGCACCGATTTCTTTGATCAAGTTAGCCAGATCAAAACAACCAGACGCTTCACCACCGGGGCCGTCGAATTCGACGAAGATCTTCTTCACTGAGTCATCTTGAGCAAGGACATTAAGGCTTTGCCGCAAGTCTCGATAAGACAGGATTTGATTACAATTCGCGTCTAATCCATTAAAGCGGTGTGAGGTGGGACCAAAGACAGACAAGTGACAAAAGGTGTCTTCTCGTCCGCCACCATCACCACCTAGAAACAAACTAGGGTTCTGGTAAAACTGTTTCAGTAACTCAAAGTTGGCTTGATGAGCGTCAATCGTCATCATCATCGGGGAGTTCGTCATCAACTGCAGAAGATGCCGCATTGTCTATACCTCTTGATTGTTTCGCTTCTTGGCTTCGCTGTACGCCATCTAAATGTTTGTCGAGTGTTTTACCGCGACTATTCGAGACTTCTTCCAAAGAGGTGATGTCGTTTTGAACTTCTAACACCAGCGCCTTAGCGGCTTTGAGTGGGTCGATTTCTTCCCATTCTGGCCAGATCCAAGTTGGATTAAGGTAGGTGTAAGGGTTCTCAAAGTAGTTGGGCAAACTCTCGGATGTACCTAGATGGAGCGCATCAATAAACCAGCCTAAAATCCGGTTAAACGCAGGGCCTAAAACGATGTCTCGTAATTGCCCAACTAAGCGGCGATGGTTGATCATGCCCGCACGAATACTAGAATAGTTAACTTGCGTTAAATCCCCCGTTAGCATTTCGTATGTGATGCCCAACAAGCCTGCAATCATTCGCAACACTTGGTTGTTATGCTCTTGATAGTTGCCTGCAATCTCAGCGGGTGACGCGGTTTTAATCTCTATCACGCCATTCAAGAAGGTCACACCACCCGCATTGTGAACAAGGCGCTGGGGCGTTCTTTGACTGGCTGGGCCGCTTGCGGTTTGACTGACTTCGTTTTCTTTCAAGGCAAAGACTTGTTGGCCAACGCGCTTCATCCGAGATTTAATCTCGACAGTTTGGTTGTCTTGGTATTGCTTGGCGAAGTCTGCACCAGGAGAAATCCAAGGCTGTGCCGTGCTTTGGGAAACATGCACCACATCACGAAGATGGATCACGTCTTCAGCGGGTATCCAATTCACCGAGTCTTCGTCAAAGTCTGGGTGATCTCGTGGCAGTTTGTAAAAAGCGTACTTTTTCACTTTGCCGTTTTTGGCGTACATGATGCCGCCACGAACGTAACTCCCTGACCCTGTTCTCTCTAAACCAATTGCCAGACTTAACGGGCTAACGACCTGTACTTGCAGCGGTATAGGGTGCAAGGTTCGACGACGCACAATGAACGCACTGCCATCCAGTAGCATGGTGATAACGGCTAAGGCTTGTACGCCTGCAAAATTGGTGTTTTCGTAAAAGTCACAATAAAGCGTCCATTCCTCATAACTTTGAATGAAGGATTCACTGAACAATTCAGGATCGAAAACCGGCTTTGCACCGCCACCGATACAGCTTGCACGAAAGCGAGACGCCCCCACTCGCAACAAGGGATTATTGCGAATAAGGTGATGGCTAGCGGTGATTTCTTTTAAAAGAACGTTTTCGCTTTTCTCGTTATCATGCAGCTCAGCGCCTTTGAATAAGGGCGATTTAGCAACACTGGAATAACTCAAAATATCACCTCAACATCGACGCTTTCCATAAGCGGTACAGCCTGCAAATCACTGATCATTTGGCGCTCTAACGAACGTAACTCGGACAAGCTCACGTCCGTGTATTGCATAGACGTACGCCCACCTTGTGGCGTGGTGTATTCGACACGAACTTTGCGCTGACCTTTCACCAAATCGGTAATGGCTTGTTGGACGATTTTTAAGTTGTCATCAGTAGAATAGATCGTCATCAGTAGTCTCCATAATCTGACGTTTCGTAATAATCGCCGTAGTCAGTTTCGATAATATCGTCTGTGATTTTGTGGGCGTTTGGATCAATCAAGCCAAGCGGCTCTTGGGGTGACGCGTCTTGTATTTCGGGTCGTAAGAAGTCGTAAAGCCACAGCACGTAAACGAGCAAATCCCAAGGCTCATTGCGCTTTTGATCGGGCTTTTTATCCCACTTCACATTGCTGCCACTGCCCTTTAATTCCTCGGCGGTGAGCATTTGGAAATAGACCAAATCGAACACATCGTTTACGGGAAAGTGAATGTAGTTCTTACCCGGCATTTCGTTATTCAAACGCTCTGCCGCGCGGTTTTTCAGTTGATGAACGTTAAGGCTGCGATACTCACACCGCGCTTCAGGGTGAACCTTGTAGGTGAGTGTGAATTCTGGCTTGAATTTGGTTTTTGCATTCCCTTCCCCACGAATCGCAAAGATCCAACCTTGATACGGCGCGCAAAATTCCAGCATGGCTTTCCATGCATGGCCGTTACAGTCCATGGCCGCCGCAAACACGCCAATGGTTCGCCCATCGGACAAGGTGAATTCGGTTTCTAATTCGCGGATGAGGTTTTGTTGGGTCGAGACATCTTCAGGGTCACCATGGATTTTGCCATAGTGAATTGCCCACATTTCGCCACGCTCACCGACCGCCCAAAAGTGATAATCGAAACGGTTCTTTTGGGTATCGATCGTCGCCAAAACACAGCGCACTTGCTCGGGTAAAGATTCCATGGGCGAGTAGTATTCTCGCCGTTTATACAACTCTTCAAAGTTGTTAAGCTTGTGCGCTCGTGATGCGTCCGAGTACTCCACGCCCACCTTCGTGTTCATGAAGGTTTGCATTTTGCGTGGGTCTTTTTTCGCCTTGTCGTATTCGGCGGCAATCGATGGCAACGAGGTGTTCGGGTTGTCGTTGTAGGCCGACCAAATATGAAAGCCAGCGTCTATTTTGCCGCGTTCGTTGGTGTCGCCCGGTTCGCCACATTCACAACACAAAGCGGAGCCTGTTTCGTCCCATCGTTCTGGGGTTTGATGAACGCCACAGCATTCAAATTCACGCGTTGCGCGCCATTCACCCGCTTCCACCATGTTGAACTTATGGTGTTCTTCAATCTTGCCGCTGCAATGAATGCAAACGAAATGGGCGTCTTTGTAGTGCTTAGGCGAGTATCGAAAGTTCTCTAACTTCAAGCGCTGCTTGAAATCGCAATGGGGGCAAGGCACATACAAATAACGCTGATCGGTTTGCAAAAACTCGCGGGTGATCTTACAAGTACCGGCTTCTTTCGGAGTGGAGCCAAGAACAATCTTGCGCTGCCCTTCACTTTCGGTTCGAGTGATACCGAGATCAATCGAATCGCCTTCTTTATCGACGTTGTCTGGATAACCAGATATCTCATCCATGAAAAGATACTTGATCGTCACCATTCGAAAGCTACTGGCGGACGTGGCCCATACAACCGATATTTCACCACCGAAGAAGCTCTTCTCATTGGTGGTGTTTTTGCCAAACAGACGATCTTTTACGAGCGTGCTATAGGTGAATACCTTGCCTATCTCACGAGTAGAGAATTTATTCGCATCCCCTTCTGTGTTCTGAACAATCATGATGTTGCCAGGATCGTTCGTGATAACCCATGCAACGGCAGTGTTGATGAATATCGCGTAACCAACACGCGCACTTTTTGATAAAACGATTTTCTCGATCAGTGGCGATTCAAACGCCAACAACCACGCACGTTGAAACGATTTCGGCGGATAAATCTGAGCATTTGAGTTTTCATTCTTCATCGCCCATTGAATGATCGGCATCTTCATCGGTGGAACGATAGAACTTCGAATAGCGTTCGAGAATTTCTTCAATAATGGGGTGTAATTCATCGAGACCTTTCCCGTTTAACCTTTCAAGAGCGGCCCGCACCACATCATCAACCTGCTTTACTTCATCAGGCTTAAGAGAAACGCGTTTTTGTATCTGATTTGATAGGTCTAACAGCTTGCTTTTTACCGCAGATAAAGGGGCGTTATAGAGCTCAAACATGGCCTCGGCAGGTATCAATTCACCCTTGTCTTTTCCATTCTGTAACTGAAGTTTTATAGCAGCCTGTTTTTCCTTCTCAGTTTTCCAATCTTCGAAGGATTTAGGCGGATTTATATTTCTTCTGCTTCCCCCCGTTTCCCTTCCCTTATTCGCCTTCATATGACGGATTTTTTCAGACTGATATTTCACATAAGAGCGAACAGATTCTTCAACATTAATTTTTCCAGACCCTAGAAACACCAAGGCATAGCCGTCTTTTATGTGATTGCGAATAGTTCGCTCAACCACACCTAATGACTTAGCAAGTTCTTTAATCGTGCTCATTGAAAACAATTCTCACTAACAACGAATAGATAGGACAAAGCGGAATGGGAAATAGAAGCCATATTTTGAAAAATTTCTGTGACCCCGCGAGTCTTAGACCCGCAGGAAAAAGGCCCCTAGGGAGAGTACCTTTTCTATATAAATCAGTAACTTAAAAACAAACCAAAACATTAACCAAACAGTCAGGTATGACGTAAAAACAGCCATTTTTGAGCGTTTTTTCTCAAATTACACTCTGGCTGTTTTTGTCATTAAAAAACTCGCTATTTCCAAAGAGCAAAAACAGGCCAGATTTAGGGAAAATTCAAGATTCGGTCAATGCCTTTTTTACTTCCTCGACAAGCTTATCATCCAGAGTATTGGTGCTCTTTTTTGTCAGGGATTCGGCCACATGTAGAAATACGGCAATTAACACCTTTTCAGTGACTAATTTAGTCAATACTGTTTTCAAAATAGCTAATAAAATCGTGCTCATACGTATTGCTCCTTATCGATTCCGTACAGCTCAAACGGAAAGTTATTGACGAACTCATGCACCGTTCCAGCGCCATGAAATGTGTTGTAATGATCTTTCCAATATTCGCCCAAAGCCTTGATATTATTGGCCTCTGGCAATGATTGAGGCTTACGCCAGTAATGAACACGACACATGGCCACAGCGTATTTGATGTTGCTCATCAGCTCTAATTCATCAGGAACACCACACACTTCATACACACTATCGGCTTCACCACTTAGCAAGGCACGAAGGTCATCCTTTAGTGATGGTTTGTACTTAATGAAGTTGCGCCATAAGTCCGCATGCGTTGCTGGCTCCATCTGGATCAAACCAAGTGCTGGACCTTTGCCAAGCTGCTTAAGGTGCGTGGCTCGTGACTCTTGCGTGATTGTTCCCATAACCAGTTGTTCTGCGGCTTCGCTGTACATTCCAAGGTTTGAAAGCGTTGGTAACACCACATACTCACGCAATTGTTCTAGGTTTAAACTCATTGCAAGCCTCGCTTGAATCGATTGATAAATAATTTGATCGCTTCATCGCCCATCAGCCCCGCAACACCTGACATAAAGCCTGTCATTGCTGGCGGCATGTTCATCGACGTACATAGAAAGAACGTCAGCATGCCCAAGAAACCGCCAGTAAAAACCGCGATAAGCATATGAATTAATGAGAATTTTTTAGAATTTTGCTGAAAGTCACGAAGATATTTCACAGCCCCACCTAGCACACCGACCATGACGAATGCCGCTGTTTGTAGGAGCTCATCCGGTAGGAATTTCATATGGTGCGTCCAGTCCAGAAACGAAAAAGCCCCGCAAATTGCGAGGCCCAGAAATGACAAAGCCCCGCACTTGGCGAGGCTTGATAAGTTGTGTTGCCGTTAGATACAAAACTAACAGCGTGGGGATAATTTAACGCCTAATTCCCGACCTTGCAAGCCTTGCGCGCGCAAAAACAAAATGTCGTTCTCTTCTTATGAAAGCGACATTTTGCATATAAAGCCTTGTGTTTATTGGGCTAGAGCAAAGCGCCTTAACAACTCAATGGCGGCATGTTGGCGGCAAATCTAATATGAAAACATAGTGGGATTTATTCTACAGGAGAATTTTGATCATTTTTGCTTGCACTTTCTTTACAAATTAAAGTATTGTTCAAAAAACAACCAACGCAAGGATGATTACATTATGATTATTAAACTTTCAGTAAAATATCTTATGTTCATAGCCAGTGTATTTCTTGTGCTACTTTCTCCAATCGTTTTAGGGGACGAAATTTCAGAAGCAAAAACGAAAGCGGAAAAAGCGTTTAATGAAGCAAAAAACGAAGATACTACCTCTAGTTATGAAGATGCTCTTAAAAAATACAACGAATACACAACACTCTTAAACAACGCAGAAAAAAATCCCGCCAATAGTGAAAGTGTGAAATCCGAATTAAATACTAAATTGGTAAGTAATGAGGCAATAATTAAAAGTATCCAATCAACGCTTTTTGAAAAGCAGCAAGAGATAAATTCCATTATTGATAACCAAACTTGTATTCTTACTTTAGGTGAGATTTGCTTAGCTTCTGGAATAGGTATTAGTGCGGATAACCATGGAGATATAGACTTAAGAATTGTTGGTATTCTTTATAACCCCAGCTTAGGTCCAGATCAGTCTACTGGATGGCATGTATACTTAAGCCCCGCAGAGGACTTTATTGATGCCTTTGGTTTTGGTGCGTCAAAGAGGTGGTTTAGGTATAAAGATAACAAATATACTGTTATGCATGTTGGTTTTCATGTCCTAGTAGATAACGAAGAAAATAGTAGTGATTGGAGACTACATTACATCGTTTCTTGGTAATCTCTCACCAAACCTTTGGCAGTTCATCCCATCTGGTCGTGTAGCCTGGCGATAGGTGTTCGCGTTTCATTGACCATTGTGGTGATACACCTTGCGAGGCGAAGAAGACATTGCCGAGGCCGCTGTGGTTGATTTTGTCCACGACGTTCATCAGGGCTTTTGAGTTGATTTTTGTGTTGTCGGCTCGGAATAAATCTTGTTGAAAGGCGCCATGTTCGTAGAAGTCGGCGAGCATTACACCGCCTTTGGCGTAGCGATAACCTGCACGATAGATGCGACGAAACAGCACGTCGGCCACTTCTAATAAATCTCGCGTGTCGTCGGTTGGGTTGGGGAGTTCTGCAGACAAGGTTTTCGAGTACTGCGGTTCGTTTGGAATGAATGGACTGGTACGAACGAACACACTTACGACGCGGCAAAGGCGTTTTTCCCCGCGTAGTTTCTCGGCGGCTCTGGTTGTGTACTTGGCGATGGCTTCCCGTAGTTCTCGCTTGTCTGTCACTTTATGACCAAATGACCGACTGCAAATAATTTGCTGCTTTGTTGGCCTGAGCAATTCCAGATCCAAACACGACACCCCATTCAACTCTCGAATGGTTCGCTCCAACACCACAGAAAACTCACTCCGAATCGATTTAGGGTCAGCATTCACCAGATCCAATGCGGTGTTGATTCCCCTCGCCTTTAGCTTTGCCGTGGTACGACGGCCAACGCCCCACACATCACTTACATCAACAATTGCCAATAAACGCTTTTGTCTGTCTGGGTCCATCAAATCTACCACCGAACCGGTGGCGGGGTACTTCTTCGCCGCGTGGTTGGCTAGCTTCGCCAGTGTCTTGGTTGGCGCGATGCCCACGCCTACCGTAATGCCCGTCCATTGATCGACCTTGGCTTTTACTCGTTTGCCAAACGCTAGCAAATCCGTCACGTGATCAACACCGGTTAAGTCCATGAACGCCTCATCGATGGAATACACTTCCAGCCGTGGCGCTTCCTCTTCTAAGATGGTCATTACCCGATTCGACATATCCGCATACAAAGCATAATTCGACGAAAAGCACACAATGCCGTGCTTTCTTATCTCGTCCTGAACCTGAAACATCGGCACGCCCATCTTAATGCCCAGCGCCTTCACTTCCTTAGAACGCGCCACAATACAGCCATCGTTATTCGACAACACCGCAACTGGCGTGCGTTTTAAATCGGGCCGGAACAACTTCTCGCAGCTGGCGTAAAAGTTATTGCAATCGACCAAGGCAAAAACCGTTTTCATCAACCGCGCTCGTACTTACGAACCACACCCGTCACCACACCGAAGATTTCTAATTCGGACTCTTCGGTAATATGAATCGCTTTGTAGGCTTTATTCTTCGGACGAAGTAACACATTGGGCTTCAACTCTAACGTCTTCACCGTCATTTCCCCATGAATGCAGGCGATGACGATGTCTCCATGACGAGCCGTTAACGAACGATCCACCACCAACACATCACCGGAATGAATGCCCGCCTCAATCATCGAATCACCCTGAGCACGCACGTAAAACGTCGCGTTCGGGTGAGCCACACAGAACTCATTTAAATCTAACGATTTTTCAACAAAGTCCTGAGCGGGCGAAGGAAACCCCGCCGACACCGAATCCACATAAAGCGGGATTCGCACACTATTGGCCGCGATAAACGCCGCCGACTCAGACACACCAAGATAAGTCACACGCATAGCAAACACCAAAATACTGTATGGATATACAGTATAGTTTTAAGCAGTGGGAATGACCAAGTGAATTTTTGTAACAGGTAGGGTTTCCGGTTTTGCGACCAAAAATGAGGTGGGATTTCAGAAATAGCGAACGTTAGGGTAAAGTAGCGAGATCAACTATTTACACACGGAAGACGCCATGTTCAATACAGCCAAGAACACAATAAAGAAAACGGCCAAAGACCAAGTAGAATTTGTTGGTGCTATTTTGACAGGTGCGTTTTCAGGATCGATTTTTACTTTGGCCTACGTTAAGTTTTGGAAGGAAGGCGATGTGACCTTTGCTGATATAGGTGGAATGCTAGCTGGCGTCGGGACAGTGGGTCTTTTGTTTGTAGCATGGCGGACTGCTGATAATTGGAAGAAGCAACAATCAGACTCTAATAGACATCAAAAACTAGATGCTTTTTTTGATCACTGCGCAACCTCGCTTGAGGACCTTAGATCATATTGTCTTAATTGTATGATGAGACACCAATTAAAGCTCCAAATAGACCTAGACCAAGATATCGACAGCAAGATGAAAAAGCAGGAAGAATATAATAATTCACTCCCAAAGCTTACAGAAAGGCTTGATAAATATCTTCAATCTGAAACCCAGCTTAAAAAAATAGCTATCAAATTAGAAACTGAATTTAATCAAGCCAAACTAGCAAACGAAATATTAAAGAGCTATCAAGACACTTTAATGCTCGTGGTCGTCTTACCAGAGACAGAAAATAGTAATTATAAAAACTTTAATTTTCATGAACATTTCAAACAACTAGAAAATATGTACCTAAAGGTATATAGCAAACTTAACAGCACATTGAGATGAAATAAAGTAAGGCTTAATACCTTACTTTATTTCCCATAGATAAATTCTAACCTTCTCCGAAGTGTCGGCCTGTGGCGTTTTTGACGCGTTCGATGGTTTGGTCGACCCATGCGGGGTTGGTTTGGATTCTGGCGAGTTGTTCTTGATAGTTTCGGATGGTTTGGATCATGGCCATGATGTCGGTGGCGGATACGACGGCGATGCTTTCTGTTATGCCCAAAGATTTGGCAACATCGTTAATGAGTTTGAGTTTTTCGTCGTCTTGGATCGGGGCGGGTAAGGTTTGTTGCACCGGTTCGGGCTCTGGCTGTTGGGCTTGGTCGAAGGCGCGGATGACTTCTAGGTTGAACTTCGGGCTGATCCACATGGCGTAAGCGTAGACCAATTCTTTGCACACATAAGTTCCCCTATTTGCTCCCCCATGAACCGTATTGACTCCAAGCACCAAATTTGGTGCTTGCTCAATTTCTGCAATTAATTCTTGAGTTTGAGCATTACGCATGAAGCGAAAAGGTGCGTGCTTTTTATCACTGCCAGCCGCTTTATGAAGATCATTAAGGGAATACAACCCGTCGAGTGTGCGGATGTCTTTTGAAGAGATAATTAAATGAGCCATCATTGGCCTCCTGTTGTCATCATTGACCACCTCAATAAGGTTGCAATCTCAGTAAGGTGGTGGGTCAAGTATCTGGGTTGCAACAACCGCCAACAGGTAACGGCCTAACCGAAGTTAGCCCAAACAAAGACCCACCATAACAGGCGGATTTCGGCCACAAAAAAACACGCGGTGCGTGTTTTAAGCCGCTGTTGAAAACGGGGTTGCAATCCCGACACTGGATTTTGCCAGTGCAAGTTAATGGTAGATCAGGAAGGGAGAGAGGTCAAGTTAGGGACCTGTTGATAAAATGGACAAACAACGATTTAGTATAGGTTTATTATTTACTATAATAATTCTCAGTTTATTTCTAGCTCTAGTAATATTTTGAAAAAGCATTTGAACAGCGCCATAGTATGATGCACCTGTATAAACAAGACTACCTTTTTCATCATAATTAAAATACGAATCAACAATTACACAAACTTTATCAAATTCCTGACCTATAACTCTATGGGAGTACGTCCCACCATTTTTAAAACATTTTTCATGATTAGCATACCCATATCGATTGGGAGTTAAATTTAAAACTTCCCACCCTTCATTCGCAACACTATCACAATATTGTTTCGCCCCATTAAAATCATTAAAAAACATAAAATCAACATTCCCATTAGATTTAAATGAAACATCTTTCCTATCATAAAAAAACTTCTTCGTAAAATCAGCCACCTCTTTATTTGTTCTAATTTTTTCAGTTAATTTAAAAGCCTTTAGTTTTGGCAGAATCTCAATTTTTTCTGCAATATTTATTATAGCCTCACTCTTAGTAAGAGTTTGCTTACCATCATAACTAAAAATGCAGAATGATTTTAAATTTAAAATCTCATTTTCAATTTTCAAAAGCTGTTGAACTTTCAACCTTTGCGCTTCATCAATGAATATAACATCATAAAAACCAAATTCTATCTTTGAAAACTCCTTAATACTTTTAATCGTCCAACCGTTCTTATTTAGATCTTCATGTCCAGAGTTCAAAAGGGCTACATGTATAACAAGCACTTTAAAGTCCGGAGCAAGTGTTTTAGCGATATCATAAGCTAGCAAAGTTTTTCCCGTTCCAGCACTAGCTTTTATTGTAAAAAAATTATCCCTTTTCTTTTTCGATCTTATATTTTCAATAATCTCTTTTTTGATCAATTCTTGATGATCGGTCAAAAAATAATTACCATCCAAGAACTTTTTAGTTGAATTGAATGGTGAAACCAAATATTTTGAAGGGTAAAAATATGAATCAATATCGATGTTATTAATTTTTATTTTCACAAAATTCTCTAAGAAATAATCACGATCTATAACAGATAGCCTATTATCTTTATAATGATATAAGGTTCGAGTTTCAGCCTCATAAGTAAAGTTATGAACGTTTAATCCTGTAGCATCTAAATAATATTTATTTCTTTCTAACTGTTTTAAAATATCACCTACTGAACTCTTAGTCTTCAATTCTATATTTACAACATCATTATCACCAAAACATAAAATATCGAACTCTTTACTAATATTAGGAATAATATAACCTACAAAAAATTTATCTAAAACACTAACAAGCTGTTCTACACCGAAACCAAAAAAATCAATTAAAGATTCAATACATTCAATCTCAGCTCTCTTAATATTAATACCATAATAATTAAGAAAAATTTTCAATTCATCTGGATCGAGCTGATTATAAGATTGAACAAGTGAAATAAGATTAATGCTTTTCATTAGAAAATCCATTTAGAGTAATTAGTTTCATCAAAACTTTCTATGCATTTCATGTCAAGAAAAAGTTACTTCCTCTCAAACTATTTGCTCACCTTCCCTCTGAAATGGGGATAGTCCGTCTCGTTCAAGATCCTGTAGCATTCGCCCCTAGTTTCGATTTATGGGCTACCCTTAAAGCTCTATAAAGCATTAAAAAGAGGCTTCTCATGGCAAAAAAACCAAAAGTCATCGTCACTCAAGAAAACAAAACAGGTAGAAACACTAAATTTAAAGACACAAAAACAAACAAAGAAATGACACGTGCTGAGTTTGTTAAAGAAATAAAGCAAGGCAACTATGATGATTACTATGTTAGAGAGCAGAATGGAGTAAAAACCCCAGTATCTAAACCTGACGGCGATACAAGTAACAACCTAGACTAACTAAAAATCACCCTCCCCCACTCCCCCAACGCTTTGCGCATCTGTTCTCTCGAATGGGTGTGCATGTAGCGTTTGTCCAGTCCGTCCCGTTCGTGGTTGAGTAGCATTTCCCCTATTACCCAGTCAATGCCCATGTCTTGCCAGCTGTCGCGGGCTAGTTTGCGTATGTCGTGGCTGGTAAATTTGATGCCCACCTCGTCACTCAGGCTTTGGTACCAACGCTCTATGGTGCGTGTGGTAATGGGTTTGATGCCTTTCACGCTGAATATGTAGGTGCCACATTTGGGTAGGCTGTTGATCAGGTCTATGGCGTGTTGGGTGATGGGCAAGCGGTGCTCGGTGCCGTTTTTGGTGTTCTCTGGCGGTAGGTACCATTCCAGTTGCGTGGGCGAAAAGTGTTTCCATTCAGCAAGGCTGGTTTCGCCCTCGCGGGTGGCGTGGAGCAGTTGGGTCATGAAGAAGACGCGGCGCTTTTTGGCTTGCTTGTTAATGGCAGCGAGTAAGGCGGGTAAATCGTGGGGTTTGAGTCGCCCTGGTTGGCTGTCGGGCTGGGAGGTGGTGAAGCTGCTGAGGGTAATGTTTTTGGTGGGATTGCTGGCAATGAGGCCGAGTTCATGGGCGCGGGTGAAGGCGGTTTTTAGGGTGCCAAGCACGCCTTTTATGGTGGATAGCGCGTAGTCGCTTTGCATGGGCATGTAGAGCTGCTTGTACAGTAAGGGCTTGTCGATGTCGTTGAGTCGCACTTGGTCGAGCTGGCTGAGTAGATGGTTGCCTATGTAGCTGCACGAGGTGGACACGTAATCCGACGAGTAGGTTTTGTCGGCGTCGATGTGCTGCATGTACCAGTTTAAGACTTCGCCGCCTGTTTGAAAGGCGGACACGGTGAGGCCGGCTTTTCGATCGGCCAAGGCGTTGGCCCGTATGGCGGGGAGTTCGGCAAAGAGGGTTTTGGCGGTCACGGCTGGCCATTTGGCAAGCTTGGTGCGCTGGCGCTTTTTGCCTTTGTAGACGACATCGTAAAAGGTGCCACCCGTCCGCGCCGCGTTGATGTGAAATTCAACACGGCGCGCATCGTAGAGGTAGCGCTGGTCTGTTTTCAGGGCGGCTTTTATGGTGGCATCGGTTATCTTGGTGGTGCGTTTGGTCATGCAATGGCCCTTAGCTGTTCCTCTGTCAGTCGTGCGGCCAGTTCGGTTTGTAACTTGAGCAAGAAGAGTTTGCGCCCTTCTGCTATGTTGTTGGCAAAGGTCTTTTCACTTGGCGTGGCATGAGCGGGGCCAAGGCGTAGTTCAGCGGCGAAGGTGGGCAAGCTGGCGGCAATTCGGGCGTTGGTCAGCGGTTTACCTTTTATGGTCTTGCGCCCTTCTGCCAGCACCGCCGCAAACAAGCAGAGCTTTTGCATGCGTGACAGGTCACAAAAGAGCCAATCGAAGCCTTTGTCTTTCACAGATAAGGCGCGTATTTGTTTGATCATGGCGGCATTGCTGTCGCCACCACCGCCAAAGGTGGGCGTGATACCCAGTAGAGCGGACTCACAAATCCGCCCTGTGTTGCCAACACCAGACCACCCCGCATCGGCTGAGCTGGATAGTAGGTACGTTACTTGATCGTTCACGATCCGCCATCCTAGCGCGCCTAATGTGTTGGGTTTGTCTCGATTTAGCCAGCGCATTGTTTATTGATTCCTATATAAAACGTAAAAGTTAAATTATTACTCGTCTATATTTCTGCTATGTTTGTTAACTAAACTAACCAACAAAGGAAGTTAACAATGAGCACGATTACTGTCAGCGATTTAAAAAAGATGCTTGAACTTTATGATAATGACTTCGAGATCTCTTTTTCTGGACTGGATTTTCATCGCCTAAAAACTCGCGGTCCAAAACTTGTTCAAGTCGAGTTCAACGAAGTTATTTATCGTAATTCTGAGGGAAAAATGGTGTTGGAAAGCATTGAATAATTGCTACCACCTTACCCGATTCAATGGGCAGTAAGGTTTCTCAAACTGCCCATTGATTAAGCCTCTAGAAAAACCTATTTCCTTTAATTTAGACTTTCCATTTCCCGTAGTTGGTCGGCTTTTAAATGCTTGGTGTATTCGTCTAGCTCATGCCGTGTTTCGTTGATATCAGCCAACGCCGTATGCTCGTATGCTTTCTTGACGAATGGTAAGTTAAGGCTTTGCCAAGCCGTTCGCTTAAGCAATTCGATACTGGACACGTCAATGGTTCGATAGCTGAAAAACTCGGCTAACTCAGGCATTTGAGCATCCAGAAAAGACATATCAAAACCAATGCTGTTACCAAACATAATCGCCCCAGACTTTTCTTTTCGTTGGTACGCATTTACGCCCATTGCAGCTAACTCTTGACGAATGTAATCAGCGGCATCTTCATTGTTGCTAAACACATAATCATGCAACCCAGAGCCATTACGAAGGTCATCTATCAAACCGGATTCGGTATGGGATTTAAGCGCCCATGGGTGCAAACGATCTAAAAATGAATCATTCCAAATCCCCACTGAAAATGAGCCCAATTGATTAAGATTGTGGTCACAATGCATCACCCCAACTTCCAGAATGGGATAGTAAAGTGCCCCATGAACTCGCTCGCCACTTTCCAATATTTGGTAACCGTTTAAACCACCTGTTTCTAAATCTAAACCGATTAATTGTGCTGTCTTCTTCATAGTTAGCTCCTTAAAATTTCACGTAGTTGGCCGACCATTGCACGGCCAAAGACTCGTCGGTGTAGCAAATCGCTTTCGCTGATTTTCTCGCCGTGTTGCTGTGGTTTGATCTCGTCTCGTTTGAATCGCTCGCCACGCAACCACGCTTTGCAAACATCCTTGTACGCATTGGCAAAGGCTCGCTTGCCAGCTCCGATGTCACGGCGGCGTAGCTTGGAGAACCCGACTCGTCGCCCTGCTTCGTACACCGCGTCGTGAGTTGGTTTCCAGTGCGCTAGGTCGTGGGCGTTGTTGGCGGCTTCGAAGTACGCCGCGTCGGTTGCTGGGAAATCATCAAACAAATCGTACATGGTTCGCTCCTACCAATCGGTATCGTGAATGTCTGTCAAACTGTCGTTTACTTGCTGCTTCGCCATGGCTGGCGGCGTCGGTCGCTGTGCGGCAAACTTCACAGAGTTACGCATCCACGTTCGCCATCCTGCAACCCAATCCGCCATTTTCGTGCCCTTCGCTCGGTGGTGATCCAAGAAATTACTCGTCGCGGTTCGCCAGTCGGTGGTGATTTGATTCTGTGCGAGCCAATCGAGCATTCGCTGAGTCACCAGAAATTCATCGGGAACGGAAGACAAACGTTTTGATTTTTTGGATTTGGGCGGAACGACCAAAATATCTTTTGAATCTACTTGTGAATCTATTGAAGAATCTATTAGTGAATTGTAGGAATCTCTTTCAGGGTTAGAGGAAAGAGATTCAGGGTTAGCGGAACCATTTTCAGGGTTAGAGGAAAGAGATTCAGGGTTAGAATCGCCTTTGGAATCTCTTTCCATGTCTGTTTCTAAGGGTGAATTAGATTCAGGGTTAGGTATTTCAGCCAATCTATAACGATTAACCTTGCCGTATTTTTTCCCATCAAAGTCCGTTGAATGAATGCCACCACCTTGGGAAATAACTTCGACATAACCAAGCTCAATAAGCTTCTTCATTGAATTGGTCACTGTGCGCTCAGTCATGCCGCCCAACTTGGCTAGATGCGCCTTGCTTGGGTAGCACTCGCTTTTCTCATTGGCGTAATTTGCCAGCAAGATCAACACCATCTTAGTTGTACAAGGAAGATCAACCTTATAAATGGTATCTGATAGGTGCTTAAGGCTCATGCTATGCCCCCAAGCCTTAATTGCTGCTCTTGCTGGTTTGTTGTTCCCTGATTTAACAGTGCTTCATCACCAATCGCCCAACCCAATCTTTTGCAAGCATCAGCCTCTTGACGATTATCTATTTTAGTTTTGCGAGCTTTTACATCAGTCATGCCTTTAGTATGTTTATCATGATGACTATCTACTTCTTTAGGTGCTTCTTTTTGACCAAAAACATTCACCAACTTTCGACCAGCCGACAACACCCAACCAACACAAAACTGATCTTGCTGATTGGCATTGGCTCGATATTTTTTCTTAAAGTCCGCCCTCGCCTTTTCGAGTTGTTGATGCAAAACGTCAAATGAGTAAGCCGCCAACTGCGTGTCTGTTTCTAGACCAATAAAAGTCGGTATACAAAACCACCGGTATCGATCTCGCTTCACCTTGCAATCATAGTTAATAACGCAATAGGTGCCGGAAATAGCCATGATGGCCGTAAGCAAGTTCGACTCGTATTGTTTTAAATTTTTACGGGGAATGGATCGAACTGAAACCTCAGTGATAGCAAGTTCATCTTCATTGATACTATGCTTTTTCATCAAAGCCATTGCCTGACGCTTGGCCGTTTCTGCCTCATGAGGGTTATCACTTTGAGACAACGCCAACAGCTTACGGATTTTGTCTTGATATCGCTTATCCATGCCCTACCCCTTTATCTGCTTCATGCTGTGCTGCAGTACCGATTCACGAAGCTGCATTAACGCTTCAATGGCTTCGGTGATTTCGCGCTGGCATTGTTCTTGTTCACGCATGGTCAGCTTGCCGTCTTCCATGGATTTATGGATCATCGCCAACACATCGCCGTGCTCTTTACCGGCTTTCAGCACAGATTCCAGAATGCCCAGCGGTGCGGCTTGCTTCGTCTTAATGCTTAGCTCCATACCCATAGCGCGGTAGATAGCGTGGTTACCAGTAGTCAACTGCAACGCCACAGCCTCACGCAAAGACATCTTGTGCGTTTCCGTTTGCGGGTTTGCCTTGTTGATCAAGACTTGATGCCCTACGCCCATCAGCGGCGCGATTTGCTTCGCGGACAGCTCCGAGTTGTGCACCGTGTCGTAAATGGCTTGGTCGATGTGATCCATTGTTTTCTCCTGATAAATACAAACGTGTGCAAACCTTGAAGCCACGTTTTTAATGTTTTACATTCGGTATTCCATTACTCAGCAAGCAAGGAAAGCGCATGAATATTGTGATTCTCAAAGAAATCGGTGAAAGCCTTCACGTTAGTAAAAGACTCCCAAACATTTCTGGCCCTGTGCCCCGCTTCTTAGAAGTTCTTAACCTTCCAGAAGAGCAACTAGACCTAAAGGCTCCAAATGGCTTTATCGTTACTGCCGTCACCTACGAAGTTGAGAACAACGTATTAATCCCCACCGTCGAATGCCTTCCCTTCCTTGGTGAAAGCTCTATCCCTGACATCATTGAAAAGTTCAGGCACTACATTGTGGAAAAAGCACTAGAGGAAAATTAGCTTTCCCGCTCGGATAGAGGCGGCATTTCTTTAGGGCCCCTATCTTCGTTAAAAAATTCAGGTGTGATGGTGAGGTTTGTTATGTCTTTCAAAACAGCCTCAACCATTACTCTCGTTTCATATATCCGCTGACTTACTTGTGTACCTTCTAGGCCTGAGCTTTGAAGCTTTAATCCTGCGGTATGACAGGAATCTCTTAAATGATCCAAAGCCCGCACTACACGTACAGCGCTGGGGCAAATAATGACGCGGCGTATCTCTGGTTGTTCACTCATTGTTTTCTCCTGAAATAACTAAACGTGTTCTGGTTAAAAATCGTTCGCTAAGCTGATTTGGTATAAAGAGCTGGGTCGTACTTCAACGCACCGTTGGTCAGCTTCTCGATTCGGAGGGCTTGCTTCTCAGGGATTACATCGCCCCATTGAGAAACAGAGCTTTGTGAGATTTTTAAAAACTCAGCAATCCTTGTCCCGCTACCAAAGTGATCAATCAATCGTTGTTTGAGCATGTCTCGTCCAATCTGCAATTTAAGTTTTCCTAAGTTTAATGTCTTAGGAAAACTTAAGTCAAGATAACTTAAGATTACTTACATAGATTTTTTTAGGATTCCTTAAATGAAAACATTAGGATTACGAATACGCGAAAAGCGTAATGAGCAGAACATCACTCAATTGCAGCTATCAAAATTAGTTGGGGTTTCTCATGTCACAGTCTCCCAATGGGAAAGCGACACAACCGCGCCGAATGGGGAAAATCTATATAAGCTTGCTCAGACACTAAAAACACAAGCCAACTGGTTGATATCAGGAATTGATTCTCAACATGAAAGTAATGTCATCGCTCCGCCTATTCAGCAGAAGATGAAAAAGCTACCTGTTATAAGCCATGTACAAGCAGGCGCTTGGACAGAGGCTATAGATTACAGAGCTCTAGGTGACGAAATTCAATGGGAAGAAGCCCCATCTTCAGTAGAGGAAAATGCTTTTTGGCTTAAAGTCATTGGCGATAGCATGACGGCTCAAAATGGTGTTAGCGTCCCTGAAGGTAGTTTGATACTAGTAAATCCCAATATACCTGCAGAAAATGGAAGTCTAGTAGTTGCTAAACTGGATGGTACTGATGAAGTCACTTTCAAAAAGCTAGTGATTGATGCTGGCCAAAAATATCTGAAGCCACTAAATCAAAGCTACAATCCCCTTGCGATCAACGGTAACTGCAGAATTGTAGGTGTAGTTACCGAGTCAAAATATAAGTTTTAACCCTCCCACATACAATAAACCTGCTAAATGCGGGTTTTATTTCGACACTTAATTTAAGTTTTCCTAAATTTTGTTTGACATATAACTTAAGTTTTACTAAGTTACGACTTAAGCAAACTTAAATAAACAAACCAAAGGATAGGAATCATGTTAATTCTAACTCGCAGACCACAAGAAGCCATCTACATTGGCGACACCATCAAAGTCACCATTTCCAGCATCAAGGGCAACCTAATCCGCGTTCGTACCGCTACGCCAGAACTCCTTGTCGTCACTCGTAAAGTGGGTGAACCCATCAACATTGGCAAAGACATCAGCGTGACACCTCTAAGCGTAAAAGGCATGCAAGTGCGTTTAGGCATCGAAGCGCCAAAAGACATCAGCGTCCACCGCGAAGAAATCTACAACGTCATTCAAGCCGAAAAAGCCCAACAAGCAACGGCCAACTAATAGGGAGAATTGCCATGACAAATCAAAATCAAGAATTTACACCAAGCACCAACCCAATGACCGACACAGCGCAAGATATCTTTGCCACTGTTCTTAATCAACGTCTTCAATCTGGTGTGCTTGAACAGGCTATAACCAAGAAAGTTGACGCATTAATTGAAGATGTAGCAAGTGATGTGTTTAGAAGTTATGGAGATGTAGGAAAAGCACTTAAAGAACAATTCAGTAAGGCAATAATGCCCACGCTTGAAAGCATGGGCGACTTACCAACCTATCACGAATTTGTCTCTAACCGTCTAAAGCTTGCTGCACAAAACTTCTACGACAATCGTTTGACGGAAGTAATGGATGCAGAGCTAAAAGAGATCATGAGTGAACTACCTGAAGAAATCACTCTATCTTGGCTTGTTGAAAAGATAATTAAAGAAGCGCAAGAGGATGAAGACGAGCCAGAGGGTGAAATTACCCTAATTATTGAAGAACGTAGATATGGCAGTTTCATCAATATCTATTTAGATAAAGAAGCAGGCAAAGAAAAAAGAGAATGTGATTATGACCTTCACTTGCACCAGAACAAAGAGACAACGAAGTGGGAAATCATAGGCCTTCGAGTTAATGGTCGAGAAGCTGGCGCACGACTAAGTATTGGGAATTTATACAACACCGACAAGATTCTCTTCAATATCTACGCCATGAAAGGTCAGATAGAACTTGATCAAGGTGATGATGCTGACGATTACGAAACCTCTTGGTCAAAATGGGATTAATAAGCGTCATTTTCAATTATGAGCACCAGCGCACAACGCAAGCAAGCCCAACGAGAAAGAGAAAAGGCCTTCGACATAAAACGAGTTGAAGTGCCTTTATCCGCAACAGAACGGCAAATGCTAGCAGAAGGGTGTGAGTTTCGGGGCGGTTACACCGCATCAGAATACATTGCCACCCTCATTAGAAGAGATTACAAGCGCATTCAAGAGACCAAGAAGACCCTAGGCGATTGCCAATACTGCAACCGCCCTCTTCCTCAAGGATGCGAACGATTACACAAAGGACACAAAGAGTGCTTTCACACACGAGAAGCACGAAAACTTTCTTTGTGACCTGTCACAACATAGGTGAATGGAATGAACACAGAGTCAATAAACTGGAACAGCGACCAAATCGCAGGCCACGACGCCAACAGCAACCCAATTACCGTGGGAGAATTGGTTGCTGCCATAGAAGGATACGAACTGCTTGCCTGCATCGCATCAATGTCAGACAGCATGCGTGACAACCTAGCCCGTGCCGCTGCCGAAAACTACCGCGTTAAAAGCAAAAATGAACAGCTAGAACGCACGGTGAAAGAGCTAGAAAGCCAGCTCAACGCCTCTTTCTCACGTATCAGCGACTTACTGGCAGAACGTGCAGAAGTAGACAACAGCAAGCTACTAGAAGCTCTAGCCAGATACGCCAACCCAAAGCACTGGCGCAACCCATACAACCAACACGGCGAGCTAGACACGCAACAAAGAAACGTCTTCGCCCATGGTTACCACGGCTTTGAACTGGCCATGTCAGTGCTGAAAGACAAACAACAAGCCGCTTAAGGAGAAGGATGATGAGTTTTGCAGTATTTGGAGTGTCTAAAGAATTGGCTCAAACACAAGCAGCAAAGCGCCTGAAAGCCATTGAAAAAGCAGGGGTAGAATCTGCCAAAAAGGCAGTCGAGTCTTGGAAGTTTGATAGAAAGCTAAGCAAGCTCGATATCGCCATTAAGATCTTATCCTCTGTTGGAGAAATCCCCCAAGAGGCGTATCAAAATGCATTCATCGAGTTGGTCGTTCTCTACATGGGCAAGCTAACACCAAAACAAATATCGCCACTGTATGGCGACCCGAAACGCTGTAGAGAATTTATAGACATAGCTAAACGATACGGCGCCAAACAATTAGCGCCTAAGCAATGCATTCGGGTACAAGACCCTAAAAAAGCAGGCAAGTTTAAATCGCAATGGAATGACATTCCTGCAAGTTTAATGAGATAAGGAGAAGGATGATGAGCTCAAAAACACTATTTTTATTAATGGCAGAATTTGAAGGACGAGCAACGGTAAAGCTTGAAGATGTGTTGCACTACACCAACTTCAAAACACTGGCAGAAGCCAACAAAGCAGCCAATGCGGGTGAACTAATGATACCCGCATTCAGAATGGCGCAATCTCAGAAAAGCCCGTATCTCGTCCATCTGGAAGACTTAGCGGAAGCAATAGACACAGCAAGACAAGAAGCAAAAGACAGAGCCCTACTACTAAGCGGTAGAGCTCACGTCGTGATTAAGCAACCAAAGAAACAAACGGTAGAGCAATCTGGGCCACTGCGACGTGGCCGACGCACTCAGCGAGAGGTTATATCGGCTTAACCAAGCCAATCTAACCTCATTCAAAATACTAAGCTCAAATGCTATTTATTAAGGATTGTTCTTTTTCAAGTACGGACTTAATAAGAGATAAATTAAAAACTTCAGCATCCACAGCATAATGAGCTCTTCGATGACAATTTGGACAAAGGGCTATTACGTTTTCTGGATGATCAGGACCACCATCACTTAACTGATGAACATGATGTACTTCAAGAAATGGCCCCGTTTGAGTTTCGAAAGGTGCTTTCTGAAAGCAAGCTTCACAAATTCCGTTCGATCTTTGTAAGGCATATTTTTTTATTGCCTGACAGCGATAATATACTTTCTTTATTTTTACTTCCGCTGGAGCGTCAGTAGGAGACACTTGAAGACAGGCCTCTCTCAATTTTGACAAAGTCATCCTATTTAAAGCGCTTACACGATGTTCATCACTTACTTTTGAGACATCAGATTTTAAATTTAAGCCGGAAGAATCAATATCAAGTTTAAAGATAATGGCTTCTCGCATATTACCCTTAGTATCTTTAGCTGGCGCTTTATAGTGATCAATGTACTCGGCTACGCCTTCATATATAACCCTACCTCCTGGACCATTCAAGCCACGAAATACATGTATAGTGACGCCTTTTTTTTGGTGGTCACGAATGCTCGCGTTGGTGCCGGTCATCACCATATCGCCTTTCTGACCCTCACCTGTATAATGAAAAACGCCTTTACTATCTCGCCCATCACTATAACCATGCTTCTCACCTTGATCAGAAGTAAATATAAACATGTATGGTTGATTTGCTGGGGTAGATATTCCACCAAATCGCTGACCACCAAAAGGAACATGTATCTCACTCTGACGAATGTATTCACGACCAACTTCAAACATAATCTCATCCTTTAAAAATGAAAAGCCTCTAGTTCTGTTTATAAAAACCGCTATATCGGCTTAACCAAGCCGGCCTCTCCGAGGTCCTTCACTGGTTCAAAATCCGCGTATTTATCAAACTTCTCAAACTGACTCAAATGAGTGTATCTAGATAAATTATTCCAGGTGCGATGCCCTGACACCAATGCCACTTGAGGAATTGAATAGTGCAATTCAAACAAATGGCTTACCCCCTCATGCCTAAGATCATGGAAGGTTAATCCTTCGATACCAAAATAACCGTAAGCAGCTCTAAAAGCATTACCTATAGTCGCCTCTCCATATGGAAACACCCTTGGGTCATCGCCTTTTCTTGGCTGTCGCTTAATTATCTCAATCGCTCTATGAGGTAGGTAAAGAAGAACATTATTGCCTTTTGTTTGACGAGGATTTTTAAGGTCGCGAATATACACAGTACCGTCTTTAAAATTAACATCATCCCATTCAATACGGTTTATTTCTCCTAGTCGTCGTGTTGAAAATATAGCGAATAAAATGACATCTCTCAGAGGGGTTTTCATACGTGAGCTGATAAGGCGACCAGACTTACTTTTCATCCTATCCTGATAGCTTAACAACTTTTCAAGCTCTTCAAGCGTCACACGACGAGCTCTTTCCACAGACTTACCAATCTTCCCCTGCTTTTTCGACACAATCATTGCATCCGAAATAATCGATAAATCAACATCGATAGACCAAGCAGCACGCGCATGTTGCAACAAGACTCGAATGTAGGCGGCGTCCTGCAATACTGTTTGTGGTGCAGCATTATCTTCCTTGTAACGCTTATTAAAATACTCGATGAATTGAGCACTGGAATGCTCTTTAATGTCCACGTTTTGTAACAAAGGCTCTCTAGACATCAGCCTCATCGTACCGTATTTAGTCTTGCCGAGCTCTGCAGGAGAGCCTTTAAATTCTTCTATATACTTAAGCATTCCCTCGGATATTGAAAAGGAATCGAAGGAGCGACCTAAGTGTAATGACCTTTTAACCTCCGCCTCGCGATTAAGCGCCCAAAGCTTGGCATCTTTAGCTGCAGTTCGACCTTCAAAGCTTGAGGCCTCGCTAAATACTACCTTTCCACCCCGCGCAATTCGAATCTGAGCGATATGAACAACGCTTCCGTTTTTCTTAGTCCTTGTCCTAAAAGTTGCCATATTAATTTAGAATCCTGTAATTTTATGACATAATCAAACGTAACAACCGAGAACGCATGAAAATGCCCTATTTAGGGAATGTTATAAAAAATGCTACACAAAAAACCTGTAGCATTCCGTTAGCATTGTAATACCAAAATACCCCTAAAACGACCCTAAAAAGACGATTAAATGCTACAAGAAAAAACATCAAAAACAGAGCCAAAGCCTTTAGATTCAAGGGGTTCAATAGATAGGCGCTTTAGTATTGCGCCAATGATGGATTGGACTACGTCCGATTACCGAGTATTCGCTAGAAAATTGACGAAAAATACGCTGCTTTATACCGAGATGGTGACCACTGGCGCATTGCTACAAGGCAATCATCCTGAAAGATTCTTACGTTATGATGGTTGCGAACACCCTATTGCGTTGCAGTTAGGTGGATCTGACGCGGTTGCGCTGGGTAAATGCGCAAAAATGGCGCAGCAAGCTGGCTTTGATGAGGTTAATCTTAATGTCGGTTGCCCAAGCGATAGAGTGCAAAATAGTTTAATCGGTGCCTGTTTAATGGCTTACCCTGATAAGGTAAAAGATGCCATGCGCGCCATGCAGGACAACTGCTCTATTCCAGTGACGATCAAACATCGCATTGGTTTGGATGATCAGGAAGATTACAGCGTAGTACGAGATTTTGTTGGCGATGTGGCCACCACTGGCGTGACGACTTTTATTGTCCATGCCCGCAATGCGATTTTGGAAGGTTTGAGCCCGAAAGAAAACCGCGAAGTACCGCCGCTCAAATATCATTATGTGCATCAGTTAAAGAAAGATTTCCCTGACCTTGAAATCATTATAAACGGTGGCATAAAAACATTAGATGAGTGCAAAGAACAGTTAGCGCACGTAGATGGCGTTATGGTTGGCCGTGAGGCATACCATAATCCATGGATTTTAAGCCAAGTCGACGAAGTATTATTTGGCGGTCAAGCTTTGGTTAATGATCGCTACGAGGCACTAGAAGCTTTCGTTCCTTATGTTGAACGCAAGCTGCAAGAAGGCGAACGCTTGATGCACCTAACCCGACACATTTTGGGTATTTTTCAGGGTGAAGCCGGCGGCAAACAGTTCCGTCGCTACTTGTCTGAAAATGGTCACAAAGCTGACGCACAGGTAAATGTATTATTAGAGGCCATTGAATTGGTCAAAAATCATCAACGCAAAGGATAAGAGCAATGAGCAATAAGTTATCTCAGTTAAAAGAGTTCACGACCATTGTGGCCGACACCGGTGATATAACGGCAATCAAAGATTTTTTACCACAAGATGCGACAACAAATCCGTCTTTGATGCTTAAAGCTGCACAAATTCCAGAGTATGCCCCTTTTCTAGATCAAGCGGTTGCTTGGGCAAAAACACAAAGCAAGGATAAAGATCAGCAAATTCTAGACGCTGGCGACAAGCTTGCAGTTATTGTTGGTACTGAAATTCTAAAATATGTTCCAGGCCGTATCTCTACCGAAGTAGATGCACGTTTGTCTTTTGACAAAGAAGCGACACTAGCGAAAGCACGTAAACTGATTGCACTATATGAAGAAGCTGGCGTGTCTCGTGACCGCGTTCTGATTAAAGCAGCGTCTACTTGGGAGGGCATCAAGGCCGCAGAAGAGCTAGAAAAAGAAGGCATCAACTGCAACCTAACGTTGTTGTTCTCTTTTGCTCAAGCACAAGCTTGTGCTGAAGCTGGCGTTTACCTGATTTCTCCATTCGTTGGTCGTATCCTTGATTGGTACAAAAAGTCCACCGGCCAAGAATACACAGCTGAGACTGATCCAGGTGTTGTGTCTGTGACTGAAATCTACAACTATTACAAACAGCACGGTTACAAAACCGTTGTTATGGGCGCGAGCTTCCGTAACATCGGTGAAATCGAGCAACTTGCTGGTTGTGACCGTTTGACTATCAGCCCTAACCTGCTGGAAGAATTGAAAAAAGACGAAGGCAAACTTGAGCGTAAATTGGTTCCAACAACTGACGTGAAACCTGCTCCAGCATCTATCACAGAAGCAGCATTCCGTTGGGCGATGAACGAAGACGCAATGGCTACAGAAAAATTAGCTGAAGGCATTCGTAACTTCGCTGCAGATCAACGTAAATTAGAAATTACTCTAGCGTCTATGCTATAAAATAGAAGCACGTAAGTTAAAAACGCGGCCTAGGTCGCGTTTTTTATTTTTCACAAGAAGAACGAAAGATGACCGAAACAACAGAATTTGAAAAAATGGTTGATGGCGAAGCGTTTAATGCTATCGACCTAGATCTTCGTCTACGAAGAGAAGCGGCTCGTCTTGCCTGTGCTAAATTCAATGCGCATCCAAGTAAGGGTAATCTTCGTCATGTTACGCGTTTGTTTGCAGAATTTGGTAGTGTGGTGATTGAACCGGGCTTTCAATGCGATTATGGTTCGCAAATTCATCTTGGTGAACGAGTATTCATTAATTTCCAATGTATTTTCTTAGACAGCGCTAAAATTCATATCGGTGACGATGTATTAATCGGTCCCGGCGTTCACTTTTATACGGTTGATCATCCTAGGGATGCTGACTTACGGGCCTCTGGCGAATGCTTTGCGCGCCCTATTACCATTGGTAACAAAGTCTGGATTGGCGGCGGTGCCAAAATCCTACCCGGTATTGAAATTGGCAATAATGCCATTATTGCCGCTAATACAGTGGTGACTAGAAATGTAGCTGAAAGCGAACGCTACTTCGGATCGTCACTTTAGATCTTCAATTTAGATAGTTACTTTAGATAGTTACTTTAAGTAGCTACTATTTGCATGATCCCATCAAAAAACATGCTTTAAGACCTTAATTAACGCTTCGCTGAATACTTTATCCAACTAGGCAAGCAATCGGCAATTGTTAAGGAAATGCCTTCCAAAACCCTCATCTTGCGACTATTTTCTATATACTTCACTGAAATTCGCGGTAAGAGGTCGCCTTTATGAAAACTTGGATTCTATTTTTAGCAGGCCTGATGGCGCTAAATGTTAGCGCCTCGGATGCTATCGTTGACGATTCACTAAACATTGATCAAATCACTCAATTTGATGGAATACCTTGGGGTATTGCCATAATCAATGATCAAGAAGCTATTGTCACAATCAAAAAAGGTTCCGCATATAAAGTCGATTTAACTACGGGTAAAAAGCAGGCTCTTACAGGACTTCCAGAGGTGGATAACCGAGGCCAAGGCGGCCTGCTAGACGTGGCAAAATCCCCGCAGTTTAAAGAACAAGGTTGGTTATATTTCACCTATTCAAAACCAACCGATGATGGCTCAAAAACTACGTTAGCCAGAGCTAAATTAGCAGGCAACAAACTAACTGAATGGCATGATTTATTGGTCACAGACTCAGCGACCAGCGAAACCAAGCACTATGGTGGACGTATTGCCTTTGATGACCAAGAGCATGTCTTTTTCTCGGTTGGTGATCGTGGTGTTCGTGAGAATGCTCAAGATTTAACAAACCATGCGGGCAGCGTTATTCGTTTAAATTTAGATGGAAGTGTACCAAGGGACAACCCTTTTGTGACTCATGCCAACATTCGTAATGAGATATGGAGTTACGGACATCGCAATCCTCAAGGCCTTTTTTACGACACAGATACCCATACGCTATGGTCAAATGAACATGGTCCAAGAGGCGGAGATGAAATAAATCTAATACGCCCAGGTGCGAATTACGGCTGGCCAATTGTGTCTTATGGCAAAGAATACTGGGGACCAATCAGCGTCGGTGAAGGGAACACAAAAGATGGCATAGACAACCCTGCTAAGGTGTTTATTCCTTCTATCGCACCAAGCAGCTTGATACGTTACAAAGGTATGTTATTTTCGAACTGGAACGGTGATTTTCTATCTACCGCGCTCGCTTTGAGACATTTAAACAAGATCAAAATTGATAAGAATGGCAAGACAACAGAAACTCGTTACCTAGAACATTTGGATGAACGTCTTCGTTCAATTGCTCAGGATTCAGCTGGTGTGCTGTACATTGGTACAGACTCTGGAAAGGTATTAAAGATTACACTTGCAATAGATAGTGGTCTCAAGAAAGCAAGCTAAGGAGCATTAACAATGCTCCTTCATTTTGGGCTCAATCTATTACTAGCGTCTAATGATTCATTAAATGAACTCATCAAAAACACCTAAACTCTTAATCCATTAAAACAACACAATTCCGACCAAGGCTTTTTGCTTTGTATAACCGCTGGTCGGCAATTCTGTATAAATGCTTAAAATCACCACGCCCTTTCTGACTACAAGACACGCCAATACTCACAGTATAATGAATTTCCAGCTCATCAAAATAAAATAGAGAGTCATCTACATACTGGCAAAATGCGACTGACCAGTTCTTGCTTTGCGCAGCTGGCATAAAAACACAAAACTCTTCTCCACCTAAGCGAAATAGCTGCTCGTTATCATCAACATGCGCCCTTAATCGCTCAGCAAAGTCCACCAGCACCGCGTCACCAACTTCATGCCCATGTATATCATTTATTTTTTTGAAATTATCTAGATCTATCAAAACAAGTGCTAATTCATCGCCCATCCCAGTAACTTGTTGAAGCTGATATAGCGAGTTTTGACTAACATTACGGCGATTGGCAAGACCTGTAAGAGGGTCGGTAGATGCTATTTTCTTTAAAGCATATAACATTTTCTTGTGAACTCGCTCGGCACCGTGAGTTAGCCCCCATAAGAAGACATAGGCTAGAAACAAGTTCACGACAATACTAATTAGACCGTCTTTAAAATCATCATAAAAGCGCAGAAATAGAATAGTACTAACCAAACAAAGGCAAACAGCGCTCAACCAAAAGCCTGTACGTTTACCCAACATAAGATAGGAGGTCATAGGGAAAATAAGCACCCAAACCTGTCGACCAGAATACAGAGGAGAAAAGCTGATTCCGATTAAAATACAGGCAAAGATAAACGCTACATAAAGCGAAACAAACCACTTGTAATGACGCCACTGTATAGGGCAAAACCATACACAAATGGTCAGCATTAGCAGAATAGCTTCTGCCAATGCGACTTGATACTTTGCCGCCATTACATTAAGCACTATCAGTACAAGGCAAGAACTGCCTATCACTAGCAAAAAACCTTTTACTAGCGCTTCATTAAAAAGGCTTTCATTAAACCAATGGGATGTCGACAGCCGCTTATTCATTAAAATAGATTCTGTTATTCGGACCAACTACTGTCCGCGGTGACATCACTCTCTGACGAAATATTGCCATCCGTCGCTGCGGCAGAGTCATCGCCCCAACTATCGACTTCAGCTTCATCCCCCCAGCTATCACTCGCAGAATCATCACCCCAGCTATCGTTTTCAGTTTCATCACCCCAACTATCGTCTGCTGAATCAGTATTTTTGATAGCTTGTTTCTTTGGTGGATTTCCATCGTAAACTTCATATGCTCTATTTTGTAAATACACATCTCGGATAAAGCTGTACCTGTCCCCAACAATCATGCCTTCCGCATTGAGGTAACGTGCTCTTGTTTCCACAACGTCTAAGGCTAATAAACCAAGCTCCTCATCATCATTTAAGTCGAGAATGCTTGTTTCATCAAGGTACGTATATTTAATGGCCAAACCTGAACCATCACGCACAGTAGAAGGACCAAAGAATGGCAATACCAAATAAGGGCCAGATGACACGCCCCAATACCCAAGCGTTTGGCCAAAGTCTTCATCGTATTTTTTTAGCCCCATTTCGCTAGCCACATCAAAAAGACCCAACCAGCCAGCTGTACTGTTTATCAGAAAACGAAAAGTAGACGACGCCGTTGCATCCCATTTACCCTGTAGTAAATTGTTGGTTATATTGCCGATTTCTCCAAGGTTAGAGAAAAAATTGCTCACACCTCTCTGTACGGGATTAGGCGTAATAGCCTTATATCCCTCAGCAACAGGCTTTAAAACAGCACCATCAATTGCATCATTGAAAGTAAACATAGAGCGGTTGAAACCTTCCCATGGATCTTCTTTGGTTTCTACTGGCACCTGTGCACAGGATTGCACAAGCAACAACAAAGAGCCAAAAAGTAAAGTGCCGATTGCTTTAAACATTTTCACTATCCTTAACTTGTAAGACTTCACGCACAGCGTCTGACTAAAAAACCTTATTTATAAAATCAAACCAATTTTTTAACTTCTTGCCATTGCTTATTTAAGCGCTTCTCTGAAATGGGCTCTAACGTGCCAACCGACTGAGCAAACAAAGAAATACGATATTCCTCTAACATCCAACGATATTTGATCAACTCTGGATCATATAAAGCTTTTTCGTCATGGGCTTTTTTCTGTCTGGAATAAGTTTGCCAAAGGCTTTCTAATTCAGACACATATTGGTTTTCTTTGTTCAGATGATTTTGAAAGCGCTCCAAACGCACTTCAATACCTTTAAAATAACGCGGCAATTGCCCTAACCAAAACAAGGGTGTATTACCAATGAAACCGGGGTAAATAAGCTGCTCTAGTTGGACTTTAATATCACCGTAAATTCGTGTCCAAGGCAGAGGAATACTGCCTTTCATCCTCTTTGCCACACCTTGATAAGATGACAACACACGATAAAGCTGTCCCGCCATATCGTTCGCCACGCTCACCAATTGCGGTTTATTTTTCACTAGGCAACTTTCAAATTCTGCTTTTGTGCGGGGCAAAGCACGCCCATCCAAGAAAACCTTGTCTAAAACCGCATTAAGCAAATCATCCAATAAGGTTTCTTTTTGACCTAATGGCGAAAAAATTAGCATAGATTCTTTAAGATGCGGTAGGTTCTTTTGCAGATAACGCATTTCTTTGCTCAATGTAAGTTTAAGCAAAGTGACCACCCCTTTTCGATGGCTTTCCAACGCGGTGTTCTGATCATCAAACATTTTAAGTGACACATGATCGCCTTGTGCCACCAAAGCGGGGAACGCCGTGACCTTAATTCCAGCTTGTTTAATCTCCTGACGCTCAGGAATGCCCTGCTCAGGCCAAGAAGTTAAACCTTCTTGCTCATGTTGTTTGGTACCAAATTTTGCAAAACTTTCTTCAACTAGGTCACTAAACTGAGTTTGAAGCTGAGCAAGATTTTTACCTACTCCAAGCACCTTACCGCGCTCGTCCACTACTTCTAAGTTAAGCGTTAAGTGAGAATCTAGCTTATCGGCATTCCATTCATTAAGCGGAATATCAATCAGCGTTTCGCGCTTAATCTGCAAACTAAGCTGTTCAAGCAAATCACCTTTGTCTTTCGACAAGTTGGGATAAACACGATCAACAAACTGCGGAATCGGCACAAAGCGACGACGCAAAGCCTTAGGCAAAGCCCGCAATAACGCTTCACAGCGCTCTTTGATAAAGCCGGGCACAGCCCAACCTAAATCCTCTAAACTCAGCTGACGTAACAAACCAACTGGGACTTTTAAGGTCGCGCCATCGGCTGCTTGACCCGGATCGAATTTATAATCAATCGGTAAAGCGACACCGTTCAAACCAAAGGAATCAGGAAAGGCAAGATCGTCGACACTGACATCTTGATTAATCAAGTCCTCACGAGTCATTAACAAAGCATCAGGCGAAGTTTTAACGAAATGCTCTAAGCTTTTTAGATTGCGAACATGATCAGGTAATCGAGAATTGTAGAAGGCAAACACCGTTTCATCGTCAACCAGAATGTCACGTTTGCGCAGTTTAGCTTCTTGGGCCTCTAACGATTCCATCAGCGCTTTGTTCTTACGATAAAACGCCTGTTTAGTACGAAGTTCACCTTCCACTAGCCCAGAGCGAATAAAAATCTCGCGTGCTTCTTCAGGATTCACATGACCATAATCAATACTGCGTTTCGCCACAATCACCAAACCATAAAGCGATACTTGCTCATGGGCCATGATGCGGCCTTGATTACGCTCAAAGTGTGGATCAAAGTATTGACGCTTCACAAACGGCGCTGCGTACTCTTCGATCCAAACAGGATCAATTCGCGCCGTGACTCGCGCATACAATTTACTGGTCTCAATTAACTCAGCCGCCATAATCCATTGTGGCGGTTTTTTGAATAACATGGACCCAGGGAATATCGCCAATTTACGCGAACGACAGCCAAGCATTTCTTTGCTGTCTTCCATTTTATTAGCAACTTGCGTAAACATACCGGCCAACAAAGAACGGTGAATCGCTTCGTAATGACGTTCTTCATGCTGGACTTCTTTAAAGCCAAGCTGCTTACAAGCAATCATGATTTGTCGATGAATATCTCGCCATTCACGCATGCGCATGAAATTCAAAAATTGCTTACGGCAATATTGGCGCAATTGATTTTGTGATAAGGCTTGGCGTTGCTCTTCAAAACGTTCCCACAAATTCAAGAACACAGCGAAATCTGAGTCTTCGTCTTTATCGACTGCATGAGCTTGGTCGGACTGAGCTTTTTTGTCTTGAGGGCGTTCACGAGGATCAGGGATAGACAAGGCACTGACAATAATCGCCACTTCTTTGAGCACACTGTGCTGCTCGGCTGCGATTAGAATTCGCCCTAATTTAGGATCGATTGGCAACTTAGCAAGCTGACGTCCAATCGGCGTCAGTCGCTCTTTGTCCAAGGCACCAAGCTCGGTTAACGCTCGGTAGCCATCGTTGATCATGCGTTTTTCTGGCATTTCAACGAAAGGAAATTTCTCAACCGCACCAAGTTTTAAATTGGCCATCTGCAAAATAACCGATGCCAAGTTGGTACGGAAAATTTCTGGATCGGTAAACTCTGCACGATTGTTAAAATCTTCCTCGTCATACAAGCGAATACAAATACCATCCGCTACACGACCACATCGCCCTGCTCTTTGGTTAGCACTGGCTTGGCTGATTTTTTCAATCGGCAACTGTTGGACTTTGGAACGCACGCTGTAGCGACTAATTCGCGCCAAACCCGGATCAATCACGTAACGAATACCAGGTACCGTCAACGAGGTTTCAGCAACGTTGGTCGACAACACAATACGACGACCAGAATGGGATTTAAAAATACGTTGTTGCTCGCTAGCGCTCAATCGAGCATATAAGGGCAGGACTTCCGTGCTGCGTAATTCGGCACGACGAAGAATCTCAGCGGTTTCACGAATTTCTCGCTCACCCGGCAAAAATACTAGAATGTCACCCGCACCGCGATAGCCGGATTGTCGCTCTTCGGCGATCAGCAGTTCTACTGCGTCTAAAACGCCTTGCTCCATACTTTGGTCTTCGTCTAGCTCTTCTGAGTCAGACTTACTGAGCAATGGCTGATAGCGCACTTCAACAGGATAAGTTCGACCTGATACTTCGATGATAGGTGCGTTTTCAAAATGCTCAGAAAAACGCTCAACGTCGATAGTAGCCGAAGTGACAATGACTTTTAGATCTGGTCGAGCCGCCAAGACTTGCTTTAAATACCCCAGCAAGAAATCGATGTTCAGACTGCGTTCATGGGCTTCATCGATAATGATGGTGTCGTATTTATAAAGACGTTTATTTTGTTGGATTTCGGCCAACAAAATACCGTCTGTCATCAGCTTAATCAGTGTTTCTTCATTACTTTCGTCACTAAAACGAACCTGAAAACCTACTTGCTCGCCAAGATTAACTTGCAACTCATCGCTAATACGCTCTGCCACACTGCGAGCGGCAATTCGCCTTGGCTGCGTATGACCAATCAGACCCGCGATTCCGCGACCTGCTTGCAAGCACATTTTAGGCAATTGCGTGGTTTTACCCGAGCCTGTTTCACCAGCAATAATGATGACTTGATTTTCTTGGATCGCTTTGATGATTTCGTCAGCACGAGCCGCAACCGGCAAGCTTTCATCGTAGGTAATCTTTGGCATACGTGACAAACGAGCTTGGTACAGAGTCTCAGATTTTTCGATAAGAGCATTCACTTCAGATTGCATACGATCAAAAGGCAAACCATCCTTTTGACGTTTACTAAGCTGCGCTTGTTTTTGATCAATTAGATGACGATCGCGCGTCATTACGGCATTTGTCGGCATGATAGGTAAACTTGTATCCTTTTTACTTGGCGCAGAGAAAATAGTTGCAATAAATAAAGCGCCGTTTCTATTCGAGGTCGTGGCACACCGCTTCAAGTGAAGCTAAGTTGTTGTACAAAAACCTCTATCTATATAGTTGCAAATTCTAACATCAATCCCAACCTAAGGGTTATAGTGAACAACATTCGCGGCACATCTAATACGATGTTGCCATTACTCTCTAAAGACCAACTAACTACAGATCAACAACAAAAAGGAAATGGTATGTCTCATCAAGTATTTGAAGATAACTCTCTTACCATTGGCAACACGCCACTTGTACGTTTAAACCGTATCGGAAATGGAAATATTTGGGCAAAACTCGAATCTCGTAATCCTGCTTTCTCAGTAAAATGCCGCATCGGCGCCAACATGGTGTGGGATGCAGAAAAGAAAGGCATTCTGAGCAAAGGTAAATCCATCGTTGAAGCCTCAAGCGGTAACACAGGTATCGCCTTGTGTTTCGTTGCTGCATCTCGTGGTTATCCGATTACCATCACTATGCCATCCAGCATGAGTGTGGAACGTCGCCAAGTCATGAAAGCCCTTGGGGCGACTATCGTTCTAACTGAGCCAGCGAAAGGCATGAAAGGCGCCATTGCCAAAGCCGAAGAAATTGCCCAAGACGAAAACTTCGTTTTGCTGCAACAATTCGAAAACCCAGCCAATCCTGAAATTCATGAAAAAACCACTGGCCCAGAAATTTGGCAAGACACCAATGGTGAAATCGATGTTTTCGTCGCAGGTGTTGGTACTGGCGGCACTATTACTGGCGTGAGTCGCTACATTAAAAACACCCAAGGCAAAGCCATTATCAGCGTCGCGGTTGAGCCAACCAGCTCACCTGTTATCACACAAACGATTAACGGTGAAACACCAACACCATCTCCACATAAAATCCAGGGCATTGGCGCAGGCTTCGTACCGAAAAACCTTGACCTTTCTATCATTGACCGGGTTGAACAAGCCTCTAATGAAGACGCTATCGCTATGGCAAAACGCTTAATGCGTGAAGAAGGCATCTTGTGTGGTATTTCTTGTGGTGCTGCTGTCGTTGCTGCGGAACGCTTAAGCAAACTAGCAGAATTTAAAGACAAGAAAATCGTCGTAGTATTACCAGATTCGGGCGAGCGCTACTTGTCTACCGCTTTGTTTGAAGGTGAATTTACCGACAACGAATTGGTTCAGTAATAAACGAAATGTAGGTCGACATAAATGTCGACATAAAACTCGAATCCCTCCTCCTAATGTCTTGCAAGAGGAGGGATTATTTTATTAACGCAAAGCACAATTAATGCGGTTTTTTCGTACCGTAACGAACCATGTCTTTGCCATTTTCAAACACTTCGGTGGTCACATAACGCCCTAACACCAACTGCTGATTATCATCCAGCACTGCCACAAATGGACGACCATTGGCATTATTCGTCGCCAACGCCACGCCAGATACACTGTTCAGACCTAAACCACCCACCTCAACCAAACGTAGAAACGTCTCAAGTTCGTCCAAGGTTTCAATTACATCATTATCATTAATCATTCGTTCTACTCTGTTACACCAATAATGGCGCTAGAATAACAGTAATCACAGCGAGAGAAAAATGGGAAGCCCAACAAAAGTGCTGAGCGTTAGTAATCTCTCATAACTCTTTTTTAGGCTTTTTCTACCACTAGGTAAGTATGAAGTTCAGGATGTTGGTCAAACTCTAAGTGCCTGATAATACAACCAAGCTCAATGAATAACTTTAGGAAACCATTTAAACCAAGTGACGAATAGTAAACTTCTGGCCCCATAAAATTGTTAGTATGAAAACCCTCTTCATCAGTACCACCAAATGAAAAAATCAACACACCACCGACATTCAGACTTTCTACTAGTTTAGTAAGAACATTTCTTTGCTCTGACAAAGGAATATGCCAAATACTGTCCCATGCTGTTATGAAATCGTACTTCTCAGATAGTTCGCATTCACAAATGTCACCTTGCACAAAGCGAATATCCGGATGCTTTTTACGCGCAATATTTAGCATCTCATCGGAAATATCTAAACCTGATGGAGTAAAACCTTCACCTTGGAGTAAATCTATAAAGCGTCCAGTGCAACCGCAGCCAACGTCCAAAGCGTTGCCTCGACTCTTAACAAAACTAATTGCTTTCTTGTGCTGAGAAATCCCATTATTTATATCAAATTCTTCACTATTCCAAATATGAGTGATTTGATTATATGCTTTCCCGATATCTTCTGGCTTCACCCTTTATCTCCCTTATAAAGCCTAACATTGCTAACTGCGACCAAACTCAGAACACTCCAGCGCACGAGGCTCCCAAGCAACTAGTCTTTGTTATGCATCTTGATCTATTCTCAACTGAAATATATTGCCCTCACAGTCATGAGCATCACATACTTTTCGGCCACCAAATTCCCAATTTTTTGGAGGAAAGACAGAACCACCTTTGTTTTTAATCATCTCACTAATTATCTCTAACGGAGTATTAATAAAAAATGTTGGTTTGATCGGAGTACTCGCTCTTGGAGAGTGCAAGTCGGAAACCGTTTTAGAAGCCTCTGTCTCAAGCAACACCAACTCAAAATCGCCATCCGCCAATAAAGCATATGAATTATCCCCTTCAACTTTATTAAGCGCGAAGACGTGAGAATAAAAATCAGACAATCGGCTAACTGAAGAAGCGTACATCACAAATCCTGTTTTCATATGCCTATTCTATGCCTCAATCTTGGTTACACAATGTCGGTAGTTTTCTGGGCATGCACATTAGCTTATCGATGCAACACCTCACCAGTTCTAATATTAAATGAGCCTATACATGGCTGTTGAACGTCACGCCCAAACTCTTCACAAGATAAAAGGTATTCATCTACCGAACAACGAAACTCGGCTTCAAGCTCTTTCAACGTCGTCTCTTCATACGTCACTAATAGGTTTCTTAGATCATTTAGAAAATATGACAATCATTAACGCACCGTTAAGCAGTGAGCAGTACACTGATTACACTGATGTTTAACTGAAGTTAGAAATACCATGTACTGACTATCAGCTTAAGCCGTTACTTTTGTTAAATCGCCTAACTTTAGTACACATATTTTTCATTGGTGATGATGTATTGAACTGAATCATTCGACCTAACGTCCATTTTTCATACCATGTCGTTTCATACAATTCTTCATTGCTTAAACTTGAAACTAAAGAGATAAGCTCGTTAATAGTTGAGTCCAACTCCTTGAGTAAGTCTTCGTATTTCCAGTCACTGTACTCATCATGAAAACTTACAGCCAATAAACCAAGCTGATTCCATTTGTAGCCAGTATCAGGGAAAACCACCGGAAGACCTTGAGACCTCAAACTATGCCACTTCAAGACCAACTTCCCCCAACCAACAAGATAGGCAACAGTGTCACAAACACTAATTTGTGTTCCTTTTATATTACCCTCAAGCTCGCACTTACGTGAAAGTGATTCTGGAACAATCCGGTAATCGTCCATAAGTTTGGGAAATATCGAGTTTATGGCAGAGAGCAACTCATCTTTTGATTGTGGAATTGAGGACATAGTTTCCTCCATTTACATAACATAATAGTTAAAAGGCAGACTTCAGCCTGTCCCAATAAGCGCAACAAATAGTTTGATCCACTTATTAGACGTTGCTCACTATAACCTCACAATTTATCAGGGAAGTATTCAAGTATCTCATCATCAGCATAATTAAATAAACCAGTGGAACGCCAACCTAGTTGAAATGACAACAGGGAACATCAACAAAGCATAAAACCGGAAAAATGAGCGTGCGTATTGTGTTCTTTTAAAAAGAATAAAAAGAAGTTATTTGAAGGGTCAATCGTCCATTAATTTCTTTGCTTTTGATTCCTTTATGTAGCAAATGTACCGCGAGTTAAAGTAGATTTCCAGAGAGGTTGTCGGCACAAGCTTGAAAATCAAAAATTACCACAACCTGCTTTCAATAATAAAACGATGAAAGCCGATGCAAATCCCATAAGCGAGGTCAAATGATAGTCTCGAGCGAGGGGGATTGCTTTGGCTTTTGCGGATGAGAAAACAACCGCATCTTCCGTCTTCCCCTTTCTTCAAGGGTAATAGACTTTAGTTCGCTTTGATCTGGCAAACCACTTCGCCACCTTCAAACACACATAGCTCGCCTTCTACCATTTGCTGCCACGTTTCGTCATGAGTTAATGGTTGTGTGGCGATGACGGTGACGACGTCTTTGTCTGTGGTGACTTCTTTGAAATCAATAATGACATCTTCATCTGACAAAGTGGCTTTCTTAAATGGCGCTCGACGGGTAATCCAATGCAATTTGGTGGTACAAAAGCAATATAAGCGCACACCATCAGACAGCATCATGTTAAACACACCACGTTTTTTTAGCTGCAAAGCTAATGCCGATAGCGCTTCAGACACTTCTGTTAAGCTTGGTTCCTGATCACCAAAGCGTGTTTGTAGTTGCTCAACGATCCAACAAAAAGCGCGCTCGGAGTCTGTGCTACCCAATGGGTGATGAAAAGTAATCGGTAAAGAATCCGCTGCTTCTAATTGCCCGTTATGAGCATAAGTCCAAGTTTTACCCCATAACAAACGACTAAACGGGTGTGTATTTAATAAACACACCTCACCTACGTTGGCTTGGCGGATATGACTGATCACGATATCGCATTTTAATGATGTGTTGCTGATGACTTCCGCCATGTCCGAATCAGCACTCGGTCTTGGGTCGTGGATCGCCCAAACATAGCCATCACGATACATAGCCATTCCCCAGCCATCTTTATGAGGACCAGTACGCCCGCCACGTGCACGTAAACCAGAAAAACTAAAACATATATCGGTCGGCACATTGGCGCTCATGCCCAATAACTCACACATCGTCTAGACCATCTCTTCTAAGGGATTGATTTTTCTTTATACGACGATACAAAAATATACCGCCAGCTATCACCACAATGCCACCTAGATTTAGTGCGGCATACAAAACCCATTCTGATGTTGATAGATTGTTCGCTTTATCTAAAACTTGATCAGCTACAGACTCTTCCGTTGCTGAACTCTCTTTTGGTAATGGATCAGAAGTTTCTGCAACATCGTCGACAATAGACACAGATGGTGGAACGAACACAGGAGCCACATCATTGTTAGACGAAGGTTCTGACATATTGAGTGAACTATTCATACCGCCATTCACCAAAGTAACGATTGGCGCGCCATTTCCTTGTCGATCAAAGTGCCACATCGGCGTCCAATAATCAAAACGCTGTCCAGTTTGAGTCATACCAATCAACTTAGCTCGGACATTAACATTATCGCCCGGAGAAACTGGAATGATTTTTTCCCAATAACCTTGCCCAACAAGGGGCATTTCTTCCGTCTCGGTGGTGCCATTATTGTAGGTAAACTCAAGCTTCACATTAGAACGCAGCATGTTCAGTTTTAAGTTCACAGGCTTCGCAGAAAACGCGACTAAATTACCGCCAGGACTCGTACCTTCGAATTCAATAGCAGGATGAACGGTAAAAAACTGACTAAGCTGGCGAGAGAAGGTTTTGCCATCTAATAAGCTGACAAGCTCATAATTGCCCGGTTCGTTAATGCCGTCTAAACGCTGTTTAAATTGCTCATTCGTTCTCACCGTATCCTGAGAGAAAATAGTCTCTTTTTGTTCGCCACTTAAACGTACTAACGTTTGTTTTACGTCCAGTAGATTCAGCACTTTGTCGTCTTTGATTAGCTCATTTTTTTGAAACAAGCCGACAGTTGAATAAATAGGTTCATTCTGAAATATCACGGGTGCGACAGGTGTTGCTTGCGCGCTTAAATCTGTAATCACGCGAATGCTGCTTCGATCAAGATCAACATTATTGACTTGCCATGTACCTGACGCAGGACCGCGAACTGTTATTAGGGTGTAATGATCCGAACTAGAGACAGATACTTCGGCATTGCTAGCCAGTGACAATAACTTACCATCAGGTTTGACAATATGAGGCTGTATACCGTTTTCGTGGAAAACAACAAGAGTAAGCTCTTGGATCGCATCGTCCACTGTAAAACGATTACCATCGAATGGTAATTCATCCGAGGGTGAAGCTTGGGAGAAAATACGGTCAAATGTGTCCAATAAGTCTTCAGGAATAGCGACTTCAGTGTGTGTTGCGTCAGTGCGCAATGACAAGGATTCAAGTAACGCTTTGTCGGTGTAACCCGTCATAGAAATAGTATGAAGATGAATACCACGCTCTTCTAACTTGGACGTTAATTGATTAAGAATACGATCACGAGAAGCTTTGTTCACCGCCTCTTCCAAACTGATGTCTACCATGCCATCAGTAACTAAAATCCAATGACGATTAAAGCCAGGCTTTAGGTTTCCCGAGTCGGGTGTTTCCAACAAAAGCTTGATAATGGCTTCTAAATCGGTTTTGACATCTTGCGTCACATAACTATCTACATAGCTCGCCAGTTTAGTTTTATTGGCTTTATTAACGATGGCTTCAGGTAAGAGCACTCTAGGCTCCTCGCCAAACAACCAAATCCCTAGTGTGGCTTTTTCTTCAGGCGCAAGATTAGAAATAAGACGCAACGCCTCAGATGTAAGCTTATCAGGATCACTGATCAACATACTGCCAGAGGCATCAACAATAACACGGAACTGAGTGTCCGCTTTACTCAACGGCATCCAAAAGGATAAAACAGCCACTAACAACACAGTATTTATTTTCAACCACTTCACGTTTGCGAACTCCTTGAACTACTTTACTTTGCTGAATTTAGCGACCATTTGCCGTAACTAAGCCGAGATTTCAAATTACATCATACGGTTCCGGCATACCATGTACCCATTTAATAACATGGGTTTCCCACTCTTCTTCATCAACGGTATTTTCATTCACCGCATAATGGCGAACGGTTAGCCCTTGGCGAAGCATTTCTTTATCACTACCAACCACCAAAGGGTGCCAATTCGGCAAGTCTTTGGTTTCGTACAATACACGATAACTACAGGTATCAGGTAACCAATGAAATTCGTCAACCTGATCAGGTGTTAGCGTAATACATGTCGATACTTTATCTTGTCGAGTTTCATAGACCTTACACTGGCAAGAACCAATATTCAGTTGATGACAAGATAAATTGGTATAAAACACCTCTTCGGTTTCATCGTCTTGTAATTTTTGCAGGCAACATTTACCGCATCCATCACAAATAGATTCCCACTCCACTGGAGACATTTTCTCCAGTGGAGTGGTTTTCCAAAAAGGCTCGTAACGCTTTGCAATCATTCTCTAAATCCAAGTAATTAATAAACCGCTTGCGTCGGTGTTTTATATAAATCCAACAAATACTCTTCCTTCACTGGCGGTAATTGCAAATAAAAACCTTTTTCACGAATGCCTTTAGTGACACTTTCTGGTGTCGCGCGAGCTAACTTACTCTCATTGGTCAACAACATGGTCATCGCACTGATGCCTTTGCCAAACCGAGTCATAAGCTCTTCAGGAATTTCCTTCAGCCCTTTGCTTTTTTCTACATACAAGTACATTCCATCATGCTTACTGGAACGAAATACTTCTACGATTAAATGCTGTTTCATATTTTACCCTTGGCGCTATAAGGCCATTTTAGGACTTTTAAATCTTTCTATTTTTTAAACCTATTCAATATAGGATCAACAATCACATCACGACGCCAGCCAGTCATTGCAGGATTTTGCAAGTCAATCTCAGTACCTTCATACAAATGACGCACTAATGGATCCAATAACTTACGCTTCATCATAGCTTCCGGCGCAATATTTAACATCTCAGCTTTATCACGAATAAACGCTTTAATTGCTTTCGTTAAATCACCGGCCTGAGATGGTAAAGGGATTTCCAACGGCAATTGATATTCATCAGGTGACAATTCATTCACCAAAGCGACATTTTGCAAAATAACCTCACCATACAAACGGTGCTGACGGCCAGTTAGCTCTTCCGCCTCAGAAACTGCTTTATGATGTGTCGGCAAGGTTTTCGCCAACGACCAAAGAGTACGATCTTTTAAGATCTGCCCTTTCGGAACATCTTCTTTACGAGCTTGCTCATCACGCCAAATAAACAGCAAACGCAATAAAGTTAAACCAGCTGGCGTCAAACGCCACGCGGTTTTAATGCCATCCCAGTTTTGCTCTGGATCAGAGTTCATCTGGTATTGCCATTTCAATGAATCGCAATCTTCCATTGCCCATTCGAGCATATTTTTCGCTTCTAAACGGGCAATTTGCATTGGATAGACTTTTGCCAGATAAACCACATCAAGCGCTGCATAACGCTTTTGTGCATCCGTTAAAGGACGTTGAACCCAGTCTGAACGAGTTTCATCTTTCGCTACTTCAATTTGCAAATATTCATGAATCAGCTTCACATAGCTTAGCGACCATTGCGCGCTAGCATAGGCTTCACCAATTTGAGTATCGTAAAAAGGCGTAGGTAACACACCTAACAAACGATCAAAAACATCCAAATCTTCGGAACAAGCATGAAACACTTTCATCACCGAAGGGGCCACCATCAGGTTACGAAGAGGTTCCCATTCGTCGATGCTCAATGGATCAATCAGTACGGCTTTCTCGCCTTCACTAATTTGAATGAGCCCCGTAATTGGAAAATAGGTTGTGCGACGAATGAATTCTGTATCGACCGCAATTACCGGCAAATCTGCCCAATAATCACACCAGCTGGCCAGCGATTCATTATCCGCAACCCACACTATATTCAGAGCATCATCATTCAGAGCATCATCTTGATCATTCATACTAGAGCTTCTTCCGTCCCTCTAGCGCTAAAGCCAGAGTGTTTCCATCAACGTATTCCAGTTCACCACCCATAGGCACTCCATGGGCAATACGACTGACATTGATGTTCAATGTTTTTAATTTTTCAGCAATATAGTGACAAGTCGCCTCGCCTTCTACTGTTGAGTTAGTGGCAATAATCGCTTCTTCCACTTCATTATGCTGAACCAAAGTTTCTAAACGATCTAAGCCTAATTCTTCCGGACCAATGCCATCAATCGGTGACAAATGTCCTAGCAAAACAAAATAACGCCCAGAAAAGCTACCGGCAGATTCGATTGCTACAACGTCCGCAGGTGTTTCTACAATACATAAATGCTTTGCATCACGCTCAGGATCTATGCAAATCCCGCACTCCGACTCTTCGGTCAAAGTACGGCAACTTGAACAACGCCCGACTTTGTCGAGCGCCTCGCGCAATGCATTTGCTAGTCTATCTGCCCCTTGATGATCACGTTCCAATAAGTACAACGCCATTTTTTGTGCCGATCTTGGTCCAACACCCGGCAAACAACGTAATGATTCAATCAGTTCTTTAATTAAGGGACTAAACAAGGCTCGCTCCTAGAAAGGCATCTTGAAACCAGGTGGCAAAGACATACCCGCTGTAGCAGCAGCCATTTTTTCTTTTTGAGTCACTTCAATATTACGCACTGCATCATTCACGGCAGCCGCGATCAAGTCTTCTAGCATTTCTTTGTCATCACCAAACAAAGAGTCATCAATAGAAACTCGTTTCACATCATGACGACCTGTCATTAGGATTTTAACTAGACCAGCACCCGCTTGGCCTTCTACTTCCATATTGGCAATTTCTTCCTGCGCTTTCTGCATGTTTTCTTGCATCTGCTGCGCCTGGCGCATCATGTTACCCATACCACCTTTAAACATAACTTTTGCTCTCCAATTTAAGCTTTAACTTTAACCGTATCGTAAACCAACTGCGCGCCCATCGTTGCCGACAAAGCTTGCACAACTGGATGTGAATTCAAATGTGTAATTGCCACTTGCAAGGCTTCTGCTCGCTTACTAGCGGCAAATTCTTCTGCGGTAACACCTGTGGTGTCTTCCACTGTATCTATAATCAAAGGCACCGTCATTGCAAAGAAATCACTCAGTGCACCTTGTATTTGTTCGTAACGTACTTGGTTCAACATATGCCCGTATTCTAATGGCACTTCAAGGCGAACACCTTGGTCACTTGCATCCACCAAGCTAGAATTCATTAAAATATTTTGCACTAAACCTGTCAAAGGTAAACGCGGCGCCACCAGCCACCAAAGCTTCATGGTGAGTTCATTAAAATGACTCATCTCCGGCAATGGCATACCTAATGCAGGTTGAGCAATGGTATTAGGTACTTTGGAAAGTCGCGTGTCTGGTTCTGTGCTTTCTTCGACGACAGAGGATTCTATAGGTTCCGCACCTAAGGCATCGACCAAGTCTGCCGCAGGATTAAATGGATCGACAATATCAGCAATGGCACGTTCTTCAGCTTCTTCTTCGTCCTCATCCTCATCACTTTCATCTAACAATTCTTTTGTGAATCTATCTTCAGCAATAACAAAAGATTTAGGCTCAAGTTCAGGCTTGCTAGCAGTATCTACCTGTATGTCTGGCTCTTGCTGAGCAGTAGGCTCTAACGCAATGCTGACGGCCTGCAACTCTACATCAATAGACTTTTCTAGCTCACTGCTTTCTACTGCTGCGATTTCAACATCATCTAAAGTGATGGATTCAACATCTTCTTCAATATGGTCCTGAACAGCCTCACTCTGAGCGCTTTCGCTGTCAACAGAGACATGTTCAACAAAATATTCTTCAGCGACGACAGGTTCCGGTGCATCTTCCCAAGGCGGATGTTCAGCAGGTGCTGTAGACCGAACTGACTCTTGCACAGGTTCTGGCTCGATCATTTGCTCAGCAGGCTTAGTGACTAACGGCTCTTCTGATTCAGCTGCTAATGTTTTTTTTTCTGTAATCGGCGAAGACGGATAGTCAGGTTCTGCCGTTTGGTACATTGTTTCAGGCAATGTTTCAGATGATGCTACTGGCACAGTGTCTGTTTGAGCATTCATTACAGGCGGCGCATTATGACTAACCGCCATTGGCGGTACTGGACGGAAGGCTATCAGCCTTAGCATCAGCATTTCAAAACCCGCACGTGTAGAATGTGCTAAATGCAAATCACGACGGCCAATCAATAGGCTCTGATACATGATTTGTATTTCTTCAGAACTAACACTAGCAGCAATAGCTTGAATACGCGCCAAGTCACCCAGCTGATCCATTAATGCGCCCGGGACTTGTTGCTCTATCGCCACACGATGCAACACATCTAATAAGCTGCCGCATATAGCCGTAAAATCTGGCTGATAGTCAGCAAGTTGCTCTATACGAGTTAAGACTTGCGCCGCGTTTTTAGACGCAACACTTTCTAATAAATCTAGTACTTGCGCTTGATTCACCAAGCCCAACATTGCCGTCACGCCAGATTCCGAAATCGTGCCATTACCAAAGGCAATCGCTTGATCCGTCAAGCTCAACGCATCACGCATACTGCCATTTGCGGCTTGGCCAATTTGCCAAAGCGCAGGCTGATCAAAGTTAACTTCTTCGGTAGTAAGCACGGTTTGCAAATAATCCACCACGCGTTGCGGGGTCATATTTTTAAGGTTGAACTGCAAACAACGTGACAAAATCGTCACAGGAAGTTTCTGTGGATCGGTCGTTGCTAGTAAAAATTTGACGTGTGCTGGCGGCTCTTCAAGAGTTTTTAACAAGGCATTAAAGGAATGAGTCGACAACATGTGCACTTCGTCTATCAGGTAGACTTTAAAACGGCCACGAGTTGGCGCGTATTGCACGTTTTCTAATAATTCGCGGGTATCTTCTACTTTGGTACGAGATGCCGCATCCACTTCGATGAGGTCGACAAAACGACCTTCAGCGATTTCTCGGCAACTATCACAAGTTCCACAAGGCTCAGGCGAAATGCCATTGGTTTCACAGTTCAAGCATTTAGCGAAAATACGCGCGATAGTGGTTTTACCAACACCGCGTGTCCCGGTAAACAAATAGGCGTGATGCAAACGCTGTTGGCGTAAAGCATTCACCAACGCTTGAAGTACATGGTCTTGCCCAGCCATTTCAAGGAAAGTCTGTGGGCGCCATTTACGTGCTAAAACTTGATAACTCATGATGGATACTGGCTGATAAAAAGCGATTTTTTATTGTACGGCAGTACGAGCAATTTCGAAACCACTCTTAGTGCACAGGACAGCAGGTAATTAGGAGAAATAACAAAAAACTTCGCTATAAAGATCAATAGCTTAAATTTAGAACACATTTTCGCCCGATCTATCACCTGAAAATCTAAGTGATAGATCGAACAAAATCCTTCTGCTAGTTCGCTTTCGCTGCGCGGACCTTACGCTGGCGTTCTTTTTCTAGTGCTTTTTCAACACGATGTTTTTCAACCGCATCTAATACTTCTGCACCAATATGCTCTTCACCACGAGAACGAGCAAGTTGAACTTGACGCTCACGTTCGATAAAACGCTGGCGCTGTTCATCAGTGTATTTATCTACACAATGCACACAACTCACGCCTTGAATATAATGCTCGCTTTGTTTCTCTTCTTCAGTAATAGGCATACGACAAGCATGACATTGGTCGTATTCACCTTTTTGTAGATCATGATTTACAGAAACACGATTATCAAAAACAAAACACTCACCCTCCCACAGGGTTTCTTCTTTTGGTACTTCTTCCAAGTACTTCAAGATCCCACCTTCAAGGTGATAAACCTCTTCGAAACCTTGTTCTAGCATATAAGCTGTGGATTTTTCGCAACGAATACCCCCAGTACAGAACATGGCAACTTTTTTGTGTTTCGCTGGATCCATGTTTTCTTTTACGTAAGCAGGAAACTCACGAAAAGTATCAGTTTTTGGGTTAACCGCGTTTTTGAACGTACCTATTTGCACTTCGTAATCGTTACGCGTATCAACCAAAACCACATCAGGATCAGAGATCAACGCATTCCATTCACTTGGCTTAACATAAGTTCCTACTACGCGCTTAGGATCAATACCTTCAACGCCCATAGTGACGATTTCTTTTTTAAGCTTCACTTTCGTGCGGTAGAAAGGCATATCTTCGTCATAAGACTCTTTGGATACAATCTTATCCAAACCTGGCTGCTGATCTAACCAAGCCAACATGGTATCAATACCCTCACGAGTACCGGCAACCGTACCGTTAATACCTTCACTAGCCAGCAACAAGGTACCGCGTATACCGTTGTCTTCTAAGGTTTTTTGAATTGGTTCACGAAGGGACTCAAAATGAGGCAAGGCGACAAATTTATAAAGGGCACATACTACGACTTTAGACATAACTCTCTCCTATGCGATCTGGAACGTAAAACCAGAGCAATTAAACAAGGCGCGCATTATAGAGAGTTATAAACCATTTTTCGAGGCCAAATCCAAAAAAACCACACAAACAAGAGGGAGTAAATTTATTGGCCTGGATCAAGTGTAGAGCCTGTGGTGTTATTAACACGGAACCAGCCTGCAATACTGTGCCGTGTTCGTTTAGCCACCATCACTTCATGATAAAAGCATTCACTCAGAAACACAGCCAAACGACCTTTTTTAGGGAAAAAACGCCCGACTTCGATAGAAGGATCATTTTCATCATAAATAACCAGTTCGCCGCCATCACCATCTTGCCAGCCTTCGTTTAAATACAAAACGGTAGACAAAATACGATTACTTTCACCTTTGAAAGCATCTATGTGTTTTTCATAAAATGCGCCTTCCTCGTAACGAGCAAAGTGTGCCTCGTAATCAAACAAACCGAGAAACAAACGACGATTCAGCGCAACACGTAAGTCAGCCATCATTTTTAAGAAATCTACACGAACGGGCTTATCCGGATCTATCCACTGAATATAATCACGACGAGAATCTAATACGATTTGATGATCCTGTTTTCGTCCTACGCCAGCCTGCAACATAAAGACGTTTTGAATACTTTCTGCTTCATCCATCAAAGCTTGAGTAAAATCTGTTGAAAAAAAGTCATCCTGAACGCTCCAACCTTTTGTCTGCAGGTCCATTAGCAAATTAGCAAATGGTTCTTCTCGACTAAAAGCTGGGATAGAGTTTTCAACATATAAACGCTTAGCAGGCAGGACTTCAGTAGACATAGATAGGTTCGTCACTTATAAAAAATCACTTGTAAAAAGGCAAATAACTACAGCAGCTATGATACTGTAGCCCAACAAACAAGACATCAAGATTTCGCCAGATAGATTTAAAACACCATGACCCAAACCTTTCAATTACGAGACTATCAAATTCAAGCCGTTGAGGCCTCTTTGGGACACTTTCGTAATAGCGATGACCCAGCCGTTATTGTGCTTCCCACAGGCGCTGGCAAAAGCTTGGTAATTGCAGAACTTAGTCGACTCGCCAAAGGTCGAGTTGTTTGTCTGGCGCATGTGAAAGAATTGGTTGAACAAAACCACGCTAAGTTTCTAGCAACAGGCTCCTCAGCAGGGATTTTTTCTGCTGGCTTAAGCCAAAAAACCAGCACAGAGAAAACCACCTTTGCCAGCATTCAATCACTTTCCGCAAACCTTGCTGATTTCATCGAGCCAGTCAGTTTAATAATCATCGATGAATGCCATCGAGTTGGCATGGAAGAAAGCGGTCAGTACAACAAAACCATCGAACATTTTCGAGCCCTAAACCCAAAAGTAAAAATTCTCGGCTTAACCGCCACGCCCTATCGTTTAGGCAGCGGCTGGATCTACCAAAATCATTACCATGGCTACACGCGAACCTGTACAAACTCGTTATTCAAGAAATGTATATTTGAACTACCGCTGCAACACATGGTTAAAAAGGGTTATTTAACCCCGCCAATCCATTACGATGCGGCCATTGCCCATTATGATTTCAGCCTACTGACCGAAAGTTTAGATGGCGAGCAAAACAGCGATGACATCGCGCTGAACGAGCTCATTCATAAACACCCTCGGGTCACTAAAGCCGTCACCGAACAAATATTGCAGCTTAGCCAAGATCGCCAAGGCGTAATGATTTTTGCTGCGACCATCGATCATGCAAAAGAAATCGCCAGTTACTTGCCCGCCGATAAAACCGCACTAATAACCGGCAAAACAAAACTCAAACAACGAGATTCATTGATCGCAGCGTTTAAAGCCAAAGATATTAAATACCTCGTTAATGTTTCGGTACTAACCACAGGATTTGACGCACCGCATGTGGACGTAATTGCTATATTGCGCCCAACCCAATCGATCAGTTTATTTCAACAAATCGTTGGTCGTGGTTTGCGTTTAAGTCCTGGCAAAAAAGACTGCTTAGTCTTGGATTATACTAATAACGGCTACAATATCTTTCAGCCAGAAATTGGTGAGAAACGCCCAACACAAGATTCTGTCGCCGTACAAATTCATTGCCCAGTCTGTGACTTCGCCAATACTTTTTGGGGAAGAAAAGATGCCGAAGGCAACATTCTTGAGCATTTTGGGCGCCGTTGTCATGGCCTAGTGGAAAACGAACAAGGTGAAGAGCAACAATGCAGCTATCGTTTTCGCTTTAAACGCTGCCCTTATTGTAATGAAGAAAATGATATCGCCGCACGACAATGCCAGCATTGCGCAGAAAAGCTTATCGATCCAGATGATTTACTAAGAAGTGCGCTCAACCTAAAAAACAACAAAGTGCTACGCTGTTCAGGCATTACGCCAGAATTAAATATGAAAGAGAAAAGTATCAAGATTATTTATCACGATGAGGACGGATTGACGCTATCAGAGACATTCCGCTTTAATTTCAAGAAATCACGACAAGCGTTTAATGATCTGTTTGCGCGCAGAATAGCCAACGCAAGCCAATCTATTCAATTTGATAAACTTGAAGAAGTAGAACGCTTTTTACCTTACCTTCCAACGCCCGATTTCGTCATCGCTAAGAAGCAAAAACAACACTGGCAAGTCACAGAGCGATTATTCGACTACCAAGGCCCCTATCGAAAAGCCAACGAACTTGGCTAAGCTTTATTTTTTAGCGCATTACGATAAGACATCTCAAACGGTAGATTCATACGCTTTAAATGATCGATCGCAACTTGCCCAAGAACACCTTTTGGCACTCCCGTTAGCAAAACGAACCAATAGTTAGAAATCATATTTTCCGCAAAAATACTTGCTGTTTTATCGTCCACGCCCACTTGCTTAAAACGCTTGATAATACCTTCTGAAATTACGACCATTTGATTAGTGTGAAAGCCACCTTTTGCCAAGCTGTCCAACAACACTTGGCGAGTAAATTCTGCGTACGCATCATAAAACTCAAACAGCACTTGTGCCATTTGCAAAAGGTAATCAATTGGAGACGAACTGGCTTTTTGAGAAGCGACGGCAGCACGAAGCGCCACATCCATCTCATCAAAAAAGATATCTTTTACTAGGGAGAGCTTATCAGGAAAGTGAACAAATAAGGTTCCGACAGCAATGCCAGCTTTATCACTTAAATAACGGGTACTGGTTGCTTCAATGCCTTGAGCCAGAAAAGCTTGCTTAGCAATGGTTTTGATTTTAGATCGCGTATTGGCTTTTTGTTGCTGACGAAGACTCACCTTAACATTCCCCTAAGTAAGATATTAAGAGAGTTTAGCGTGTCTAATTTTCAAAGACGAGTGTAATTTAATACATGAAACATTAACGCATAGAACTTAGATTAGGCATAGATGATCGACTTAGAGACTCAGAAAGATCTGTCATAAAGGACACGATTCGCTCTGCATTCACTCCAAAATCACCACTCCCTACCCTTGAACAGGAACGCATATCAATTCGAATTTTCTTAGGCTCTATCTGAGTAATACGAATCACCACATCATCTCGAAAGCCAAAAATAGGCGTACGAGCCGTTGCTTCGATAATACCGGCTCCGGAATACATTGCCACCACATCCCAGCCACGTTCCTCAACCAACGCTGTTATAGCTGAATACACTGCTGTTTTGCTTTTTGTAGAAAATAGAGGCTGAACATCAGGATAATACTTATGCTGAATAGGTGCCCATTCACTGTTATAACGCAGATCATTTTCTTGAGATTTTCGAATGAAGTTAACATTTAGAAAAGCGGGAGGGACATCTGTATCAGTCGTAATATCATTTATGTCAGGTAAACCAGAGCGCTGCAGATAAAAACCAATCCACATAATGCTATACACCAGCGACACGATCAGCACTAAAAAGAAAAATCTCTGACACGCTATATTTTTTTCTTTCCGACAAACACCTAGTGACACAGCAGCAAGCAAGGATAAAACTAAAGAGGCAAATACGCTTTTGCGAAGCATAGAAAAACCAGTTATTGGCTCAAAAATCCCAACTCGAACACCGGCAATAGATATAAACGCTATACACCCTACTAACATGAGAAGAACATATAAAACCGGAGAGATATAACGACTCATAGACAACTCATAGCGAAAAAATAATATCTCACACCTTATCGCGACTTGAAGACAACGAACAGGAGCAACAAGCCTGTTTCAACGCATTCCTTTGTATTTGCATATTTTGTGTAAAGTTTTCCGCAAGACATCTTAAAGAAGAGACGTTTTTGTTAACAATTTGAAACATTTAACTCATATTAGCTCTTACTTTAATCACACCACTAAAATATGAAAAATCAACATGAGACCTGCCTCACTCTAGACATTTCAAACAAAAAGCTGATAATGGCGCCGTTAAAAACAGAGCATAAATCACATGAAGGTTACGTCAAACAAACACTGTGTCGACATATTGCGCGAGCAGTGTAAAACAGACTCGATGAGGCCCTTCATCGCGAGAGGTTCCAACGCCATTCGCTGCCCTCATTGTCTAATGGCGGAATTTGCCTGCTTTTGTCACTTAAGGGAAAACCAAACCTCTCCTATAGAATTTATTCTGCTTTTCCATCGTGATGAAATCCACAAACCCACCAATAGTGGCAGACTTATCGCTGATTTATATCCAGATGACACTCAAGCCTATTTGTGGAGCAGAACCGAGCCACAACAAACGTTGCTAGATCACATAGAAAGCAAACAAGGGAATTGCACGATATTATTCCCAAACACAGAAACAGCTCAGGCACAGAAAAGACAAACAAGAAGTGCTGCCCCATCAAGAAATAAAGGCGATGAAAAACACACTTTTATTATCTTGGATGGGACATGGAAGCAGGCTAGTAAAATGTTTCATCAAAGCGAGTGGTTAAAAGACATTCCTCACTTTGAGATAAACAGCGAAGCGCAGCGCTCTTTTCTTGTTAGACACTCAAGCCATCAAATGCAATTTGCCACCGCTGAAGTTACCGCTATGTTGTTCGACGCACTAGGGCATAGCGAACACAGTCAACAGCTACTTAGCTACTACCAAGCTTTCAACGAGCATTGCATGATCAGTCGAAAACGTGGCAACAACGAGCGCCTGTGAAAGATAATTACAAAAAAAGAAAGCCTGCCAAAACAATGAAATACATGAATCTGCTAATTAAGATTCTCTAAACAGCAAATTTACCCAACCATTAGAATGAAACTGTACTGCTTGTTTTTTCTTTTTACCGACCAAAACAGGCCCATTATCGAGGAACAAAAATGCTTTCCATGTGCGTTTAAAAACGCCCCAAGGAAGTTCAAAAACTAACTCGTTATGGCAGCAAAAAAACACCGTAGTATCATCACCCCAAGCAGAAAAATGCGCCAAGATCCCCTCCGGCAATGATGCCTGTTCACTATCCCACGCTTTTTCCCACTGAAGCTTACCATCTGGAGCCTGTGTGCTGGCTTTCTTTAACCATTCTCGATCCGAAAAATGATCGGGATGTATTTGTTCATCACTAATGTAATCGCGCCAAATCTGGCCTGCACGCTGCTCACTTAACAAGCGAATTTCTTGCAAGTCTTCTGGCTCAACTTTTGGATCATTACGTTTAAAAATCCAACTCTTTGAAAACTGTTCTAACGATTGGTACAAGGAGGTTTCCTTAAATGTGTTCTTATCTAATAGATATAAAAAATGATGAAAAAAACTAACCTAACAAGTGAAAAAGGATCGTTTGTTCAATTGGTCAAGCTTAACTAATATTAGTATTGTTGTAATAAAACAACATTTCTTAATTAGCAAATCAGGAGAATACTATGGACTCTCAACAACAATACGAAGCACTTTTAGCAAAATGGGGCTACGCAGATACTACAGTTGAAGACCACGCTCGCCGTCAAAGACGTGCTCGCCGTGTTAAAGCTGTTGTTACTTTCTTTAAAACAACTGTAAAAGCAATCAAAAAAGTAAGCGCTCGTCCTCAGCAACTTGGTCAAACAAGTAACTAAGCTCCACAAGAATAAGCCCATAATAATTGGGTGTTAGTGTATCGTAAATAGATCTTTTTAAGGGGAGAAAAATAATAAAACCCCCTCCCTTCCTTAACCCCCCTCAAATTCGTTATCATCAATACTCATTCACAACAAAATATCTTCTTTATGACTTACTCTTACAAAGCAATAATCTTTGATTGCGATGGTGTCATTGTCGACACAGAAAACATATCCAATACTATTTTAAAATCCATGCTTAGTGAATGCGGCCTTGAACTCGACGACGAGACTTTGCACGCAAAATTCACCGGATTCACCAACAAAGAAAACCTCATCAATGCCGAAAAATTACTTGGTAAGCCATTACCAGCGAACTTTGATGAAGATTATAGACAGCGTTTTCATGCCATCATCGAAGCTGATCTAGAACCTATTTCCGGTGTGCGAGATTTACTCAGTAAAATAACAGCCCCCATTGCCATGGCGACCAATGCACGACGCCAAGAAATGAACTTCAAATTAGACAAAATTCAATTGTCTGAGCGATTTTCTACTCGTTTCTGTGTCGAAGATGTGGCAAATGGCAAACCAGCGCCAGATCTTTACCTAAAAGCAGCTCAAGCATTAAATGTCGATCCGAAAGATTGCTTAGTAATTGAAGATTCTATTGCAGGAATTACGGCAGGACGAGCTGCTGGAATGAGAGTACTAGCTTTTAGCGAAACCCTTGATGAGAAAATGCAAGCTGCCGCAGGTGCGACTGAATGCTTTAAAACCATGAAAGAACTAGAAGGCTTGTTGGGTCTTTAACAAACCTTCTAACGTTCATTCAAATTAGTTCGACTTGTCTAACACAAAATCAGTTAGACATTGCCTGCAATTGTTTCAGCAGACTCTTCGGCAAGTCTTTAATAGTAAGCGTGCCAGAGTCTGCATTAAACACAATCGACTCAGCCAGCAGCTCGCTATCAAAACTAATCGTCAAAGCACGAGAACTGCCGGACAAACGCGTCAATTTTTTCAGTGCGGCTTTTTCGACAAAAATTTCTTTTTCCATCTTAAAGCTATCTGAATCGGCAATTTCTAAAAACTTATTTGCCTGCTCAACAGAAAATCGAGATTCAACCTGAGAAGCAATATCTTTAATCGCCAGAGGTTCACGGTCTTGCGCTTTCGCCTGACAATGCTCAGAAACCACTTTCTTGAATTCATTCGCCTGCTTAGAGGGAAACCCTTCTGACTGACAAAACGCCGCCGTCAAATCTACTAGCTTACGCGTTTCTTTTGCCGCGACTTTAGGTTCATCACAACCAATAAACTGAGTAAAATACTCACTCTCGAATTTTGGCGCACGACCAAAACGAAACGAAATATAACGACCTTCATCGCCAGCTTGCCACGCTGTCAAATTGATACGCAACGACATGTGAAGCTTTTCCATCTCAATCTGCTCAATTTGAGACAAACTAAGATCCGCACCAAGGCCTATGCCTTTTTTGCGTTTCAGCATCACTATGTACAAGAAATGCGTATCGTGAAGCTCGTAATGGTTAAACCACAACAAACCACCTTCGGCTTCTTCAACAGGCTCTAAATATTTTAGGAACTCCGCCGCGCAATCTTTGGTAAACCCCGCAAAATCCACAAAGGTATCGTTTTTAAAATTCTTAAAAAGTAGAGCGGGTAATTGCGCGCCCTCCTCACTTCCCTGAGGGTTAACAAAACGCCCTGTATTCATACCAGAACGATTAAATAGATTCGTCACCTGAGCAGACAGGGCTTCGGCTTGCCCATCAACTGGGTTCTCATTTGGACGCGCAATAAGTATCGCTTTACGCTCGCCTTCATGCTTTTGAATCTCGTGCACAATTAAGTTGCTAATAGACACCAGCTACCTCTTACGTTTAATATGGATGATTACGATCAATTTTTAACCCATCGACTTACTAAAGGATCTTCCCAAACCAAAACACTATGATAAAACCAAAAACCACAAAAAGAGACACACGAAAAGAACTTGAGTCTCTGGTAGATCAATTTATCAAGAAAAACGGAACGATCCAGCAAGTCAACATGGGGGAATCCGGTTTAGTTGATGGCAAGTATAACACGAGCCATATGGGCTTTAACGAGCCAAAACAAGATCGCACACCATTAAATCACGTTGTTGCCGCTATTCAACAACGAAAACACAGCAAATCCCCTCCACCAGCACCAACCAAAAAGCGCCCTAAGAAAAAAATCATCTATGATGACTTCGGCGACCCTCTTCGTTGGGTCTGGGAAGAATAACAAGACTTACCACTCCAATTAAAAAGGAGTCTTCTGTCTATTGTTTTGAAATGCCAAGCTGATACTGCAATAATACTCCCGAATATTTTCACCAAAATAGGGAGTGATCATGTCTATTCGATACCTACATGCCATGATAAGAACAGATAAACCAGAAGAAAGTCATACCTTCTATACTGAAGGCCTAGGCCTCATTCAAACAAGACGTATGGACAGTGAGAAAGGTCAATTTTCGCTTATCTACTACGCTACTGAGCAAGGTGCGCCAGAAGTAGAACTAACTCATAACTGGAGTGATCGCACTTACACTGGCGGCGACCAATTCGGCCATCTAGCCTTTGAAGTAGACAACATTTACCAAGTATGTGAAAAGCTACAATCTATGGGAGTAACCATTTTACGACCACCTCGCGATGGGCATATGGCTTTTGTCAAAGATCCCAATGGCATTTCGATCGAATTGTTGCAAAAAGATGGCTCCCTTGAAAGCGCTGAACCATGGGCATCCATGGAAAATACCGGTAGCTGGTAATTACATAAGTTTACAAAAAAAGCGATTTATTAAACAACGCTACAAAAATACGATAGTCTTATTGCCTTGTATTTCTTAAGCTAACAGAATCGTAGAACTTAAAGGGTAGCAATAGCGCCATGAAGACTCTCATTAAAACCATCGCACTAACAGGAATATTACTGGTTTACGGGCATCTATCTGCTGCCGAAAGCCTATATGCTTCCAATGTACAGTCTCGATTGGCTGATGCAGATCGAGATGGCGTTATTGATGCTCGAGACCTTTGCCCAGGCACCACTGAAGGCGCAGCTGTAGACAACTATGGCTGCCCTAACCAAACGACCAAACTACTCTCAGTAGAACTAAACATTCTATTTGATACAGGTAAAGCTGATATTAAACAGCGCTTTTATTCTGAGCTGAAAGATCTTGCTAAGTTTTTAAAAGAACACCCAGCAAGCACAGTGGTCATTGAAGGCCACACAGACAGCCAAGGTTCAGCAGAGCTAAACCAAGAGTTATCTCAACAACGCGCCTCAGCGATTGCTGACGTGCTGGTAGATAGTTTTAGAATCCAAGCAGACCGTGTAAAAGGCATTGGTTATGGCGCAACCCGCCCTATCGCAGATAACGACACAGAAGACGGTAGAAAACTAAACCGTCGAGTTGTGGCTGAAGTCTTCGCCAAACAACAGTTTGCCAACGAACGTTGGACAATCTATAGCGTAGACAAAAACGGCAGCACCGCGCTAAACAACAGAAACTAAGCGCTTAGCAAATAGACCCCCCAGAAAACCAGTCATGATAAATGACTGGTTTTTTTTTGGTTTGGAGATAGAAGCCATCTAAAAGCTAAGCCATTTTTCATTTCCTATCCCATTTTTGAGCAACTCCACCTTTTCTATTTGTTACACTGTCAGAAATAACACCAAATAAGAGAGAGTTTTATGGCTAGTGTTGGGTTTTTAGGTTTAGGCATCATGGGTAAGGCGATGGCAGCGAATTTGGTTAAGGCTGGATTCGATGTGACGGTATGGAATCGCAATTCAGAAAAATGTGCTGAGTTAGTCGCATTGGGAGCTCGCCAAGGTTCAACACCAAAAGACGTTGCTGCTAATTGCGATGTTACCTTTGCGATGGTGTCTGATCCTGAAGCTGCGTTAGCGCTTTGCCAAGGTCCGGATGGTGTTGTAACAGGTATTGGCGCTGGTCGTGGTTATGTTGATATGTCGACAGTAAACGACACAACCTCTAAAACCATTGCTGGTTTAATCAGCCAAGCTGGCGGACGTTTTTTGGAAGCACCGGTTTCTGGTACGAAAAAGCCCGCTGAAGACGGTACTTTGATCATTCTCGCCGCTGGCGATCAATCCCTTTATGACGATGTTAAACCTGCGTTTGAGGTGATGGGTAAAATGTCACCGTATCTTGGCGATGTCGGCCAAGGCGCTAACATGAAGCTAGTCGTTAATATGATGATGGGCGGCATGTTAAGCATTTTCAGCGAAGGCATGTCTTTGGGACAAAAAGCTGGTTTAGACGGTCAGCAGATTTTAGACATCGTCGATGCTGGCGCCATGTCGAATCCGATGTTTAAAGGCAAAGGCGCCATGCTGCTGAATGAGAACTACACCACCAGCTTTCCGCTTAAACACATGCAAAAAGATATGCGCCTTGCGGTTGCCCTAGGCGATCAACTTGAGCAACCTTTGCCAACTGCAGCAATTGCCAACGAAGCCTTTAAACAAGCAATAAAAGCAGGCTTTGCGGAGGAAGACATTGCCGCGGTTTATAAAGTGATAAAGTAGTCATTGCAGTAACATTTAAGAAGTTAGTTGAGTACTCCACTAACTTCTTTTCTCTTATCTCTTCTCAGTGTGTTATCTAAATTCATGGATCTACAGTCCACAGTCCACAGTCCACAGTCCACAGAATTGTAGTATGAGCTTTTTTATCCTGAAGGCAGCGTCCTTACATGAGCATTTTTTGAGAAAAATGGAATCTTAAAATTCAGCTGCGATGAATCTCAGTGAGACTAACTAAAAGAATAAGCCTCTGAATATCTAACACATAAGTGCAATCAGCAACACCATACAAAACAACATCCCATTAAGAGAGTTATTAAATTAAGCAGCTCAGCACTTACCTTCGTTTCATGTCATATTTAAAAAGCAGGTTCGACAGTTTTAATTATAATGTCAATTAATAGGTCAATTTGATTTGTTAATGTCTCTAAAGTCTGAGCATTAGCCTTAAGTCCGCGAGAAGTAACTGAAAAAATGTAAGCTAAATCTTGAGCATCCAAACTAGAATCCGTTGGCAAAACACCTCTAATTAACTCAGCAAGCATAGCCTGAAAAATTTCATAGTGATTATTAACTGCATCAGGTGCATAAGAAGATACATTTTGTAAAATATCTCGCCCTGTATCCAACACTATCACTGAAGCTGCTGGTTGAAGCGTCCAAACATCAAAAAAACGCTCAAGCTTTCTGCGAAACGATAGATCAGACAAAGCTAATCCTTCTGTCTCGCAAATATTATGCTCTAGTGATTCATTGATTAGACCAACGACAATCGACTCTTTATTTGGATATGACTTATAAAGAGTAGTTCGAGAAATCTGACAGGCATTGGCAATGTCTGTCATGGTCACTTTAGGGTACCCATACTTCAAAATAAGTTTCTGCGCTTCTCTGAGAATAATCACGTTAAATTCTATCCATCTTCTGTAGATACGAAAGCATGCCTAAAAAACATATTGGCATCAAGTGTTAACCTGTTAAGTTACCCAAAGGTGGACAAAATTACATAATGTGTTCACATGTAAAATCACGAGTTTATATAGGTGCACTATGAAAATTTTTATATCTGGCGTTACAGGTTATGTTGGACGGAATGTCGCTAGACACTTAGCTCAGTCTCATGAGATCGTTGGTCTTTCACGAGACACAGAAAAAGCCAAAATCCTTAAAGATACCTCGTTAACATTCGTATATGGAGATCTACATCGCCATGCACTAAGAAATGAGCTAAAAGACTGTGATATCGTAATTCATACAGCAGCGGATACAGACCACAAGAACCTTTCCAAAAACCAATATAAAACGAATGTCGATGGTACAGCCCAACTGCTCACAGCCGCTAAGGTAGCTGGAGTGAAACGGTTCATTCATATCAGCACTGATTCAGTAGTACTGACAGGCAAGCCTATGAAAAATGTGTCGGAAGACGCCTCATATCCAAAAAAGAGTGTAGGAGACTACTCACACACCAAGCAACTAGCGGAAAGGATAGCGTTAAATGCGAATTGTGACGCTTTCACTGTTATTGTGCTGCGACCTCGCTTTGTCTGGGGGCGCGACGATACAACAGCCATGCCACAAATACTAAAGGCTATTGAAAATCAAACATTTTCCTGGATCGGCGGCGGACACTATCTCTCGTCAACGACGCACATTGCCAACTTATGCCATGCCGTTGAAGCCTCTCTCTATCGCGGCACCCCTAAGGAAATCTATTTCATTAGCGATGGCGATGATAGACCCTTCCGAGAGACCATTTCTGGCCTAATCGAAGCCCACGGACTAACTGTTCCAGATAAAAACATCCCTGGTTTCATTCCTCTAGTAATTGCAAAGTTAGACAGCTTACGCCGTCGTCTAGTCCCTAAAAGCAGTCCACTTCCTGTTACTTTTCAAGAATACGCCACAAGCGCTGTAGAAGTTACCCTAGACATTACCAAAGCCAAACAAGATTTAAGCTATCGTCCAATTATGACATTTCAAGCAGGGCTAGATGAATTAAAGACAACGAAGTCTACCAAGCAGCTATCATAATGTAATGAGCCGAGTTGGTTTCTTGCGGTGGGCGGCAGCTTTCACTCGGCTTCCGCTCAAATACATGCAAAAAGACCTGCGCCTTGCAATTGCCCTAGGCGATCAACTTGAGCAACCTTTGCCAACCGCCGCGATTACCAATGAAGCGTTCAAACAAGCGATAAAAGCGGGCTTTGCGGAGGAAGACATTGCCGCGGTTTATAAAGTGATAGAATAGTGGCTGTTTCAGGATGAGAGGAAAGGTAATGTGCGCATGCAAATGTAAGTATATCTTCCCTCTTCTATCTGTTTCTGACTAAAGATCGATAACTAACACATCATGCTGTTAAAATATCTATACCTTTATCTTTCAATTCATTAAACGCGCTTTCTGGCAATCCTGAGTCGGTAATAATGGTATCAATTCGCTCCATATCCAATGCATGAAAGGCGGCAATTTTCCCATATTTAGAGGTGTCGGAAACCAGACAGACAGCTTTCGATGATTTAGCAATAGCATGCTTAACAATGACTTTATCTTCATTTGGTGTAGATAGACCTTTCAAATTCCAAGACGAAGTCGAGATAAAGGCGATATCGATGTTCATGCTTAATAAAAAATCGGCCACTTTTGATCCAACGGTAGACTGGTTCTGTCGGTCGATTTTTCCGCCTGTATGGTAAATATCGTTAGCAGAATTTGCCATTAGGAAAGCCGATATAGCAAAGTCGTTAGTGATAATGAGCAGATCATTTCTTTGCGTTATTTGATGAGCAATTTCTAACGTTGTGGTTCCTGCATCAAGGTATATCGTCATATTTGGAGCAATGATACTCGAAGCCAACTTGCCAATTTGCTCTTTCTCAGTTGCAAACTGTGTGATTTTAATATCATGCGAGAGCTCAATATGAATGTTTCTTGCTAGCTGCACGCCTCCAGAAACTGAACTAACTTTGCCAATAGCCTCAAGTTTTTCAATATCTCGGCGAATAGTCATATGAGACACATTAAATAAATCAACCAGCTCTGAAATACTCACTACTTCTTGATTCTTTAATAATGTCAGGATCTTTCTTTGCCGCTCTACTGGAATCATCTTTCCGCCGTTCAATTCGCAAAATTACTTCCACTGCAGCTTAACAAAAAAAAACCGCCATGTGAATTTATGTGAAAAAGTATCAATACAATCCATGAAAGCACTAGTTTTCACGCTATCCATCACTATAGCAACACAGCGCATAGACAAAAAACACAAAAACCTTTCAGGCCATGTGTTAATTATTGTTGAAATATGTGAAATAAAGCGTTTTAATCATTCCTATCGATTATAAAATCACAAATCTGAACATAAACTAACAATAATTCAGTAGGTATTGTATGACAAATAAAGCGAAATCCGTTGGCGTGATCGGACTAGGCTCAATGGGCATGGGCGCAGCTAAGTCTTGTATTAACGCAGGATTGGACGTCTATGGTTTTGACTTAAACCCTAAAGCCTTGGAAGAACTAAGCCTAGCAGGAGCTAAAGCAGTTTCTAGCAGCGCTTTAGATTTTGCCGAGCAATTAGACGCTGTCTTAGTGCTTGTTGTAAACGCAAAACAAGTAAACGCTGTACTTTTTGGCAGCGGCTTAGCCGCCGCACTAAAACCACAAACTGCCGTCATGGTGTCTGCAACTATTTCTGCTGAAGATGCTAAAGCCATTCACCAAAAACTCTCTCAATACCAATTATTGATGCTCGATGCGCCCGTGTCTGGCGGTGCAGCGAAAGCGGCAACAGGTGACATGACTGTCATGGCATCCGGATCGCTAGAAGCCTTCGAGAAACTACAGCCTGTCCTAGATGCGACAGCGGCTAAAGTCTACAACATTGGCGAAGAGATTGGCCTTGGTGCGACGGTTAAAATCATCCATCAACTGCTCGCTGGTGTACATATTGCTGCTGGAGCAGAAGCGATGGCGCTTGCTGCTCGTGCAAACATCCCGCTTGATCTTATGTATGACGTTGTCACAAATGCTGCTGGCAACTCTTGGATGTTTGAAAACCGCATGAAACATGTTGTCGATGGCGACTATTCACCTAAATCTATGGTGGATATTTTTGTTAAAGACTTAAACCTTGTTGCAGATACCGCCAAAGAACTTAAGTTCCCTCTTCCTTTATCTAGCACTGCTTTAAATATGTTCCTTTCTGCTAGTAACGCAGGTTTCGGCCAAGAAGATGACAGTGCGGTTATCAAGATCTTTGATGGAATCAATTTACCAGGCGTGGAGAAGTAATATGTTATTAGGTGTTATTGCCGACGACTTTACTGGTGCTACCGATATTGCAGGTTTTCTTGTTGAAAATGGCATGCGTACTATTCAAGTGAACGGCATCCCTTCAGCAAATACGGAGATAAATGCAGACGCTGTCGTCGTTAGTTTAAAGTCGCGCTCATGCCCGACCGAACAAGCGATTGAACAATCTGTTGCGGCTCTGAAATGGCTTCAAGCACAGGGCTGCAAACAATTTTATTTTAAGTACTGTTCAACCTTTGATAGCACGGCTAAAGGCAACATCGGTCCAGTAACGGATGCGCTTCTGGATGTCTTAGGCGAAGACTTTACTATTGTCTGCCCTGCCCTGCCAGTTAACGGACGCACTGTTTTTAGCGGCCATCTTTTTGTGCTTGGTCAGTTGCTCAGTGAATCAGGTATGCGTAACCACCCAGTCACTCCAATGACTAATTCTAATCTTATGGATTTGATGGACGCGCAATCTAAAGGCAAAACGGGACTGATTAATTATCAAAGTATTGAGCAAGGCGCAGACGCCATTATTGGTGAATTTGCTGAGCTAAAAGCACAAGGAAAACGTTACGCCGTTGTCGATGCTTTTACAGCGGAACACCTTAATGAGATTGGCAAAGCAGTTAGCTCATTGAAATTAGTAACTGGCGGTTCAGGTTTAGCATCAGGTATTGCAAAAAACTGGGGGGAACACTTACAAGACCAAACCCAAGCAAAACAAGCAGGTCACCCAGCCAAAGCACCAACCGTCATATTTTCAGGCTCATGCTCTGTCATGACCAACAAGCAAGTTGAGCTTTATAAAGCCAAAGCGCCTTTCTTTACCCTTGATATTGAGCAGTGCATGAGCAATGAAAACTACGTCAACGATGTGTTTGATTGGGTTGTCAGCCATGCTAACCAATCATTGGCCCCTATCGTTTACGCCACGGCGGATGCTGAAAAGCTCAAAACGATTCAGCAGCAATATGGCGCTGAGGCGTCCAGCCAAGCCGTTGAAACTCTCTTTAGTATGTTGGCTATCAAGCTGCAAGATTCCGGCATACGTAATTTTATCGTTGCAGGTGGCGAGACGTCAGGCGTTGTAACTCAAAGCCTAAAAGTCGATAGCTTTCACATCGGTCCTCAAATTGCCCCTGGCGTGCCTTGGGTAAAAGCGATCAATCAAGATTTATCGCTGGCGCTAAAATCTGGCAATTTTGGCGACGAGAACTTTTTCACCACGGCTCAGGGGTACTTTTAATGAATGAAGCTGAATTGAGACAACAGATGGTCGACTTAGCTCGCTCTATGTTTGACCGTGGCTACGCAACAGGTGGTGCCGGTAATTTATCGTTGAAACTACCTAATGGTCATTTCTTAGCGACGCCGACGGGGTCATCTTTTGGTCGCTTAGTTGCAGAAGACCTGTCTGTCGTTGATAAAAACGGTAACCACCTATCTGGTAAACGACCTTCAAAAGAAGTGGCTTTTCATCTAGCCATTTATGAGAAAGATCCAAACTGCAACGCTATCGTGCATTTGCACTCTACTTATTTGACGGCGCTTTCTTGTCTAGAAAATCTGGATCCTAGCAACGCCATCAAAGCATTTACGCCTTACTACGTGATGCGAGTCGGTGAGCTTCCGGTTGTCCCTTACTATCGCCCAGGCTCCCCACATATTGCTGAAGACCTTGCAAAACTGGCGGGCAAATATCGAGCGTTTTTGTTAGCTAATCATGGGCCAATCATCACTGGTAGCGATTTTTTAGATGCTGTTGATAATGCAGAAGAGCTAGAAGAAACCGCTAAATTGTTCTTTTTATTAGCAAACAAACCTACTCGTTATTTAACCGATGACGAAGTAACTGATCTAAAAGGGAGAGGCAAATAATGGCTAAATTTGCAGCAAATCTAACCATGTTATTTACCGATGTGCCGTTCTTAGAACGCTTTGAACGAGCACATAATGCGGGCTTTAAAGCAGTTGAATATCTATTTCCTTATGCTTTTGACGCTGATGTCTTAGCGTCTAAATTAGAGCAATATGAATTTGAACAGGCTTTGTTTAACATGCCTCCTGGCAACTGGGATGCAGGTGAACGAGGCTTTGCCGCTATCCCAGGCCGTGAAAAAGAATTCCAACAAAGTGTAGAAACCGCTTTAACCTACGCAAAAGCGCTTAACTGCAAAAAAGTACATGCTATGTCTGGCATTGTTGATCAAAACTTCACCCGTGAAGAACATATCAACACATTCATAAATAACATTCGCTTTGCCGCAGACGAATTTGCTACGCACGGTATCGAGCTCATGATTGAGCCACTGAATAACCGTGATGTTCCTAACTATTTTATTGCTCATCAAAGAGAAGCTGCTGAGCTAATAAGACAAGTAGATCGACCAAACGTCAAACTTCAATTAGACATTTATCACGCCCAAATTATGGATGGTGATCTAACCCACCTAATTCAAGATCTTGCTGATGTCACCGGTCATATTCAAATTGCTTCTGTCCCTAAAAGACATGAACCATCTGAAGGCGAAATCAACTATCCGCATTTATTCAACATATTGGACGAGTCTGGATATAAGGGCTGGATTGGCTGTGAATACAATCCAAAAAACACCACAGAAAGTGGCTTAGCTTGGGTCAAACCTTATTTATAAAAAAGTCAAAATAAAAAGTATAAGGATAAAAATATGAATATTGTCATTACTGGCGGAGCTGGTTTTTTAGGTACTGAACTATTAAAAAATTTATTGGAAAACTTCCATACAATAAACAGTATTAAAATTGTTGATAGAGTTTCATTAAATCCAGGTTTGATAACAAGTAACAGAATCCAATCTATTATTGCTGATATTACCGTTGCAGAAGAAGTTAAAAAGATCATTGATAAAGAAACAACTCATGTTTTTCATCTTGCGGCAATCGTATCAAGCCATGCGGAAGAAGATTTTGAACTTGGTATGTTGGTTAATTTAAAAGCGACTCAACTTTTATTGGATCGTTGCCGCGAAGCCAACACAAATATTCGCTTTGTTTTTTCAAGTTCTCTTGCTGTATTCGGCGGACAACTACCAGAAAAAATCGATTACATGACAGCAATGCAACCTAGTTCATCTTATGGCACTCAAAAAGCCATCTGTGAATTATTAGTGAATGACTATGCGCGAAAAGGCTTTGTTGATGCTGTATCTGTGCGCTTACCTACCATTTGCATACGCCCAGGAACACCGAATAAAGCGGCATCTTCTTTTGTTAGTGGCATCATTCGCGAACCCTTAAAGCATGAGAAAACCAACTGCCCAGTCGATCTAAATCTACCCCTGTGGGTATCCAGCCCAAACACTGTCATTAAAAATATTGTTCACGCCAGTCAGATCAATACAGATAGTTTAGAGGGATTTAGAACCATTAACCTACCGGGCTTACAAACATCTCCAAAAGAAATGATTGAATGCCTTTCCAGCGAATATGATGAGTCTTATCTTGGTTTTATTTCCTATGAAAAAGACTCAAAGATCGAAAAAATCGTTTCAAGCTGGCCAAAATCCATTAATAACGAAAAAGAGCTATCACTAGGCTTTATAAAAGATAGCAACTTCAATTCGATATTTAGTGAATATGTAGAATCAGTAAAATAAAAAATAATCTCTAATAAAAATAAAGGAAATAAAAACATGCTACCTATATCTGTAATCGGCTTGATAATAGCTGTATTCGTTTTAATATTTTTAGTATTAAGAACAAGAGTTCACGTGTTAATTGCCATGCTAATTGCAGCATGCATTGCCGGTTTAATCGGTGGGTTGAGTGTTGATGAAACCATGTTAGCCATTAGCAAAGGATTTGGTGGAACATTAGGCGGTATCGGTATTGTTATCGGTTTAGGCGTCATGATGGGGGCAATTTTAGAAACCTCTGGTGCTGGCGAATCAATTGCTTATCACTTCATCAAGTGGCTAGGGAAGAAAAAAGAGGAAATGGCTTTAGCTATTACAGGCTACATCGTCAGTATTCCTGTTTTTGTGGACAGCGCACTGATAATTTTGTACCCGATTGCTAAGTCTTTAGCAAAAAAATCCGATCGCTCTATCTTAACCTTAACAGTAGCGCTTGCTGGTGGTTTGGTTGTTGCCCATCACTGTATTCCACCAACACCTGGCCCATTGGGCGTAGCAAGTATCTTTAATGTCGACTTGGCTTCTATGCTTGGTTTTGGTCTCTTAATCGCCATTCCTTGTGTATACGGTATTGTTTTGTATGCTCGCTGGTTGGAAAAGCACTTCCCTGAATTTTCAGTTTCACCAACTTTAGCCGCTGATGACGATCTTAAGAAAATCCATGATGATTACATGGCTTCTAAGGAGTCAAAAGAACTTCCTTCGCTGATTAAATCAATCATGCCGATTGTGGTTCCAATCGTCCTAATTTTAATTAAGTCGCTTATGAGTCTTGCCGAGAAACAATTCGGTATGGAAGGCTTATCTACTAGCGTCGTTGGTGTTGCTTTTAACTTCCTTGGTAATCCTATTATTGCGCTTTCAATCAGTACATTACTTGCTGTGTATACGCTAACGCCTTATTTGGATAAAGAGACAACAACCCGGAAACTAGAAGAAGGCATATCTACTTGTGGCATCATTCTTTTGGTAACAGGCGCAGGTGGTGCATTAGGCAGCGTATTACGTGAATCTGGCGCAGGTGCAGAAATTGCTAACCAAATTGTTGCTCTTTCTATATCGCCAATCATGATCCCGTTCATTATTGCGACCTTAGTTAGAATCATCCAAGGAAGCGGCACGGTGTCGATGATTACTGCAGCCTCTATCTCAGCGCCAGTACTAGCAGAAATGCAAGGCGTTAACATGCTGTTTGCTGCGTCTGCCGCAACTATGGGGAGTTTGTTCGCTGGTTACTTTAATGACAGCCTATTCCACATTGTTAACCGTTTAATGGGCGTTACTGAAGTGAAAAAACAGTTGGTGATCTGGACTGTTCCAACAACAATAGCTTGGGCTATTGGTGGATCACTTATCATGATCCTGAACCTAATATTCGGCAGCCTAGGCAGCATCTACGATCCTGTACTACCCTTACTCGTATTAGCTGGCTGTATCTTGTTTGTAAAAAGCCAAAGCAAGCCACAAATCAAGACAGCTTAATAGATATAATTAAATAAGCATCAAAGGGCCGACAGTTAAATGTCGGCTTTTTTTTTCAAACATACTGTCCTGCACAAAACCCGCTCGCCCATGCCCACTGGAAGTTATAACCACCAAGCCAACCTGTTACGTCGAGCACTTCACCAATAAAATAAAGCCCTTTTTGTTTTTGTGATTCGAAGGTTTTCGAGGAGACTTCGTTGGTGTTTACGCCACCTAGAGTTACTTCTGCGGTGCGATAGCCTTCGGTACCATTAGGAGCGATGTCAAAGTTGGCAAGATAATGAAACAGGCTGTCGATTTGATCGTTGGATGTTTGTGCGCTTCGCTCGGTTAACCAAGGTAATTCTATTTTAATTAGCTCTACCAATCGCTTTGGTAATAAATTTGATAAGAATCCTTCGTAGCTTTTTTTCGGAGTACTTTGGCGCACAGCAAGTAAGTCGTCTAACGATAAAGTCGGTGCGATATTAATGTTGAGCGCTTCGCCCGGTTGCCAAAAATTGGTTATTTGCAAAATAGATGGGCCACTTACGCCACGATGAGTAAACAGCATTGGCTCTTGAAAAGTCACACCACTTGCTGTTGCGGAGATCTCGCACGCAATACCTGACAATTCAGCTAGTTGTGCTTTACGATCTGGTTGTACCGTAATAGGCACTAAGCTAGCACGAGTTGGTAAAATATTGTGTCCGACTTGTTTAGCGATGTCGTAACCAAAGCCTGTTGCACCCATGGTTGGAATCGACAAACCACCAGTGGCAACCACGAGGGATTCGCAAGTAAAGTCCCCTTGGTTAGTTTTAATAACGGTCTGCCCGTCTTGAAAATCAATATTATGAATTTTTGTATTTAACTTTAACTCTGCCCCAGACCATTCAAGCTCTGTCAGCAATATATCAAGCAGGTCTTTTGCGGAATGTTCACAAAATAATTGTCCTGGAGTTTTCTCCACATAATCTAAACCATGACGATCCACTAGATCAACAAAGTCTTGCGACGAAAAACGACGTAGCGCAGAAATACAGAAGTATGGGTTGTCAGATAAAAAATGTTTAGGAGCAGCATCCATGTTAGTAAAATTGCAACGACCTCCACCAGACATAAGAATTTTTTTACCTGCTCTATTTGCGTGATCCAACACCACCACTTTTTTACCTCGGTAGCCTGCTGTTGCCGCACACATTAAACCAGACGCTCCGGCACCAATTACGATCACATCAACTTTATCCACAACCTACCCCATCACTTATTTGTGGCTGCATTATAGTGTCTGGGTCATTTATTACCATCGAATCGGGTGTGTTTTTCGCCAAATAAAAGCAAAAAAAGAATTACAAAATCTTGTCCACAGAAACCGTTAAGAAGGCTGTGGGAATCATGAATATTCCCTTAAAATTCAATACACTAAATAAAATCAAACATTATTTGTTAATTTTTTTAAAAACATCAAACAGACCAAAACCAAGAATTTTTTTGAGAAATGCAAACTATTTTTAAAAAAGACTCTGTACAAATATACTGTCTGAATATACAGTACTGTACAAATAAACAGTAAAGATATTTTAAGGATGTGGATATGATCAAGCTAATAAGCCCTACTCATACTATTCATAAAGTTGCACTTTTTGGCATCATCGCCTTAGCTTTGTACGCGCCAGCAAAGGATCTAGTTGAATTTGCAGAAACACATTTTGCAAAAGAAAGCATTCAGATTGTTGATGCATCATTTGGTACTAATATGCCTTGGCAGGAAGCAAGCTCTTCTTATGTTAAAGTCAGCCAAAATGCACAAACAAGCCTATCCAGTTCTCAAATTATCTATACGAAATTACGCTTTACTAATCCGACGTCTGAACCACAAACCTATCGTAAGATTTGGTTGAATTTCTCTCACGCAAACGGTGATCAGGAATACACTACGGATTACACCTTATATAACACTGAAACTCGTCAGCGACTTATTGGGCAGTCAATTCAGTTAGGGGCTAACAGCAGTATTGATGTAGTTGCAGCGTATCGATTCATTCCTAGCTATAAGAACAAATCACCAATCAGCATGAGTGTTTCTTGGGAAGGACAGAATCTTTTAAGAGATAAAGCATGTGAATATGACCTTCACAATACGGCAGGCAATACCTTTCAATATCAGTGTGGGAATTAATAGTTCCCCACTATTAATGTAAAAAATGTGCAAAGACAGTCATTGATAATCGTTTTCATTTCTAATATTATGCTTTAACAAAATAATATTGGAGCTTCAGACATGAAACGATTGTTAACCCCCATCGCAATTTGCGTTACTGGTGCGATGCTTACAGCCTGCGGACCAGCTACCGTAAAAAAAGAATCTAGCGTTATCACAGCAGATTCAGTTGTCGTTCATTATGCTGATATTGCCGAAGCTGTTTATGGTGACTCTTTAACAACTGCAAAAACACTTCGTTCCTCTATTGATACATTCTTAGCTAATCCTACAGAAGTAAACTTGAAAGCCGCTCGTACTGCATGGGTTGCTGCTCGTGTTCCTTATCAGCAAAGCGAAGTCTATCGCTTCGGCAATCCAATTGTGGATGAGTGGGAAGGTAAAGTTAACGCTTGGCCATTAGACGAAGGCCTGATCGATTACGTTGCAGCAGACAGCTACGGAACCGAATCCGATTTAAACCCTCTTTATGCTGCAAATGTTATCGCCTCTACAAGTTTGATGATTGGCGGCGTGAAAATAGATACAACCAATATTACTCCTGCACTTATTGCCGACAGCCTTCAAGAAGCTGATGGCGTAGAAGCAAATGTCGCTAGTGGTTATCACGCCATTGAGTTTTTACTATGGGGTCAAGATCTAAACGGCACTAATCCTGGAGCGGGCGAACGTCCTGCTACGGATTTTGATCTAAATAATTGTTCAAATGGCAACTGCGATCGTCGCCGTGACTATTTAGTAGCGGCTACCGATTTGCTTATTTCCGATTTAGAAGAAATGGCGAATAATTGGAAACAAGGTGGCGCTGCACGTGTTGCATTATTGGAACAATCACCAGAACAAGGCCTATCTACTATTCTTACCGGTATGGGAAGTTTGGCATATGGCGAATTAGGTGGCGAAAGAACTAAACTTGGTTTGATGTTGCACGACCCAGAAGAAGAACATGACTGCTTCTCTGACAATACACATTGGTCACACTACTATGACGCTAAAGGCATCAAAAATGCCTATCTAGGTGAGTACAAACGTGTAGACGGTAGCTGGGTTAAAGGTGCATCTCTATCTGATCTTGTCGCTAAGCAAAACCCTCAGTTAGACACAGAAATGAAGCAAAAGCTAAACGAAACAGAAGCTGCTGCACAGGCAATGGTAGATGCCGCTAAAAAAGGCCAGACCTTTGATGTTCTAATTGCGATGAATAACACTAAAGGCAATCAACTGGTACAAAACTTTGTTGATTCATTAGTTAATGAAACACGTACTACTGAAGAAGTCATTCATGAGTTGAACCTTGAAGGTATTGCTCTTGAAGGGTCAGACAGCTTAGACAACCCAAGTGCGGTATTTCAATAGAGAGCAGAATAATCTACCACCCTATAAAATTAACGAATGGGATACCAAGGAAGATGTGTCATTTAGTCAGTTAATGGTATTTGTCTATTTATGACAGCAAATGTAAGAAATGGTATTTTTCTAGTAGCTGGCGTTTACGCCAGCTTTTTTTGTTTTCAGAACACAGCTGTAGCCAGTGATTATTCAACACCTCTTGTAGGAATTAAGGTTGAAGACAAACTCGACTTTCATATTGGCGAAGGTGTATTTCAAAAGTTTTGGGTACCAGCACCCTCTTCGACGACCGCTAGCGATGGTTTAGGTCCGCTATTTAATACTCGCTCGTGCAATAATTGCCATGTCAATAATGGTCGTGGTCACGCTCCAGAAGCGAATATAAGTGGCGCATCCGTTCCTTCTTTTTTAATTAAGCTAGGAAAGTCTTACCCTGCTTACGACAACAAGACCAATAAAATCTATCCTCACATTGGCGACAAACGTTATGGACATCAGTTACAAGGCCAAAGCTCTCCAGGTATTTCGCCTGAAGGCGATTATTACCTCACCTACAGTACGTACACTGAAACACTAGACGATGGTACAGAAGTCAAACTAAGAAAACCCAAACTTCATTGGAGCAAGCTTAATTATGGCGACTTCGAAAGCAACACTGGCTTTACCATGCTGGTATCACCAGCTTTGGTTGGAATGGGGTTATTAGATAACATTCCTGACGAAATAATTATATCTGGCGCCGATCCTGACGATACAAATAACGATGGCATTAGTGGACGTGTCAGCTGGATATTCAATGGTGAAAAAAAGGTCATTGGTCGTTTTGGCTATAAAGCCTCTGTGGCAAGTGTTAGCGCGCAAAATCAGTCTGCATTTAATACCGATTTAGGACTATCGACGCCGCTTAATCCGTCACCGTCGGGCGACTGCACAGCTTTTCAACGCGATTGCATGGAAAGCCCAAATGGTAACAGTCCACATTTAGATAATTTGGAAGTCGATAAACAGCAAGCTAGATTGGTCGATCTTTTTGTATCATTGTCTTCACCTCCAGCAATGCGTAATCTAACCAGCGACATTTTTTTAGACGGAAAGCGCTTTTTTGAAGAAGGAGGTTGCGCTAGCTGTCACATTCCCAAAATGAAAACGGGCAATAATTCAGATTTTGCGGTATTAAATAATCGTACTTTTTACCCTTTTACAGACATGCTATTACACGATATGGGACCAGAACTCGCTAGTGGATTTCCAAGCTTTTCAGCATCCTCGAGCGAATGGCGAACAGCGCCATTATGGGGCATTGGATTATCTGAAAAAATCTCAGGCCGTGTTGGCTTCTTGCATGATGGTCGTGCTCGAACAATAGAAGAAGCCATTCTTTGGCATGGCGGAGAAGCTAAACGTAGCAAAGAATTTTATAAGAATCTAAACAAAGAACAACGCAAAAAACTCATTTACTTTTTGGAGTCGCTTTAATGAAACATTTTCCTAAGCTAATAGCCCTAGCCATTAGCGCTTCCACACCTCTGCTTGCCTTAGCTGGTCAGTGGGAAGGTCCACTCGACGGCATCGTAGCCAACGTGGTCAAACAAGGCTATGAATCCTATTCTGAATCATCAAAGACATTACAACAACGCACAGATGCACTCTGTGCTTCACCATCTAAAGAAACACTTCATGACGCGCAAGACGCGTTCCAGACCAATGCGTTGGATTGGCAGCAGGTTCAGTGGCTAAACTTTGGCCCCGTCACTTACTTTATGCGTTACTACGCTTTTGAGTATTGGCCCGACAAAAAAGGCGTAACTCAACGTCAACTAAGAGCTCTAGCACAAGGCGATCCTGCAGTTATGGATGCACCAAAATTCTGGACATCAGCGAGTATTGCGGTACGCGGCTTAACGGCAATCGAAAGTTTGCTTTACCACCCTGATTTCGAGCCAATACAATCCGCCGAGCATTGTCGTTTGCTTGAAAAAGTCACAGCTCATCACTTAGAAAGTGCTGACGCTGTCGCAAAGCAATGGCAAAATGGAACAGCGCAAGATTGGGTATTTGACGAAGAAGGCACTGGCTTTGATCCAGAAAAAGTCGCACTAGAATTGTTTTTACAGCAATGGATCGAGCATATGTCGGCGGTTAAAGACGCCAAGCTTGAAACCCCGATAGGCTATAACAGCCGTGAAAACCTAAAACTTGCCGAATTTTACCGAAGCGATCTTTCCTTAAGAGCCATCCAAAAGAATTTGCAGTCATATCGTGAGATTTATCATGCAGGCTCACCGTCTTTGTATGAAATCGCCAAACAGAAAAATCCTGAGCTAGCTGAACAGTTTGAAGTACAACTAACGCAGAATATTAAATTAGCACTTCAATTACCGAGTGATTTTTTCCATGCAAACCATACACAAGAAGATCGTATTGCTCTAGCGAAACCTTTAGTGAAATCGATATCTAATAGCCAGTCTTATCTCGCCAGTATGGTTACTCAACTAGGCTTCCAGATAGGCTTTAATAGCAGAGACGGAGACTAACCATAGATGCTTTCAAGACGGTCTTTCCTTGCGATGAGTGGCGCAGTCATTACTGCACCATCATGGGCAACATTAACCCAACAGGATGCAGGTAAGAAACTTTACGCCTCCGCATATTCTTTGAATAAACAAGAACATTTTTTTGGTCTATTCGATGAAAAAGGCGACATAGTATGGAATGTTCAACTTTTAGATAGAGCACACGCTCCGGTTGTCCACCCTAGCCAAAGCATTGTTGGTATTGTTGCCCGAAGGCCTGGTTTTTTTATAGATTTCTTTAATGTATCGACTCATCAAAGAATAACGAGAATCGAGCCTATTAAAGAACATCATTTTTATGGTCACGCTCTTTTTACCACTGATGGCAAACACCTAATCACTCAAGAAAACCACTACCCATCCGGACAAGGTAAAATATTTGTGCGCGATTGGCCAAGTGGCCAGGTGATTCAATCTTTTAACAGTAATGGTATTGGCCCTCATGAGTCCGTTCTTTTAAATGACCAAGTATTAGTGATTGCCAATGGTGGATTGATGACTCATCCAGACGAAGACCGAAAAATCTTAAATCTGGATACCATGAAGCCAAACGTTACTTATCTAAATCTAAAAGATGGTAGCATTTTAAATCAGTCTGCCAATAGCGATGATTTACACCAATTGAGCATCCGACACCTTGATGTAAACCAACAAGGAATCGTTGCATTAGGTTTTCAATATCAAGGCGAAATGTGGGACCAAGTACCATTAGTTGCCCTATCTCGTCTTGATCAGTTAGAACTAGAATATCTGCCTATTCCAGAAGAAGTGAGAGTTAGATTTAAACAGTACTGTGGCAGCGTTTGCTTCGATAGCTCAGGTGAAATACTTGCTATAAGTACACCTAGAGGTGGATTAGTTGCCTACTGGCATGTGAGCTCAAAAACCTTCTTAGGAGTGGAAAACTGCCGAGATGTTTGCGGTCTGGTTGCTACAGACAACGCCCATGAATTTTTACTAACAAGCGGTATTGGCTCTCAACTAAAAAGCAATCCTGTACAAAACGTCAGCAAAGAGCTCAAAAAATACACAACCTTACATTGGGACAATCATTTACGACAAATAAACACATGATTTTTTAATTTAAATTATAAACTGGCATAGTCAAATTCTTGATTTTTAGGTACTGTCTATTGAAAGCCGCAAATAACTGCGGCTTATTTTTTCGCATTATGAAGTTTATTAATGTTTATCAATTTTCTTAAAAATTATTTTTTGGTTGATTCAGCGCAATCTGCAGGAGGCGATGAAAAAGCACTCCAGCAAAACGCTTTACGAATTTTACTCGCGCTGACGACCTGCATCTTTATAGTGTCAGAAATACATTCGTTATTTATCCCAAGAGACCTCTCCTTTTTAGGAATCAATAGCGTGTATTTATGTCTTCTCGGAGGGCTACTTTACTTCAGTAAAAAACACACAAAGATTACAGCAGTTTTATTTCTTATCACTCTAATCACAACAAGCCTTCTGCTACTGGCATTCAGCGATGAATTTCATGCTGAAAAATACGCTTTAGTATCTCTATATTCTTTACCACTCATTACTCGCTTGCTTTTCAGCTTTAAAGCCTCCTTAGTAGCGATGATTATTAATATCTATCCTTTTTACTTGGTGACTAGTGATAACACCCAAATAGACATCGCATCTTCTTTCTATTTTCAGTTACTCACGTTTGTTACACTGAACATTGGCTTACCTTTCGCAGTCTCAAGAATTATTCAAACTCTCGAAAACAACACCTCTCACATGCGATTGCTTTATCAAAAACTTAATGATAATTACGCCATGTATGAGGAATTTTTTGAGAACACAGGGACGCCTACTTTACTTTGCGATCAACGAGGCAAAATCCTCAAAGCTAATCAATTAGTTCGTGAGTTACTTACAGATTCCCCACAAAAAAACATATCAGATTCAACCATTACTGATTGGCTATCTCCTCTTGGTGAAACTGGTCGTTTTTTTTGGCAATCAAACATAGCGGAATGCACACTAAAGCAAAAAACAAACATACACATTGAGATACGTAGAGCATCGTTAACCCAACATGGTTATTATGTTCTTCATTTGCAAAACACGACTCAATTAAAAGCAATACAGCAAGAACTTGAAAACACACAACAAACTAACAGTCGTTTAGCACACTTTGATTTACTCACACTTTTACCTAACCATAGACACTTCTGTAGACAAGTAAATCAACGCATTGATGAGCAAGACAATCACTTAACTGGTGCTATGTTCATTATCCGTATCAGCCAGTTTAAATTACTAAATAAACAATACGGTAAAGATAACGCCAACAAAGTTATTCTCAATTTCTCAAAAACACTGCAAAAAAAGCTATCCGAACAAGCCATTATTGGTCGCTTACGAGGCGTAAAATTTTCCTGTTTTGTACCATTAGGACAAGCTTATTTAATTCAAAAAAACCTATCTGCCCTCATACATTCTGTACTACCTAGCCAGATAACAGTTGATGGCAATAGATTAAATATGGACTATCAAGTTGGTATAGCCTATTACCATACCGACGGTAAAACGGCAGAAGAACTATTAGAACACTGTGAAATGGCATTAGAGTATTCGACAAGTACAGATAGATTCTCATACTACAACCACAGCCTCGAACAAAAACTCATTGAAGAACACAAGCTTGGCCTAAAGTTGAGTACAGCCATTAAAAATAAAAAAATAGTATTATGGCTACAACCACAAGTATCGCCAAATGGACAAATCCGCTCCTTTGAGGCTCTCGCTAGATGGCAATGTGATGGACAATTTGTTCCACCTACCACTTTCATTAAAATCGCAGAAAAATTAGGCTTACTTCCGCTACTTGCCGAAAACCTAGTACGCGAACTCGTAAGCACTCTCACAGAATGGCATAAAGAGCATATTCATACTCCAATAGCCTTTAATCTGGCTGGGCAAGAACTTATGAATGATTCATTTTTTGCTCTGTTGATGGCATTGATTGCTGATAACCCATGGTTGAGTGATATGTTAGAACTTGAGATTACAGAAACCAGCCCAGTAATGACTCACCCGCTTATACACAAGCGTTTAAGAAGCTTATCTCAATATGGCTACTCAATTGCCATTGATGACTTTGGCACAGGTCAGGCGTCACTGGGACAGCTTGTAGACATTCCCGCTAACATTCTCAAAATAGACCGTCGTTTTGTTTCTCCCTTGCCTGGCGATCAACGTCATGTAGATATAGTGAAATCCACCATACAACTAGCAGAATCACTTGGCATGAAAGTGATTGCAGAAGGTATCGAAACCAAAGAACAAGCTAATCTGCTGGCAGCACTAGGCTGCCAGACACTACAAGGCTATTACTTTGCCAAACCTTCCCCTATGTCAGACTGGACAGAAAGAGATAACGCCAAAGCAAAAGAACTGCGCATGGTATATTAAGACACTTTATCAAAAGTAATAAAAACAACGCCTTCCTCAAAATATCATCAAATGCCAGACACAAAAAAGCCAGAGTTCAAATTGAATTCTGGCTTTTTTAAAGTGCAATAACTATGAAGGGATGACTTAGAACGCCATGTTCATAGCAACAGAGACAACATTGGCTGAGGATTCATAATCTGCGTTTAACTTCCCACGAGCAGAATCTTCAGTTAAACCACTACGATTAACTGAAACATCCTCTATCATCACATGGGTAAAGGCGAAGGTAGCCGATGTCATATCATTGAAGTTATAAGTCCCGCCAATAGAGATCCATTTACGATCACCATCCGGTGTACGAGCAGAACGATACTCATCAGTAACAGGCGAATTATCCATAGCAACACCAGTCCGTAAGGTCAACTTATCAGAGTAGAAGTAAGTCAAGCCCGCAGAATACATCCATTGATCTTCAAAACCAAAAGTAAGTACTGAGTTACTTTGCGCGCTATCAAAGTCAATATTAATACCATCCATTGACCCCCAACCCGTTCTAATAGCAGTAAGACCTAACACTAATTTGGGTGTCAAATCCTGCTCAACACTCAATGTCAGTACTGAGGGAAAAGTAATTGAGTCACTTACAGAAGCATCAGAAAGTTTAGCATATCCTGCTAAAGCGCTATTCACATCAGTATATTTTACATCACCCTTGAAATCAAAATCCACTTCACTACGATACCCTAAACCTACACGTGTACCTTTTCTTGGTTCTAATGCCACACCCAAACTATATCCGTAACTTATATCGTCCGCCTCAATGCGACCAACGCCCTCTCTTAAAGGAGCATTAACTGCACCTACAGACGATTCTAAGACAACTTCCGCACGATGCACTTGAATACTCGCACCTAATGACACCCAATCATTCATACGATGTGCAAGAGCAAAACTTAATGCAATATCTTGAATTGCTGTTTCCGTAGCATGAAAACGGCCAGCCCAATCTTGACCATAATCACCCGACAAACCAAACGGTACGTTTAACGAGATGCCAGCCACAGTCTTATCATTAATAGGTTTCGCAAAATAGAAAGCAGGAACTAAAGTATTATCAACAGAATCATTTGTCGCGCCATCTGCAGTTAAATCTGTACCCTGAGCATCTGATGCAGAATTTACTGTCACATCCATACTTGGCATGACATAAGCACCCGATGCATAAACTGTTGTCTCTTTAGCATTTACAAAGAGCGCAGGGTTCCAGAAGCTGGCAGAAATATCTTCATTAGAAGCCGCTACACCACCTAAGGCCTTACCTGAAGCTGTAGCACTGTGATCATTTAAAGCAAAACCTGCAGAATAAGCTGATGACGCTGCTGCCACAGAGACCGCAACAAGACTTGCTCTAAACATGAATTTTGAGGAAGTAGTCATAAATAAGCTCCATTGTTATTTTTATTGGAAATTTTATTTTTTATCATTGTGTCACTTATACGCTTCAAGTATAGAAGCACATAGCCTGATATTACCAGCAAGTATTTCTTACGCAATACAATATTTACACAATATTAGGCTAAAAAGGAAAAATAATGATAAGTAATAGATAAACTTACAATATAAAAAATAATTTTGAGGGATTTACCATAAAAAATACGAAGGAAGGTAAATTTTTGAGCTGAATAAGATTTTTGATTAGGTAGGAAAATAAATAGGGAATAATTAACGATATGGTGGGTGTGGAGAGGTTCGAACTCCCGACATTCGCCTTGTAAGGGCGACGCTCTCCCAACTGAGCTACACACCCAATCATGATTTTATCAATATAATGTGGAAGTTGTTCAACTTCGAGGTATAAGAGCTTTATTAGCATAAAGACTAATAATATAAACTACAGCCTCACAATGTGAGGTGATTACCTTTTCCTGAGTTAATATAACTAAATATTAGAACTGAGAAAAATGGCGGAATGGACGGGACTCGAACCCGCGACCCCCTGCGTGACAGGCAGGTATTCTAACCAACTGAACTACCACTCCAACACAATCTAGCTCTTTACTTATTG
>NZ_NHTT01000012.1:0-143045 GCF_002806845.1 Marinomonas sp. ef1 | reverse complement strand
GGGTGTATTTACGCGTGACCAGTAAAATCAAAAAGCTGATGTTATATGGTGTTGTCTTGGCCTTATTTGGTGAGGTGGTATTTTCCCTTCTTTTGGGAATGTACGAATATCGTTTAGAAAACGTGCCGCTTTATGTACCTCTTGGTCACAGTCTTATTTATGCTGCCGTGTTTTATATTCAAAAAGAAAAAATCATCCAACACAACAAAGCGCGGGTTGTTTCGATTTTGTATTGGGGAATGATCGTCTATTCAAGCCTTTGGTTGTTACTTGACCAAGATAGATTGGGCTTTCTTTGTATGCTTGGCGTTGTGCTGTTTTTGAAAAAAAAGCCGGGCAACGAGTTGTTCTTTCTCATTATGTTTTTCATGGTGGTGTATTTAGAGTTGCTGGGAACCTATTACCAATGCTGGGCGTGGCCTGATACATGGTTTTCAACGGTTTCTTTCATTACCAGCAGCAATCCACCAAGTGGTATTAGTGTGTTTTATTTTGGGTTTGATATTGGTTGTTTGTGGATTTATAAAAAGCTGAATAGGCAAAAGTGGAGCCGGATGAAATCGCTTAGGCTGCTTAGCAACTCTTAAATAAAAGCTTATAAAAAAACAAAACGAACCACTATTTTCATAGTGGTTCGTTTTGTTTATAGATCTGTTTAGTCTGAAAGTTTATAGATCAGCTTCAATGACAGCAACTAGCGCGTCATCTTTAGGTGTCACATCTGGCGAGAAACGAACCACTTTGCCATCTTTGGTGATAAGGAATTTTTCAAAGTTCCACACCACTTCTGGTGCTTTAGTCGCTTCGATTTTATGGCCGGCCAACATGGTAACCATGGCGTCACGATTCGGCGTAACCGGTGCTGCTTCAATCAGGCTTTTGTATAAAGGATGCTTGTCTTCACCAGTAACAACAATCTTGCTGAACATTGGGAAAGTCACATCGTAAGTTAGGCTGCAGAACTGTTGAATCTCTTCATCGCTACCAGGTTCTTGTCCCGCGAAATCGTTTGCAGGGAAACCAAGGATTTCTAAACCTTGCTCGTTGTATTTCTTGTACAAGGCTTCAAGGCCTTCGTACTGAGGCGTTAAACCACATTTAGACGCAACGTTAACAATCAAAACCGTTTTGCCTTGGTAAGTAGATAGGTCAACGCTTTCGCCTTGGATGTTTTTAACGCTGAGATTTAGTGGATGACTCATAAAAACTCCTTATCAATTTATATTCGATGCAAGGATCTTAGCGGTTTGTTGCTTAAACAATGCGGAAAGATTGCATAACCTTAGAGTAGATTTATTTTTAGCTTTTTAAGGGGCCGCCTTGATCTAACAGCAATTCGCGTAGTTTGCAGAACACCTCTGTAGATTGACGAACGCCGTCGTGTTCGTAGCTATTAGTCAGCCAAACTTGCGTGTTGGCAACTTGCTTCGCCGTTTTTAGTGACAGCTCACGAGGCACGTACATATCGTTGTGATACACCGCCGCGACGATAGGCACCTTGTTCTCGGCAAGCTTGGCAAGATCGTAAAGCGGCTTATAGTCTTGGTAGTCCGCTAGAGCATTCGCAGCATCAGCAAAAGGACGTAACGAAGTAATTTGTTCAAACATCCATGGATAGATCATTTCGCCCGTTAACATCAAAGGCGAGTGTGACGCGTCAAATTCACTAAACTGATCTCGCAGCTGGTGTGCGGCCCAGCTAGTGCTTTCATTAGGTCGACCATAAATGCTTTCATGGATGACTGCAAAAAGTGGCCCTTCATGGTAGCTGGTGTGGTTCATCACTTGTTCTAAAAATACATCACTGAGTTTGTTCTTGTCGCTGCCAGCAAAGGCTTCATCGACCAACCAATGCAGCTGATCAATCCCTGGTCCCATGCCCAGTAAAATACCGATGCTTTGGAATCGTTCTAAAGTAAGTTGGTCGCCATCAGGCAAAAGCACTTTCTCGTTTGTTAGGCATTGTGCGATCTTCGCCATGACCTTGGCGTCTTCTGGATAACAAGCATAATAGTCTTGGTTTTTCTCGATCACCCGCTGATAGGTGAGCTGGTAAACCTCTTGTGCCGATTCCTCTAAACCTGCCAATCCGCCCGTTATATAACACGCCGCTAGACCTTCAGGGGCTTGGGACAAATACGTCAGCGTGATAAAGCCACCGTAGCTTTGTCCCAAAGTTTCAAATAAACGACCACCATAGACCGTTTTACGTAAGTGTTCGCAGTCGGCCACTATGCTGTCGGCACGGAATTTAAGCAGATAATCACGACCGTCTTCGGCGGACAATTTATTGATCAGATTGGTATCGATGCGACTGCTACGCCCTGTGCCACGTTGATCGATCAGAATAACACGATGGGTTTTTAACGCTTCCACCATCCAAGACGGTGAACCTGGCATAGGGCGAGGGGATTTGCCGCCAGGGCCACCTTGTAAAAATAGTAACAAGGGTAACTCATCATCGGCGCGGTTTACATTAACCACCTCACGAGCAAACAGCGTAATCATTGAACTGTTGTCAGGGTTTTCATTAAGGCCCTTCTTAGAGCTCTTTTTAGGGATCTTGTTAAAGGAACGCCAATCCAACGGAACCTCTAGTTCGTGATTGGTGATGAGCATTCCTTTCATTTTGTACTGTTGGCTGACTGTGTTCATATTTCCCCGTTTCCTTGGCATAGCGATTTAAATCATTTGCCACTTTAGCACTGTCAGACATTGTAGTTCGAATGCTTTTATCCATCAGGATTGATTATTAAGATGTTTTTGCGTCAGCTAAAAAATAACGCAGAACCTTTTACAGCATTGTTCCCCAGACTTGAAATTGTTATTTTTAGTAGCAATCTATTACTCTAAGCAAAATGATTAGATATGCTTATGGATAGACACGATCCATATTAGATTTACGACAAGACAGCGCTACGGAGTGCCTTTATGAAAACACTTGATTTTTACCCTACGACAGAAATAGATGAATTGGCTTGGCCTGAAGAAAACTACGACTTAACAATTGATTCTTCGGCATTGCTATTTTTCACAGATTTTAAAAACAACAAACCTTTGGTCGTTGAATCCACAATACCTGTTCTCACTGCCAAAGAGCTAATGCAGAAAGAACACGTACGTTTGAAATTTGTTATCGATGAAAAGAAGCATTTTATTGGTGTGGTTAGCTCTGACGATATCATTGAGCGCAAAATCGTACAGAAAGTGTCTGAAGGCTTGGAGCGAGCTGAAATTGTTGTAGCTGATTTGATGACGGCTAAAAAGAACCTAAAAGCATTGGATTGGCAGGATATTTCTAAAGCCACCATTTCAGATGTAATTACTGCGCTTAAAAACAACGGTGAACGTCACTGTCTTGTTCTTGATCGTGAAAATCATGAGATTCGTGGTATTTTCTCTGCCAGTGATATTTCTCGAAGACTTCGTCTTAATATCGATATCCAAGAAAAAACCAGCTTCTCTAAAGTATTTACAGCCACACTTTAAAGTTCAAATAAGACTTTTTTGTCTGACACTTCCATAGCCCCTTATTGCTCGTTGTTCATAGGCAATAAGGGGCTATTTGGTTTAATGCAGTTCACTTAATCAACTTTTCGATAACATGGTCAAATACATTTACATGCAAAGCCATGCTGTCTCCTTCCTATGAAAACAGTTCTCTCAACATTGGCTCAGGGTTGTTCAAGAAGGCTTTGGTAACTCCGTAATGTTCGGTGTCTTCGTATTTTACTGGATAAATGCCTGTTTTATCGATTTGGTAAATTTTCGCTCCTGGATACGCCATAAGAATCGGTGAATGTGTTGCTATGATAAATTGAGATTGATTGTTTATCAGTTGATGCATTCGACTCAATACAGCGAGTTGTCTTGTTGGTGAGAGCGCGGCTTCTGGCTCGTCAAGGAGATAAAGCCCATTTCCGCCGAAACGTTTCAACATAAGAGCGAGAAAAGACTCACCATGGGATTGATGATGCAGCGACTTTCCGCCATAGCTATCTTTAATAAATGGTGCTGGCGAGGGGTCTTCATCTAATTCATCAATATTAGTGGCAACGTTATAGAAGCTTTCTGCCCGTAGGAAAAAGCCGTCTCGGTAGCGTTTAAAGGATTTCGAAAGGCGAAGGTAGCTATGTAGATCCGAATGAGTACTGCGCGTACCGAAGTTGAAGTTTTTGGTGCCGCCTTCTGCGTTGAAGCCAAGACTGACTGCAATGGCTTCGAGCAAGGTGGATTTACCACTGCCGTTTTCCCCAACAAAAATAGTCACAGCTTTATCGAACTCAATAAAATCCAGTTCCTTTACCGCTGGGATAGAGAAAGGATAAACCTCAAAAGAGTCGATTAAATCTCTTTTAAGTTCGATGGTTTTCAAATATGGCAGCGGTTCCATGCTCATTACTCTTGCTACTTTTTAGGGTTTATTCACAGACAAAAAAAGCCTCAAGGGAGGCTCTTTTGATGAGTTTTAACATAATAGCAATATAGCGCTAAGCAATCCAAATCTGTTGTACGTTGACAAATTCGCGGATGCCTTGTGGGCCAAGCTCACGTCCATAACCGGATTTACCAATCCCGCCTGATGGCAACCTTGGGTCACTTTTGACGATGCCATTGACGGCAATTTGTCCTGACTCCAGTGTCTCAATGGCTCGGTCTATGGCCACTTGGTTACTGGTCCAAATGCTGGCGCCTAAGCCGTATTCGGTGTCGTTTGCCAACTCCAGCGCTTGATCAATCGTATCAATTGGCGTCACGCTTAACACTGGTCCAAAAGTCTCTTCTTCAAATACTGTCATGCCAGGCTTTACATCAACCAATAACGTCGGCGGATAGAAGAAGCCCGAGCGAGAGGGTAAGTCTCCGCCTGTTAAACATCGAGCACCAGCTGCGATGCTTTCTGATACTTGGCGATGCAGTTGATCTCGTAAGTCTTCTCTCGCCAATGGCCCTAAATTATTGCTTTCGTCTCTTGGGTCGCCACACTTCAGTTTGCTAAAGCGTTCTCGCAGTGCTTCACAGACTTCGTTGTAAATTGATTTTTCGACAAACAAACGCTTCACTGAGATGCATGATTGCCCCGCATTGACCATGCGCGATAGGGTAATAATATCGAGGGCTTTTTCCAAATCCGCATCGGCCATCAGAATACAAGGATCAGAACCGCCAAGTTCTAACACGGCTGGTTTTAATCCCGCTGCGGCTTGCGAGGCAATGAATTGTCCCGCCTTGCTAGAACCGGTGAAAGATACAGCTTTCACTTTTGGGTGATCGATCATTTTGCTCGCCACTGCGTTTGTTACCGTTAAGTTAGCAACCACACTTTTTGGTACACCAGCTTGATAAAAACATTCGACCAATTTGTTTGCCGTGGCTGGCACATTAGGATCGGCTTTTAGCACGCAAGTATTGCCCGCCATTAAGGCTGGCGCCAGAAAACGCAATGCCAACCAAACCGGCGCGTTCCAAGGCAAGATACCCAAAACCGTACCAAGAGGAGGGTATTGCACATAGCTGTGGCTTGCGTCCGATTCTAAGGTTTCAGGTGTCAGAAACGCTTCGCCATTGTCAGCGTAATATTCTGCGCACCAGGCGCTTTTCTCAACCTCGGCAACGCCTTCTTTAATTGGCTTGCCCATTTCCAGCGCCATTAAATCGGCCAGTTCGTGTTTGTTTTCGCGCATCGTAGCAGCAACGGCCTTTAATATGGCTGCGCGTTTTGGGTAGCTTGTGGCTTTCCATCCGGAAAAGCCTGCTGCCACCTTATCGATGGCGGAGCGAGCTTCGTCTAGCGTTAAAGCTTCATAAGAAGGTAAAGCTTGCCCAGTCGTCGGGTTAATGCTTTCAAGCGTTGCTGTTTCTAATTTGGCTGCTGTTAACATGGTCACCTCCAATTAGCTGGCCGCTTTTTCGGCTTGCTTGGTGTTCGATTTGGTTTTCTTCGCTTCTTCTTTAGCAGGCAAGGTGCTGGGCTCTTTAACAGATACGCTGCTGGGCAGCTCGATTGCTCTTCTTTCCTGAGGCACTGCTACGCCGGATTTCACTGTGAAGTCGCGATCCATGCTAAAGAAAGAGCGACAACCGTCTTCGGTGATCTCGATAGTGTCTGAAATACCACAGGTTTTATCGCCTTCAATGCCCCACATCCATGGAATCATGTGGAAGGTCATACCCGGTTTTAACACCGCAGAATTACCTTGTTTCAAGCTGATGATATAGCCTTCATCCCAGCTTGGCGGGAAGGCGATACCGATAGAGTAGCCAGAGCGAGTAATCAAACTAGCACCCACTTGGTTGTCCATAATGATATTGCGCACCATGTTATCCACGTCCGACACTGTCATTCCAGGCTGTACCACTCGATGAATTTCATTGAGTGCGCGTTTCATGATTTCTTGGGATTGATACATGGCATCAGACAATTCGCCAAGAATCACAGTGCGCATCATGGCCGTATGATAACGACGATAACAACCACCCACTTCGAGAAAGACATGCTCGCCGGGTAGAACGGTACGACCTTCGAATGTTGCGTGACCAATCATGGTTCTTGGGCCAGAGGTGACGTAAGGCATCACGGCTGGCGTTTCACCACCAGCTCGGAACATAGCCGCGGCGATTTCCGCACCAATTTCATTTTCCGTAATACCGGGACGACAAATCTCGATGCCTGCTTTCATGCCTGCTTCTGTGGCGAGCGCCGCACGACGCATTACCATGATTTCTTCTTGAGACTTGCAGATCCGACCTTCTTCGACGATGCCGAAGCAATCCATCAATTTGGCATCTCGCAAGGTGGTATGAATGCAATCCTGCTGATAAGCAGGGAAGAAGTAACTATTGCGTTCATAACCAATACGTTTGTTGCCTAAACCAAATTCACGCAACGCATCCACCAGCATCTGGATGGCATCGCCCGTATCAGGGTAAGGTCGTGTGACCTCTACCCAAGTACGCGCAATCACGTTGGATTCCTCCAACGCGCGGGTGATCATAAACGGCTCTTTTTCGAGCGGAATGACCAGCGCCTGAAAGAAGGAATAACCTGTCGTTTGGTAATCAGTTAAATAAGTAATGTTTTCTGGATCGGTGATCACAATCGCATCCAAGCGACGCTCGGCAATGCGAGCGCGCAATTCACCCAACCGACGCTGATACTCAGCGAAAGTAAATGTCATATCATCGCGTTCAATCATGCGGCTTCCTCCATTACAAAACGTACAGCGTCTTTCAAAATATCCAAGCCTTCTGCAAGATCTGCTTCTGGGATGGTCAATGGTGGAATAATCTTCAACACTCGACCGCCACTGCCGCAAGCGCCAAGCATCAAGCCGTTATGGAAACAACGTTGTACGACTTTCGCTGCCACTTCACCGCTACCCATGTCCAAACCTAGAATCAGACCTTTGCCGCGCAGTTCTTTTGCACTGTTTTCGCTAACCAGTGGCTCTAGTACATCGCGTACCGTTTTGACTTTTTCCATGACTTCGTTCATCAGCTTGTCATCGTCAAAGTAGCTCAAGGCGACTTCGCCCGCGACAAACGACAAGTTTTGTCCACGGAAGGTGCCAGTGTGTTCACCTGGTGACCAATGCTTATCCAAATCTGGATGTACCAGATTCATTGCCATTGGCGTACCCGCGCCACCAATGCCTTTGGCTAAGGTGACGATGTCTGGATTGATTCCCATGTTATCAAAACTGAAATAAGAACCTGTGCGGCCGCAGCCCACTTGAATGTCATCGACGATCAACACAGAGCCAAATTCTTTGGCGAGTTTTTCTAATTTCTGCATCCATTCTTTGCTGGCAACGTTAACGCCGCCTTCCGCTTGGATAGTTTCTACCATAAAAGCTGCTGGTGGCTTGATGCCGCTGGATGGATCACGATACTGACTCGCCAATGCATCTAATGCCGCAAGTGAAGCTTCTTGATCGTGTTCCTGATCGAATAACTCATGGCTGACATGCAGCAAAGGCACGCCAGAAGCCTGACGGAAATACTCGTTGGCCGTTGCTGCCAAAGCGCCTAACGTCATGCCGTGAAAGCCTTGGCTAAAGGCGACAATGTTGTGACGGCCTGTGGCGTTACGTGCCAGCTTCATCGCGGCCTCTACCGCGTTGGTGCCAGTGGGTCCCATGAATTGCATACGGTGTGGCATGTTTCTAGGAACAAGAATGACATCGGTAAACTTCTGCATAAACTTAGCTTTGGCTTGGGTTTGCATATCCAAACTGTGAAGCACACCATCTTTTTGCATGTAATCGATCATTGCTTCTTTCATGTGTGGGTTGTTATGACCAAAGTTAAGCACCCCAGCGCCAGCGAAGAAATCAATGTATTCCTTACCATTTTCATCAATCTGACGTGAGTTTTTTGCCGTAACAAAAACCGTTGGGTACGTGCGAGCGTAAGCTCGAATGTTGGATTCTCGTTGTTCGAAAATAGTCATGTCGTCTCCTTATGAAACTTCTGTTCACTTGCTGTTTTGTGGTTATGCTTTTGGTTTTATCGCTTTGGTAGTGATTGATCGGTAAGGCCTGCGAGTTGGCAAAACCAACGGCAGACATCGGCAATCAATCGATCATTGAAATCGTAATGTGGACTGTGACAAGCCACGTTGTGGCCTTCGCCATCGTCACTGCCAATCAAGGCAAACGCACCGGGAATAGCTTGCAAATAGTAGCTGAAATCTTCCGACGCCATGATCGGCAAGGCTTGTCCGTGATTAAGTGTTTGTTCGCCATAAAGCGATTGCCAAACCTCGCGTGCATGAGTGGCTTGGTTCTTATGATTGATGGTTGCTTGATAACGCATGTCGTGTTGTACAACGCATTCCACGTCATAAGCTGCCGCAGTTTGCGTGGCGACATCGGTAATATGTTGGTTGATTAGCTGCCGAGTTGCTTCGTCGGGCACACGAATGCTGCCGCTTAGCGTCGCTGTTTCTGGAATCACCGTTGGCGCTGTTCCGCCATGTATTTGCGTTACGCTGATCACTGCTGTGGCTTGAGGTGCAATGCGTCGGCTAACGATCTGCTGTAACGCCACATTCACAGCACTGGCCGCCAAAATTGGATCGGCACATAATTCTGGTTGGCTGGCGTGCCCGCCACGGCCTTTGAATTTCATGCTGAAAGTTCCATTGCCGCACATGACAATATTGTCTGGGCAAGCGATCGTGCCATATGGCAGAGCAGGCCAGTTGTGCCAACCGTAAATTTCTCCGACATTTTCCAATGCGCCATCTTTGATCATTTCGCGGGCACCATGAAAACCTTCTTCGGCTGGCTGAAAGATGAGTACCACGGGCTGAGGTAACTCTTTTTCAAATTGTTTTAACCAACGTGCTGTTGCTAGCAGAGTGGCTGTATGTCCATCATGACCACAAGCGTGCATGCAGCCTTGGTTTAGTGATTGCCATGCTTTGCCTGTTTGCTCGTCAATTGGCAAGGCATCCATATCTCCACGCAAAGCAATCGTTTTGCCTTTAGCGTTTTTGTTCAGCCATGCGATGGTGCCAGTATCGGCACAGGTGCGCCATGGAATATCCATCGCATCGAGTTGGCTGCGAACCAATGCCGCTGTGTTTTTTTCTTGCCAACTAAGCTCTGGATGAGCATGCAATTGCTTACGTATGTTTTCCGCATAGATAATATTTTTTTGCCATAGATCCTGCATAATGACTCCCTGAACATTATCAAAATAAAGTCTGAATATTTTGGAGAACTTCATACAGTAGTAATTAATTAATAGCGGGGTTGCAAGTAGTCAAAATTAAAACAGCTGCGAGAATGAGCGTAAATAAATTAAAATATGATCCAAAAGAACCAAAAAAAACGCTCAAAACAAATAGATAGGGAAATAGGAAAAAACTTCAAAAAAATATGAAAATTCACATTTCATACAAGAAAATAAACGTTTTTAAGAGGCACCAAAAATGCACGTATTGCTCTTGTTTTGGGCGTTTAGCGGTGTAAGTATATATAGCTTTAAGATGTCACATCTAATGATTAGTTATATAAATTTTTTATTGTTTAAATTTAGAGTTCTAATTACTTTTTAGTTATTTATTTGTTCTCAAAGTTTTTTATTGTTTAGGTTTTTTGATTTAAAAAATAGGTTAGATATTTTTATTGTTGGCTAAATGGACTGGCTGAAAATGTTCTGGCGCTATATAAAACCATAGCGCCAAAAATAATGAGGATTACTGTAACCAATGAAAAGATTTTTTTAAAAAACTGACGGCGTTTTTTTGAATCCATTCTCCATGGGCAAGAATTATTTTGTCTGGCTGCCAATTTATCATGGTTTGTAGGCAGTCTCTTGCTGCTTCTTTTCGTCCTATAAAAGTCATCCGCCAATCGATGGGCATTTTGCCATTTGGGCTTATGATGCCAGTCATTTGTGCTAGCAGCTTCTTAATGCCTTTGAAGTGATCAGGGTGAAAGTTTTCAATTAAATCTGTCACGATTAGGGTCTTCGATTCTCTGTGGAAAAAGATCACCTCTTCCATGACCTTACTGCCTTTGAAAATCAATTGCTCTATTTGTTCTTGCCACTCAGGTTCAGGTGCATCTTTCAATGCACTATCAAAGTGTAAGTCTGGGCGCTTTTCTTCTAAACCTGGGGGAGCGTAGGACTTCGCTTCAGGGTATTGTTGCATCCACTCTTGCATAAACAAGTGATGAATTTTATTCGGTGAGACAAGATAAGATACCTTGCCCAGAGCGTTCACGTCGCTGATTAGCTCGTCACTGATTTTTGCTGGTGAATGAATCCATATCTCCCCAGAATTTAAGCGAATGACGGTCATTCTAGTGGTGTAGGGCATGGTGTACCAAGAAACAGTAGCACCATCATGGATCCAAATATTGTCTCCGATTTGTTGTAGCATTTTCATGGTTATCCTTAGCAAAACAAGTAGTAGATGAGTAACTCATTGTTTTCAAGCAGGATAAAAATAACACATGAATATTGTGTTAAATAGATTAAGGTCTTAAAAATAGGTTGAACTTTGATCTGCCTCCAGAAAACGTACAGTTTTCGGATATAGATGAAAAGCTTGAAGTGATGAGCAGTGGCCATTGTTTAGGCTATTTTTTTGCAGAAAGGTGAGGTTGCAAATAGGGCTTTTTTCATCTCGGCGTGGCTCAAAGAAAGGAAGATTTCAAAGGTTGCTTGAAAAATGGACTTCTGAAGCTGCTATTTTTATCGCATATTTGTTGGAAGTTAGGCTAAGGTAGATTCGTCTTTTTATCTTTTCTTAGGTGACTTATGCATAAACTCCCGCCTCGTGCGTTGGAATACCTTAATGCTATTGCTCGGTATAAAACATTACGAAAGGCTGCCGCTAGGCTGAATGTTGATCCTTCTGCTGTAAGTCGTTTGTTGTCACAGTTAGAGGAAAGTTTGCTATTACCTATCTGGGACAGAACGAATAATCGTAACCCAATTACTCCAGCAGGAGAGGAACTACTTCAGTATTATCGAAAAATGTCTGCAAGCGAGCAGGCAACTTTATCGAGAATCGATGACTTACTGAACCTACGAACTGGCGAAGTCCGCATTGCGGTAGGTGAGGGGATTTTAGGTGATCTTATTTCATCTTCATTGCAGTCATTTTTGGAAAAGCATAAAGGGATTCAACTTTCGGTAGAAATGGCCGGAGCACAGGATGCGGTACAGTTACTGCAGGAGGAACATATTGATTTTGCGTTAACCTATGCGTCGGTGAATAACCCTAAACTATATTGTCATTTAGAAACCAGCCATCCTCTTGAATTAATAGTACCGCCGGGACATGCTCTAACCAAGCAAGAAAACCCTGTTACTTTCCATTCTGTTGCCGAGTATCCTTTTGCGTTGCTTGATAAATCTACTGGTATGGGGCGTTTGGTCACACTTGCAGAAGAACTAAATCATTTAAAATTAACACCGCGTTTGCGAACCAACTCAGTTGCGGCGTTGAAGAATTTTGTGATGTCGGGCCTTGGTATTACTTTTATGCCGTTGTTAACAGTACGTGAAGAAATTAAACAAGGAAAAATCGTCGTTATTCCTATGGAAAGTAATATTTTTTCCCAAGCAAAAGTTCAAGTTTTAAGCATAGAGAGTAGAGAGCTAACTTTGGCTGCTCAGGCTTTATTGAATCATCTTAGCGAAACAATGGAATTCTTAGCTCTTAAATAGTGCGATAGGTTTTGTTTTGCCTTACGTGTTGACTTAATTGCAACGCTTTGATGCTTGTGATGTCAACAGCTCAAGTTTAAGTTGGTTGTGTGGATAATAAAATGATAGAAAAATCACATGACTCTAAAATCATAAAGGAACTCAAAAATGACAGTTATCAATCAAGTATTAGGCAAAACTCGTTTGTTTAAAGCAATGGCATTGGGAGCGGCGATTTCATCCATGTCGTTTGCTATCCAAGCTCAAACAATCAACCTAAGTTATAACGGTGCGGCTGATGTAGATAAGAATGCCGTACATTTATTTGCGACGAATCTGCAAAAATTAGTCGATCAGAAAACCAATGGTGAGCTGACCTTAAAGCTTTATCCAAATAGCATGTTGGGTGAAGAGGAAGAGCGCATGGAGCAGGTATTAAATACGCCAAGTCTAAATGTTGCTTCTTTTGGTGGTGTTTCTCCTTTATTCCCTGAAATTTTTGTTAGTGCAATTCCTTTCCTATTCAGTGATTTTGATCAAGCCCGCCAGTTTTTTGATGAAGGCAGTTACTGGAAAGCAGTGCAGAGCGAGTTTTATAAGCGCACTGGTGGACACCTAATGGCTGTAGTGGAAGAGGGTGGTTTTCTTGCCTTTACCAATAACAAACACCCAATTAAGTCTCCGAAAGATTTTGAAGGTCTTCGTTATCGTGCCATGGATAAAAGTCAGGTTGCTCTTTACAACGCATTTGGTGCGTCTGGTACACCAATCCCTTGGACAGAAGTTTATCTTGCACTAAAAACAGGTGTCGCTGATGGTCAGATGAATCCGCCTATGTACATTATTTTAGGCAGTTTATTTGAGGTGCAAAAATACGCAACTTTGGCAAATATCCAATATTCAGACCAGTTCTTAGTAGGTAATGATGAATTGCTAAAAAGCTTATCAGCTAAAGACAAAGCGGCTTTGTTAGAGGCTGTGAAAGAGGCTAATGACATCAACAGAAAAGCGGTGCAAAGTCAGGTTGAGTCTCGTATTGCTTTCTTGGAAGAGAAGGGGATGGAAGTATATCGCCCTACGGCTGCAGAGTTAGAAGAGTTTCGTACAGTAGGTCAGCCTTCTTACTTTCAGTGGTTAGAAGAGGAAGGTATTGATCAAAAATGGGTCGATTTAGCATTAAAAGATGTAGGTTTTAAAAAGTAAATCCCATTTAGTTCGGCGCCTTCGGGCGCCGTTACGAGGCAATTATGACTCTGAATTCTATACGTGCATCAGCGTATCGCTTGTTGTTGTTTATATCTGCATCCATTCTCGCTATGAATGTATTGCTTATTTTGTATAGCGTATTTACTCGCTATATTTTAAATCATTCGCCTATTTGGTCGGATGAACTTTCTCGGTATGGAATCATTGCCAGTGTCATGTTGGCGATGTCTTGCGCTTATGTAGACTCACGGCACATGAGAGTCTCTTTTGTCGAACAAAATGTCGGTCATACTGCTCGTCAGTTGATTCGTATGTATCAATGGTTAGTCGTGTTGTGCGTCTCATTATTTTTTACTTACGTAAGTGCACGTTACTCAATATCCATGGGTAAATTTGCCAGCATGAGTCTTGGCGTGAGTAAATCGATTCCTTTGTTATCTGTGCCTATTGGCTTTGGTGCACTGTTTCTGATGGTATTTATACAAGGACCATTCCCGCAGAATCAAGAGAGGAATGAAGTATGTTGATTGCTATCGTTGTTACCTTTTTAGTGAACATATTATTAGGCGTGCCATTATTCATTTGTCTTTTATTGGCATCATTAATCGGCTTTTATTTTGTCGATTTTTCGTTAGCTTATCGCATGGTTCCACAACAGTTTTTTGGCGGTATTAATTCCTTTGCTTTAATGGCCATTCCACTCTTTATTTTTGCCGGTAACCTGATGAATTCCTCAGGATTGACGTCACAATTGATTCGTTTAGCGAACTCATTGGTCGGACATCTACGTGGTGGCTTGGGTTACGTTAATGTGGTCTCTAGCGTGTTTTTTGCAGGTGTGAATGGTTCAGCCGTGGCAGATACCTCTGCTCTTGGGTCGTTGCTGGTTCCCGCGATGAAAAAAGAAGGCTATTCAACTAGCTATGCAGCAGGTTTAACCGCAGCCAGTTCTTTGATTGGACCGATTATTCCACCCAGTATTTTCATGATTCTTTATGCGTCTTTGACCAATACATCAGTGGGTGATTTGTTTCTTGCAGGCGTCATTCCAGGTCTATTGCTTGGCGGTGCATTTATCGTTATGAATTATCTGTATGCCAGAAAAGCGGGTTTACAAAGTCAAACAGAAAGATCCAGCTTTAAAGGTATTTTGCAGGCTTTTTGGTATTCGGCTCCAGCCTTGATTGCGCCTTTTATCATTGTTTCTAGTATTGTTTTTGGTTTTGTTACGCCTACAGAGTCAGGTGCTTTAATTGTTGCTTACGCTTTGTTGCTGGGGTTGTTGAATCGTAGCTTATCCTTTACCAAGCTTCGTGAAGCTCTGGTTGATACTGCTATTCTGACTGGCACCATCTTTGTCATTATCGCAGCGTCGTCTGTGGTTAGTTGGTTATTGGCTTATGCACAATTACCTTCTCAGCTCGCTGTATATCTGGAGCCTTTTAAAAATAATCCGACGGTTGTGCTTTTGATTCTTAGCCTGATTACTTTTTTTATCGGTATGTTGATGGAAGAAGTATCTGCGCTGATGTTACTTACGCCGGTATTTTTTCCAGTGGCGATTGCCTCAGGTGTTGATCCTGTGCATCTTGGTGTGGTTATCACCATAAATATCACTATTGCATTGATAACACCGCCAATGGGAGCATGTGTCTTTGTGGCTGCTGCGGTGAGTAAAATTGAGATTACTGAGATGTTTAAAAGTATTTGGCCGTTTGTGATGGTGGCCGTTTTTGCTCAGATCTTTGTTATTTGCTTTCCAAGCTTAACCTTACTACTACCGAGTATTTTTAATTGATATGAGCAGTTACAGACTACAAAATCAGATTCCTCCGTCAAATGATTTTTCTTGGGATAATTACAGGCAAATTTGCATTGAAGATAACGGGGAAGTATTGATACCGTTGAGTACATCGAACCGGTTAGTGACTTATCCTTTTTACGCAAAAATGGGTATCGCCAATGCCATTCCCGAGTGTTTTGTGCGGGAAAGTGTGTTTGATAAATTACACCAAGTAACTAGTCTTATGCCTTCTGGCATCAGATTAGTGGTGCTAGATGGTTGGCGTCCTTTTTCGGTACAACAATATTTGTTTGATACTTTAATTAACATCTTGAAAAAGTCGTTTCCGAATCATGCTGAAAGTTTTTTGCATGAAAAGGCAAAAAGTCTGGTTTCACCACCAAGTACCGATGTTAAAGCTCCCAGTCCACATCTTACTGGCGGATCGGTTGATGTGACCTTATGTGACGATATGGGGCGTTTTTTAGATATGGGCACTCACTTCGACGAAGCTAGTCAGTATTCATGGACCGACGCGCTTGAAGCGCCTAGTTGGAATAATAAAACGCCACAGGAAAATCGCCGAATTCTTTATAACGCAATGATCGAAGTAGGTTTTACTAACTTGCCTAGCGAGTGGTGGCACTATGATTTTGGAAATCAGCTGTGGGCGTATCGCACTGAAAGTAAGAAGGCGATCTATGGTGTTACTCGACCAAGAGACATCCTTAAGCAATGGGAAAGTGAAATCATAGACAATGGTTTTATATAGTTTTCTGTTGGCTATTTGGGGGTAGATCAAAAACTAAGTTGCCCTAGATAATATGTTTTATCTAGGGCAATCATTTTCATTAAACAGCTGCAGTTTAGTTGTTCAAATACTTGTACATTAACATTGTCTTTTTTAATTAATTGAATGACTCTATTCTTTTTTGTATTTCATCTTTCGGGTTTATCGAACCGCTGATTCATTAATATACCAAGTGTCATTTTTTCGATGGATACCAATGATGATAAGTGCTTCGCGTTTCTCGTAAATACCTTTCCACACAAAGCGAAAGCAACCGTCATGATCGTCATCACGATAGCCTTGTAAAGCGCCAAAATACTCGTAACCCACGTTTCGACCATTTCTGGCTTGCATGTGTTTGATGTCATGCTCAAAACGCTCTGGAGAGAAATCGACAAGATCTTTTTCTTCGTAATGCTTAACAAACAACTCATAGTTACCCGTGTCATCTGCTTTCAGCATTTCCTTAAGGAATTGTTCCGCGATGGCTCTTTCATTTTTGAGTTCAGGCATAGTGGTTTCCTTATGAATTTGTCGTGAAGTTTTAACGAGTCTAACTGTTGTCGGGTCTATTTACGAAACTTGGCCAAATGACAGCTTGCTATACTTGTCTCCGAGTTGGCTAGATATTACATCTAGTGCTTTAAATAACTTATTTTTAAACTTTGTTAAACTGCATATTTTTTAAAAATACATCAATGAATTTTTGCACCGCGGGTAGTTTTTCCCGGTTTTTACAGCTGTATAGATAAAAATTTCGGTAAATAATAGGATCGCAAATAGGTATTATAACTAGTCCATTTTGTTTCACTGATTCGATTGCATAAGGCAGACAGATCGTAACTCCTAAACCATTTGCAACCATGCTCAAGGCCGTTGACATGAAGTTAACCAAGTATTTCGGACTAATTATATACTCAGAAGACTCACGTAATAAATTGTCAATGATAAGCTCTGTAAAGGATCCTCGTAGAGTTATTAGCTCTAGGTTGGCAAGGTCTTTCCATCTGATATTGGCCTCTTTCGCAATCGGATGATTTGGGGTGAGTGCCAAATGAAAAGGGTGTGAGAATATTAGCTGTTTGTTAAGGCTAGATAGTAATTTTCTTTCTGGTCCAATACCAATATCCGCCTCACCTAGGTTGACAATTTCTTGTACGTTTTCTACCCCACAATCAATTAGACTGACTTCAACCTGAGGAAACATTTTACTATATAGAGCGATTATCCTAGGTAGTTCAGCCGATGCTAGTTGCTGAACAACAGCGATTCTTACTTTGCCATAGTCAAGTTTTTTTAGGCCCATCACTTCATTTGTCAAAGCGTCCATTTCATCTAGCATACGGATAACTGCAGGAAGAATGTTTCTACCGGCTTCGGACGTTTCTAATTTTCTGGTCGATCGATCAAACAAGCCTAATTCTAAGTTGAGCTCTAATTCCTTGATGATACTACTAAGTGCTGATTGAGTGATGTGCAGATTTTCTGCCGCTTTAGTAAAGCTTCCCTCTTGGTGAACCGCCAGAAATGCTCGTAATTGCCTTAGTGTAACATTCATTAGATTATCCTATATATTTATCAATATAATCTGTTTGTCTAATAAATATATACCTTATAGTATTTTTTACATAAAGATAAATATCTTCAAAATAAAAATAGAAGGGCTTATGGACATCAAAAAGACATTTTTACCTGTTGACGAGCGTAGCGATTTCTCAATTCACAATCTACCTTACGGAGTTTTTAGTAGTGGCAAGTTGAGCCCTCGGATAGGTGTCGCTATAGGTCACCAAATTATAGATTTGAGTCAGCTTGAAGAAGCAGGCCTCCTTCCTACTTCAGACAATTCTGTTTTTAATTGTGACACGCTTAACCCTTTTATTTCTCTTGGAAAAGAAATCTGGCATGAAACACGGGCTCGCCTTCAAGACCTTTTGGATTTCAATAATCCAGAATTACGTGACAATAACGAACTGTGCGACAAAGCAATCATTAACCAAGCCGATGTACAAATGCATTTGCCTATTCATGTTTCTTCTTATACTGACTTTTATTCATCTCGTGAGCATGCCTTTAACGTGGGCTGTATGTTTAGAGATCCTAAACATGCCTTAATGCCTAATTGGAGTGAGCTGCCTATTGGTTATAACGGTCGTGCTAGTTCTGTCGTAGTTAGTGGTACAGATATAGTTCGTCCAAGCGGACAGGTCAAAGTTCCTGATTCAGAACGCCCCATTTTTTCTAGCTCTCGAAAATTAGACTTTGAGTTAGAAACTGCTTTTATAATTGGGCGTCCAAACGCTATGGGTAAGCCTGTTTCTATTGAAAACGCTCATGAGCATATATTTGGTATGGTACTTCTCAATGATTGGTCCGCACGTGATATCCAGCAATGGGAATACGTTCCACTCGGCCCGTTTAATTCAAAAACATTTGCTTCTTCTATTTCGCCTTGGGTAGTGACTCTTGAGGCTTTAGAGCCATTTCGTTGTTCCGGACCTAAGCAAGAACCTCTTCCGTTGCCTTATTTACGCGAGAAGCGTGATAACAATTTTGATATTAACCTTGAAGTATCTTTCGATGTTGCAGGTCATGAAACGGTTATTAGTAAAACAAACTTTAAATACATGTATTGGACAATGCCTCAGCAACTTGCACACCACACCATCAGTGGCTGCAATATGCAAGTTGGTGACTTGTTAGGCTCTGGCACCATTTCAGGGAAAGATAAAGGGAGTCGTGGCAGTTTGCTTGAGCTGACTTGGAATATGACAGAGTCCCTTACCTTAAATAATGGTGAATCACGATACTTTATTGAAGATGGGGATGGCATCGTCATACGAGGATATGCTCAAAAAGATGAGGTGCGTGTAGGGTTTGGTGAAGTACGTGGAAAAATCCTTCCAGCTAACAAGTTTAATTTTTAAGGCGAATATCATGATTAAACTTTATAGCTATTTTAGAAGTTCAGCTGCATATAGAGTGCGTATCGCTTTAAATCTAAAAGCGCTGCCATACGAGTATATCCCCGTTCATCTATTAAATAATGGAGGGGAGCAACACACCGCTCATTATGAATCTATAAACCCTATAAAGCTGCTACCTACTCTAGTTGATGGAGAGCAATTTTTTACTCAATCACTTGCCATAATTGAGTATCTTGAAGAAGCCTATCCTAATACAACATCGCTTATGCCTGATGACGTCAATTTGCGAGCTAATATTCGGGCTGTTAGCCAAATCATTGCATGTGATATTCACCCTATAAATAATTTAAGGGTTATTCAATACTTAAATAATCGATTAGATGTCGATGAGACGCATCGTAATGATTGGTACAAGCATTGGATCACAGTTGGTTTTGATGCATTGGAAAAGGTTTTAGCTAAACAACATGGAAAATTCTGTTTTGGTGATATTCCAACCATGGCGGATTGTTGTCTAGTTCCTCAAATTTATAATGCCAAACGTTTTGAAATTAGCCTTGATAATTACCCACATATTCTTTCGGTTTATTCATCTTGTAAAGAGCATCCAGCATTTATTCAGGCCGAACCAGAAAAACAACCCGATATGGCTTAATATTAGAGGAAACTGTTATGACATTTAAAATAGAGCAAATTCACCATGTTGCATATCGTTGCAATGATGCAAAAGAAACTGTGGAGTGGTACACGAAAAATCTTAATATGGATTTCATTTTAGCCTTTGCTGAGAACCAAGTACCTTCAACCAAAGAACCAGATCCTTATATGCATATTTTTTTGGATGCTGGTAACGACAATGTACTAGCATTTTTTGAACTTCCCACCCAGCCAAAAATGGGGCGCGATGAAAATACTCCGACCTGGGTTCAGCATATTGCTCTTCGCGTCCATGATCGCGACACGCTTTTAGCTGCAAAAAAACAACTTGAAGAAAATGATGTCGATGTACTAGGTATTACAAATCATGGTGTATTTCATTCGATTTATTTCTTTGATCCAAATGGACATCGAATTGAACTGACATACGACGATATAACCGCTAAAGCTAAAATTGCTCAAATTACAGAAGAAATCAAATACGAAATGCTAGATGAGTGGACAAAAACCAAACGCGCTCCCAAGCATACGGCTTTTCTTCATGCGGAAGAGTTTGAAGGTAATAAAAACAATTAAATTATTTTCATTAATTCGTTAATTAGTACGAAAAGGTAAACGTGATAAAAAGAGGTGTTAGGAACATTAGATCCATGTTCTAGGTATAAATTCGAAAAATATTTCCTGCTATTGCTTAGTAGTAGAAATAATAAAAACAAAAAAATAAAACTTCATTGAGGAAATAAATATGTTTAAAACAATTCGCTCTATATTATTAGTCGGTTCCGTAGTAGCAGGAATTAATACACCTGTTTCAGCGCAGACAGTACTAAATGTAAGTACTTGGTTACCCCCTACGCATGTACAAAATTCTGTAGTGTGGCCAACTTGGGGGAAGTGGGTTGAAGAAGCCACAGAAGGGCGAGTTACAGTTAATATTGAGAATAGCTCGAATAACCCAGGCCAGCTATTTGAAGTTGTTGAAGACAGTGTTGCTGATGCGTCTTTTAGTTTTAATGGTTTTGTTCCTGGTCGCTTTGAGCTAGAGCAAATTGTCGAGCTTCCTGGGCTTGGTGCTAATGCAGAAGCGGCTTCTTTGGCTTACTGGCGCACTTATCAAAAATACCTACAAGCGGCAAATGAATTTGATGGACTTGAGGTTATTGGCTTATTTACTCATGGACCTGGCGTTATGCATACTAGCTTTCCTGTAAATAGCTTAGACGACCTAAAAGGCAAAAAAATTCGTATTGGTGGGGGAGTTCAAGCAGAAATAGGTAAACGACTTGGTGTAATTCCTGTCGCAGCGCCTGGAAATAAAGTTTACGAGCTTCTGCAAACAGGGGTGGTTGATGGTGCATTTATGCCTATGGTTGAACAACAAGGTATGCGTTTAGTTGAAGTTGCTCCTTATGTTACTGTGCTACCTACAGGGATGTACATGGGAGCGTTTTCTATGTTTATTAGTCCTGATTTTATGGACTCCATCGGTGAAAAGGATGCCGAAGCAATTCGCAGTGTATCAGGTGAACGCTTATCTTTAATGGCAGGAGCTGCTTGGGATAAATCTGATATTGAAGCAAAAAAGTTTTCTGAGGAAAATGGAGGTAAAGTTAATTTACTCAGTTATGGCGATCAGATGTCACTAGATTATCTTAAAGTTACGGATGGTATAGATCAACAGTGGTTAGAGTCCGTAAAAGGTAAGAAAGTTGATGCGCAAGCTGCATTAGATTTCCTCCGCATAGAAGCACAAATGTTCTCCACTAAACAAAAAGATGCTGGAGTTAATTAATGTCTTTTATCTCATGGTTGAATGCAAACTATGAGGAGAGAGGGCCAATGAAATGGTTGGCCTTCTTCTTTGAGCTAATAGCGGCAGCCACTCTATTTGCTCTTATGATCCTCACATGTGTTGATGTTGTTGGTCGTTATTTTCTTAATCATCCTTTAATCGGAGCTACTGAATTAACTGAGATTGGCTTAGCTATTGTTATTTTCTCTGTCATGCCTGTTGTTACATGGCGTGGTTCGCATATTGTGGTCGATTTAATTGATGCATTTATAAAAAACACGTATTTACGTGTGTTGGCATTAGTTTCATCTATCGTTATTTCATCTTCATTGTACTTTATATCCTTTAGAATATGGGATGTTGGATCCCGTATGTTAAAGCGTAATATTACTACTGAATTTTTGCATATTGAAACTGGACTTGTTGTTCAATATATTGCGGTATTAAGCTTTGTTACCGGAATAAGTGCTCTCCTTTATTTTTTATTATCAATCTTTGCACTACCAAATTTAGGAGAAAAGAAATGACTTTGATCCTAATAAGTTTTGCAGTTCTTTTAATGATGATAATGCTATTAAGGATTCCAATTGCATTTGCAATGGGCGTGGTTGGTTTTTTTGGCTTTGCTATTTTGAACGGACTAACTTGGGAAAATATAGGGAATTTTAGGTGGAGTATCCCACTTTCAATGGCTTCCAATCGCATTGTTGATACAGCGCAAGATTATGGCCTCTCAATAATTCCACTATTTATTCTAATGGGGAATTTAATAACAAGATCTGGCCTTTCAAAACAACTATACGCTGCTTCATATGCATTTCTTTGTCACAAAAAAGGTGGCTTAGCTATGGCTACTATCGCTGCCTGTGGTGGTTTTTCTGCGGTTAGCGGTTCTAGTCTTGCTACTGCGGCAACAATGGCAAAAGTGGCGATGCCACCTATGCGAAAATATGGCTATAGTGATGCTTTAGCAACAGCTTCTATTGCCTCTGGTGGCACATTAGGTATTTTAATTCCGCCAAGTGTAATGTTGATTGTGTATGGGTTATTAACTGAAACGAGTATTCGAGAGCTATTCGCAGCTGGTCTTATACCCGGCATATTAGGAATCTTTCTATATCTTGGGGCTGTTAAGTATGTTGTTTGGCGTGACCCAAGTGCAGGTCCTTCTGCTGAAGTAATGAGCTGGGCTGAAAGGCTGCATGCTCTAAAGGGAGTACGGGATATCTTGGGGCTGTTTATTCTGGTGATGGGTGGTATTTATTTAGGTATATTTACGCCGACAGAAGCTGCAGGTATTGGTGCTGGAGGAGCATTGGTTATTGCATTATTACGTCGAAGCCTGAGTTTATCTTCTCTGTTCAAAACACTAGCGGATAGCGCTCTAACATCGGCTACATTATTCGTGATTATTATAGGTGCGTTAATATTTTCTGATTTTATTAACCGTGCTGGGTTGCCTGGAATGATGGTGGATTTTGTTGTGTCACTAGATGTTGCTCCCATTTTGGTGATCTTCGTTATTTTAATGATTTACATTATCCTAGGTATGGTCTTAGAGAGTTTTTCCATGCTCCTCCTTACCATTCCTGTATTTTTTCCCATAGTTTCCGAGCTAGGTTATAGTTTAGTTTGGTTTGGTATTGTTGCTGTTATTGTCGTTGAGATTAGCTTAATAACGCCGCCTGTCGGAATGAATGTCTTTGTGTTAAGTAGTATTATTAGGGATGTCAAAACAGGGACTATTTTTAGAGGTGTATTACCTTTTTGGACTGCGGATATAATTCGCTTACTTCTCGTTGTTTTTATCGTTCAAATTTCAACGTGGTTGCCAGATATGATTTACAAATAATATGCATTTTTATCTTTTTAAAAATGTGTTTGGGTTTTCATATAAAGCCAGTAAGTAAGAATTTATACTGGCTTTATATGGTGTGGATTGATTTTAATCAGATGTCTGTGGGTTAGGCTCTAGATTAAATGATTTAAGAAAAAAGTAGACCTTTGAATGTATCCCAAAGTGTCAGACGCGATTGAAATATGAATAGGAAGAGTTATTTTGAGGTAAACTTTACCTCCAATATTATGGGAATGTGCACATGTCGCTAAAAATACTCAGCCACTTATGGAAGTCACCGATACTTTAAAACTTAAATGTTTATCGCCAAATCTAAGTTACTTTCAGATTCAACAAAAACTAACTTTGTCTGCCACTTATAGGCTACCGCTTAACTAGCCAAAATTCTTACGATTTCTGGCTTGCATGTGTTTGATATCATGCTCAAAACGCTCTGGAGAGAAATCGACAAGATCCTTTTCTTCGTAATGTTTAACAAACAACTCATAGTTGCCCGTGTCATCTGCTTTCAGCATTTCCTTAAGGAATTTTTCCGCGATGGCTCTTTCATTTTTGAGTTCAGGCATAGTGGTTTCCTTGCTTGCTTGGTTATTAGTGGTCTGAACGAATTGAAATTATAGCTGCTTTAAAAACTGCAATATTGTTGGTCAACTTAAAGCAACAAAACCACTTTATATTGCATAAAGTGGTTTTGAATTAGAATTTACGAAATCTAAAGGCTAGGGTTGAGTTAGTGGCTAATACCACTACCGCCAGCCACGGCAATATTATAAGGGATACCTTCAATGTTAATGGTCTTCGACTCAGAGAAGTCCTTTGCATTAATGAGGCGTATCAGGCCAGCATTTGGGTCAGTGATAACAATATTATCACCAGCCATGGCTAAGCGAGGTCTTGGATCATTCCAGTCCCCGTCCATACTGTATGGCGCTGTTACACGAGTGCTTTTTTCGATTTCACCACTCAATAAGTTAATACGGTGGATTTGACCATTTTCAGTTAGAACGTAGGCATTCTGAAGCCTAACTGGATCTAAAATGAAGTCCACACGGCGGAAGGGCAACTCCACAAGCTGCATGTAAGGTGCTTCTGTTGGATCTATGATGGCTAAGCTTTTTTTGCCATAGTTGCCAAGGAATATCTGAAAGGATTTAGAGCCTAATAAAGTGCCTGTTGTTTCCCCTTTTGGAAAGTCTGCAGGGTAAGGAAGCATTTTGTATTCTGTACCGTTTTTACCTGCTTTTGCGGCTAAGACTCCTTCTTTGCAACCGACAGTTAGATAAGCGCCAGAAAAAGCTTCTCCATGTAATCCTGTGCAAGTTTGCAAATCACCTGCTGGTGTTCCGTCTGTCTTAATTGCTTGTAAACCAATTCGTGGCGGAGCATGACCTTCTTCAGCTTCGTTAGATGCGATACTAGAAAGCCAGTTATCTTCCCAAGGTGTCACAAAGCCATGATGTGCATGATTTTGTTGGACTCGCGTTACTTCAATATGTCCCTCCGTTAGTTCATGGCCATCTAAAACATCAGCGTACCCACCTTTATCAAAGTTGATGGACACTAGATCATCGTGCTCAACTAGATGGAATGGACGAGGGCCCTGAAGCACTTTTTTTAGAGCGACAGGATCATTGATTTCTATATCTGTATGGGCACCGTGATCATGGAAGTGAAAGCCGGATTGAATAAAGTTCACCTGATCATTATCAGACTGAACCGCAACGATTAGGCCATTGTTGGAAACAGAGTAAAGCTTGCTTTGCCCTGCAGTATTAAAGGTCCAACGCTTATCTGGATTATCTAAGTCAAAAGCAGTGACTTGTGGTGTAGCGTGATCACCAATAAATACACGATAACGAGTCATGCTGTCATCGTGGTTTTCACTTGCAATCGCAATAGTACTAATGCTCAGTGCGAGAAGGCTAACACTGCTAAGGCGTTTGATCATTCAGTTTTCTCCTTGGAAATTATAATTTTTACTCAATGCAGACCTGTTACTTGCACCTGCCTTGTCCATCTAAGTTAAAAAGAATAGTAATGTTATAATGTAACAATATTTTGTGCAATTAATGTATAACCGATAGATTGGTAAAATTGATTACTTGAAAAGAGGAGAATGATGCAGCTTCAATAAAGTTTATTTCTTTAATCCTTATCAATATTCTTAAGACCAAGAAGGATAGCGGCAGCAATCAAAAGAGAGCCCGAGATTTTATTAAAATAGTGCCCAATACGGGATTGAAACTTTTTTGCGAAAGATGCCGCAGATTTGCCGTAAAAGCACAAGAACAAGCCATCAACAACAAGATAAGTGATGCTCAAGACGATAAATTGCGGCAACAAAGGCTGGGAAGTAGAAATAAACTGAGGGAACAGCGCAGCAAAGAAAATAATCGCCTTAGGGTTGGATGCTGAGGTGATAAAACCTTGCCAATATAAAGATCGAATGGAACGAGGTGAGGTGTTTTTTAAACCAGATTGATTTGAGAAAAATAACCTCAAACCTGAATAAATAAGGTATGCGACCCCAGCCCATTTAATCACTTCGAAAATCTGCTGAGAGGATCGAAGGCTTGCGGTTAAACCAATAGAGGCCGCGGTCATTTGCAAAAAGTTAGCGGAAAGGTCACCACAAGCCGTTGCGATTGATTTTTTAAAGCCATTAACAATACTGTTAGACAGCATTAGAATATGGCTCGCTCCTGGTGGAAACATGAACGCCAACACTGTTCCAAAATACACTAACCATACTTCAATACTCATAAACCTTACCTGCTGATAACTTATTGTGTTAACGCATAGGCTATTTTAAATTTCGATGGCTTAATTTATCTTGTATGACATAAAACATCGACAAGTTGCCAATTATGAATGCAAACGAGCTTATTCAATATTTTTCTGATCGTCAGGTTGTTTCAAAAATAATTAATCTGCCAGCGAATGGCGTAGAGGAATGGCACGCGCACCCGTGGCATCAAGTGTTATATCCGATCGCAGGATTACTGCAATCCACTATTGAGAGCAAAAGCATTATCGTTCCACATAACGGAATGCTCTTCATACCAGCCAATGCTATTCATAAGTCAGTATCTGTAACAAAAACGCAATTTTTAGCGGTGTATTTAAATCCAAAAAGTACTGTGAGTTATGGCAATAATGCAAAGTCTTGTTTGGTAATGCCATTCTTGAAGGAACTTATTGTGTTGTTGGTCAAGCAAGGTTTGGACAATCACACAGAGCAAATGACGACGAACTTGCTTTGTGTGTTACGAGATCAAATCGCTATAGCAGAGAGTTACGAAATTCCCTTGTTGATTCCAAATGATAGAAGATTGATGGCGATCTTCGTAGAATTTAATCAACAACCAGATTTGGCGTTAACTCTTTCTGAGTGGGCAACCAAGGTCGGCGCATCGCCGCGAACGTTATCGAGACTGTGCGCAAAAGAATTTAATCAATCCTTCGCCATGTGGCGACAAAATATCAGATTGGTTTTATCGCTACAGTTACTTGAGAAAAACATGTCTATTCAAAACATCGCCTTGGATTTAGGTTATCAATCTGATTCCGCCTATATCCATGCCTTTAAAGGATTGTTTGCTCAAACGCCCAGCCAATATCGTAAAAGGTGTTTGTTGGTTTAGACTATTTTATTTTTTGAGAGGGTTGCTAATTTCCCAACTCCAAACATTCCCCTTCCATTGCCTTAGTATCCTCAGGATCATGTGTAACAAGCAGGGCAGGTATGTTCGCTTGGCGTATTTCGTTGAGTACAAAGGCTCGTACGTCGCGTCTTAATGCTGGGTCTAGTTTGCTGAAGGGTTCGTCGAGCAGTAGGTAGTCGGGTTGGGAAAGTAGGGTGCGGAGCAGGGCGACGCGGGCTTGTTGGCCGCCCGAGAGTTCTTTCGGTAAAGCGCTGGCTTTATCGGGAATGCCGAGTTTTTCCAAGGCATTTTGTGCCATGGTGATGCGTTCTGCTTTGTTGATGTCGGCAGGAATGGCAAACAATAGGTTTTCGATGATGCTCATGTGTGGGAACAACAAGGGCATTTGTTGTAATAAGCCGACTTTTCGATCTTGCGTAGATTTTGTCTGCAAAGCTTCGTCGTTTAAAAAGGCTTCGCCAGTGGTGGTTAAGTTAGATGATAAAGAGCCGCTCAAAAAATGCAGTAGGCTGGATTTACCAATGCCACTCGGCCCCATGATAGACAAGATTTGTCCGTCGGCGATCTCAAAGCTTAAATCTTTGATAAGTGTCTTATCGCCCAAAGACAAAGAAAACGCATTTACAGTCAGCACATTTTGTCCTTTTCTATTAATCCAGTGTTTAAGGCTTTCTTGAATTTAAGTCGCCATTTTGTCCAGCGTGGTGGAATGAATTGCGCGAGCCAAAATACCATGATGGGAAAGAAGGCTTGCAACATTGCCATGCTGCCCACTTGCTTTCTATCACCCGATGCGGCTTGGGCAACGGCTTCGGTTGTTAAAGTGCTGTAACGGCCTTCACCCGCGATAAGAGTTGGTAAATATTGGGCGATGCTGACGGAAAAACCAATGGCAAAAGCGGTGAATATCGCTGGTTTTAGCATGGCGATTTTGACTAAGACATAATTGCGCCAAGGGCGATGATTGAGTCGATTGGCTTGCAGTAAGTATTCCTCTTCGTATGCCAAATAGGGGCCTTTTAGTGTTAAGTAAACATAAGGCAAAACATACATTAAATGCAGAGCAATAATCGCGCATAGATCGCCATTCAGGTTTAAATAAATCAGCAACACATGCAAACCAAATAAAAAACCAATTTGCGGTAATAGAATCGGCACGTAAATCAGCCAATCGAATACGTGCTGTTTACCATAGTCGGTGAAGTGAGAACGTCGCTTGGTTTCCAACATAACAAGACTGATGACGCAGGCTAACAGTGTGGCAATTAATGCAATGGCCAGTGTGTTCGAAGTGAGCTCAATCAACAGCGGAGTGGCGCGGTCGATATTGTCCCAAGTCCATTGGCTTGGTAACGCATCGGGAAACCGCCAGCGTCTGGCAAGCGACCAAATCGGCAGCAAAGCTAGAGCCACAAAGGCATTCAATAAGGCGAGCAAACCCAAAACTACGCCTAATCGAAGTAGGTTGTCGGTTAAACCAAAACGCTTGCCATTGCTGCGCTCTGCTCGGGTTAGCTTGCTAAACAATAAATGCGCCAGCTCCCAGCCTGCTAAAACGGCAACAATGATCAACATCAGAGAAATTGCGCCAGCGCTTGCCATTAAGCGCATGGATAAATCGGGATCATTAAACCAGCGTAACAATGTCACCGCCAGTGTCGACGGTGTGTTAGGGCCGATGACTAAAGCTAAATCCACCACAGTCAAACTAAAAGCAATGACGATGAAAATAGGCAAACGAATGATTGGATATAACTGAGGAATTAATACTTTGCACCACAAGGTAAAGCGGCTGTAACCGAGGGCTTGGCCGACTTGCAGGCTTTCTCGAGCCTTGATGCTTCTCATCGTGGCGAGCATGACAAACAATAGATAAGGCATTTCTTTTATCACAAGGGCGAGAATCAGTGAAATGCCAAAAGGGTCTTGCACCGTTATCCAGTTTGGCGGTCGATCGAACCCTGTCAGCCATGGGCTAAATAAGCGTACTAACCAACCGGACGGACTTAATAAAAACAACAAGCCGATGGCAATCGCCGCATGGGGAATCGCTAGAACCGGCGATAACGCGGCTTCGACTTTACGGAAAAACGGACGCTGATAACCCCAAGCCAATAGCGACAGTGCGAACCAAAGAGCGAATAATGGTGCGGCTATGCCGGTTATTAGAGTCAGTTTTAAACTGGCGTAAAATTCCCCTTGGGAGAATAGATTGCGCCAAGGTGCCAAGGAAATATGGTATTCGCCAAGGGGCGGGAAATACGCAAACGCAGGAAGCAAGGTGCCGACCAAGCCAATGACAATAGGAAAGATCAGTAATAGGGTGATAATCCCCGTGATCCATTTAGCGTGTTTTAACGGCATCTTGCTTCTTATTCAGCTAATTATAGAATTTTTCACGACGTCATGAATGCGGCAGTAGTCGTGCTATTAATTATTGTGCGTAACGCTTACGCCACTCCGATTCCAATGCTCCCACCCAACTACTGTGTGGTTCTGGCAAGGTTTGACCTAGCTCTTCAATGCTTAATGTGGCGATGCCACGTGGCAAGGCATCGAACTTGGCTTGCTCAGCAGCGGATAGTTTTGCGTAAGATAAAACACTTAAATCGCCCCAAATGGTTGGCGTTTGTTTTTTGATTTGCGCTTCTGGCGACAGCATGAAGTTCGCGACGACTTGTGCACCCGCTTTAGCACCACTGTTATAAGGAATTGCTAGAAAGTGTGTATTACCAATGGTGCCCCCAGTGAAGACGTAAGAGCGCACTGTATCCGGCAAATTGCCTTTATCGATTTGTACCGAAGCGGAGGAAATATCAAAGCTTAAGGCAATGTCGATCTCTTGGTCATCAAGCAAACGCACCATTTCTTCTGAGCTGGATGGGAAAGTTTGGCCGTTGCGCCATGCCACTTGGTGCAGTTGATCGAGATACGCCCATAACGGCGCGGTGATTTTTTCGAAATCCACAATGTCGGCCGGTTGCGACAGCGCTTTGCGGTAAGGCGTTAATTCGTACAAGGCTTGTTTCAAAAAGGTCGAGCCTAGGAACTGTGGTGGCTCAGGATAGGTGATTCGTCCAGGATGCGCTTTGGCGTAGGTGAGTAAATCGGCAATGGATTTTGGCGGATTACTCAAAGTCGCTGTGTCGTGCATGAAGATGACTTGCGCCATGCCCCAAGGAGACTCCATACCATCGACTGGCGTGCCGAAATCTTGGGTTAAGCTTTGACGGGCATTTTCATCTACATAAGTGATGTAGTTAGGTAGAGACTTGCTGAAAGGGCCGAACAGCAGATTGTTGTCTTTCATAGCGCGGAAATTTTCGCCATTCAACCAGATAAGATCGATGGAGCCATTGCTGTTTTTGCCAGCGGCTTTTTCGGCTAATACTCTGTTTACGGCGTCCGACGTGTCGGTTAGTTTCACTTGTTTAAGCGTCACATCGTATTCTGCTTTAATGCGATCAGCGGCCCACTGAATATAATCGTTAATGTTGTCGGCTCCGCCCCAAGCGTTGAAATACACTGTTTGGCCTTTGGCTTGTTGAAGCGTGTTTTGCCAGCTTTGTTGACTTGCGTTGGTTTGAGTTGAAGTGGCCAGTGTAGGCAAGCTTGATAAGGCTAGGGTGGCAGCGATGGAGGCCGCGACAAACGATTTTCTCATTCCTTTCTCCTGATGTTCTTTAGTTGTTTTAATCTTTACGAGTTCTTAGACGTAAATAGATCGTTGTTTCTTACAGCTTTTATTTAAGGAATTGGTTTTTATTAAAAATGGGTTTTAGCGTACCATGTTGCAGGCTCAATTTGGGCGAATGTTTCACGGCTTTTTTGCGAGGTGTTATGTCTTATCAAATCTACTCTCATGTATTACCTAGCGCGACACCGGGCACCCAGCGTATTTTAAAAGCGCATCATTTTGGCGAAGCGGGTGCACGTCCTAAAGTCTATTTTCAGGCGGGATTGCATGCCGATGAATGGCCAGGTTTTTTGGTGCTTAACACCTTGCTAAGACAACTAAAAAAAGCCGACGATGCAGGTTTGATTCAAGGTGAAATTGTCATTGTGCCTGTGGCGAACCCGATTGGTTTGGCGCAGAACTTCCACGGTTATATTCCCGGTCGTTTTGCGTTTTCCGATGGCGGCGGTAATTTTAATCGCAACTGGCCACAGTTGGGCGCGAAAGTTGAAAAACGTATCAAGGGTGATGTGACCGGCGACATTGAAAGCAATATTGACCTCGTCCGCCAAGCCATTCACGAAGAGTTGGCTTTGTTGCCCGAAACCACGGAACTGCAAGGCATGAAGAAAACCTTGTTGGCTTTGTCTATGGATGCGGATGAAATTATCGATCTGCATTGTTCTGGCGAAGCTAGTATGCACGCCTACGTGGCGCAAGAATTTGAAGGCCACTTTAAGCCATTATTGGCGCTATTGGGCGCGAAAGTTGGCTTGTCTGAATTAGAAACTGGCGCTGCTTCGTTTGATGAAACCAATGTCAGCGTGTGGCGTGATTTAAAAGCCCATTATGCCCATTTGATTCCTTGGGGAAGCCGCTCTTTAACGGTAGAATTACGCGGCGAAAATGACATCTCCAATGAGTTTGCCGAGCAAGATGCACAAGCTTTATTTGATTATCTTGTGCTGCGAGAAGTGATTGCTGGTAAGTCACCAGCGATTGATGACAGCGACGTTGAATATTATCCACTGGATGCCATGGATTTAGTAAAAGCGCCGTGTGCTGGCATTGTTTGTTACCACAAAGCCATTGGTGAAGAAGTGGAAGCGGGCGAGGTGATTGGCGAAGTGGTAAACCTGATGGACGATGATGTGGAAACCTCTAGTTATCCTCTGGTGGCGCGAACCAATGGCGTATTTTTCGCCCGCGTACAGCGTCGTTTGGTTGTATGTGGTGAATCCATCGCCAAGATCGCCGGCAGAGAACACCTCGCGTTTCGTGAGATCGGCAAGCTGTTTGAAGACTAGAAAAATTGACCACTTAAAAGTCGGCAATTAGTAATTGAAGATCCAATCGTATAAATACTAGGCAAAATTATTTTGACACAAGTACAGCCCAATACTGAGATGACCACCTTGTTAACCGATGAGCAAACGCTTGTTGTACATCACGATCTCACATCGCCTGCGAAAGTTATCGCCGTGGCGGGTGCAGGTAAAACCACCACCTTAATTTCTCGTATCGAGCATTTATTGGTTCAGGGTGTTGATCCGTCTCACATTGGCGTATTTATGTTCAACAAAAGCGCGCAGGAAGAATTTTCCGAGCGTTTGAGCAAGCGACTCATGAGTGCTGGGCATTTCCGTTCTCCCAGTGTGATGACTTTTCATGCCTTTGGGATGAAGTTTTGTCGTCGTTTGGAACAGCAAGGTTGGTTGTCTGCCGCCAAGTTAATTACAGACGATTTTAGCTTGGTGAAGATGTTACGCGAGGCCTTGCAACGTCTGGTTCGCAATGGTGAGAAAATCGCTATTTTGGATGAGAAAGATTGGCTGGAAGACGTGCTGTTATTTGTCGATCAGGTCAAAGCGTCTGACCAACCAGCACAGATTGTTTTTGAAGCCTTGGGCTGGTCCAGCGAACGCAAGTTTTTCCCTGCGCTATACGATGAATTAGAAAAGCTGCGCAAACGTAATAACATTCGTTTTTTTGCCGATTTACTCAGCGATCCTTATGAATTAATCAGTCAATTAGACGAAGCTGAACGCGTGAGAGTGCGTGGCTTAGTGCCTGATTTCCGTTATTTGTTAATTGACGAATTTCAAGATATCAACCCTTGCCAATACGAGCTGCTAAAGCTGCTTTATTCTGCGCCTTGCCAATGGATGATTGTGGGTGATGTACAGCAATGTATTTACGAATGGCGCGGTGCCAGTCCAGAGATCATGGCAAGCCAGTTTGACCAAGATTTTGCCAATGTGGTCACGTATCCGTTGAGCACCAGTTTTCGTTTTGGTCATGCGGTCGGTTTAATGGCGTCGAGCGTGATCAGTGAAAACGATCCTGATGCCTTGGTGATTGGCGCTGGCGAACGCACCAGAGTGTCTTTTGCACGAGCACCGAAGACAGGCAAAGCCTTGCTGGGCGAATTGAAAGCTTGGGTGGAAGAGGGTCGTGCGCTAAGCGATACCGCAGTGTTGGTGCGTTTGTACAGCGACATGGTGCCAGTGCAATTAGCCTTGATGCACAAAGGTGTGCCGTATCAATTACACGGTGATTCGCCGTTATTGGAAAATCGTCAGATTCGCATGCTAATGGCGTATCTTGCGGTGATTGCTGGTGGCTTAGAAAATACCAGCACGTTTTTTCACCCCGACGATATCGAATACTTGCTGATGATTCCGAGCCTTGGTGCTTCGATGGCTCAGCGTAAAACCTTAATCCAACAAGCCAAACAATCGCCGCATTTGTTGCCTCAGATTATTGAGTCTGTTGCGGATGCGACGGATGGTTGGCGCGCCAAAAAGCTTTACGAACGTGCTGACTGGTTGCGCAGCTTAAGTATTTATCGCACCGATCCGGCGCAAGGCTTGGCGCACACTTTAGAAAAGTTAGGCATTTATCGCTACTTTGAAAGCACCAGTAGTAAAGATATTCAGACCCAAGAGAAAATAGCTACTTGTGATGCCTTTATGGCCTATGTACGTGGTGTTGGCGGTGATGCAAAATCGATTTTAGAACAACTTGCCACCTTGAATGAAAAACAAACTGACGATGTTCACGGAGTGCATCTGATGACGATTCACAAGTCGAAAGGCTTAGAGTTCGATCAGGTGTTATTGTCTGGCTTACAAGAAGGGCGCTTTCCTTATTATGATGAGGATCTAAGCGCCATTGATAAGCAAGCTGCCAGTGATTTGGCATCCGAACGCCGTTTGTTTTATGTGGCGATTACCCGCGCGAAACAGAAACTCGTGCTATTGGAAACGCCGAGTGCAGACGAGCATAAACGCATGAAGCAGGGTGATATTCCCCGCGCAGCACTGAAAAGCTTGTCTTTATCGCGTTTTGTCTTTGAAGCGCAGCCTTATGCAGTGAGTCGTATTTGCGAAGCCTGGTATGTCGAAAATGTTGGCACGCCAATTGATACGGAAAAAGGTTCGGTCTTTCAGCGTTATTTGAACGCGGTCGATCCTTCTCCGTCGCTGACCTTTCGTCATCGGGTTGAAGGTAAAAGTCTCTTACAGCCCGGCGACAAAGTACGCCACGATCAGTTCGGTCAGGGTGTTGTCGTGCGACAAGAACGAGACGAAAAACAAATGATTTTTGTGGATTTTGGCGAAGTGGGTCTAAAACGCTTTAATCCTAAGCACACACAACTTATTAAACTGTCTTCCAGAGCCTAAGGAACGCGTAATGTCCATTCCATTGATTGATTTATCTAAACTGACTCACGAGAGCGAGTCAGTCCGCCAAACTGAAATAAACGCCCTAGACAAGGCGTGCCGAGAGATTGGATTTTTCTACCTAACTAATACAGGTATTCCGAAAGAATTGATGGCCGCGTTGATGCGTGAAGCTAAACGATTCTTTAATCAGCCGCAAGATGTGAAAAACGCTATTGATATTAAAGACAGTATTAATCACCGCGGTTATGGCAATATTGGTGAAGAGCAGCTGGATGAAATTGGTCACGCGGATTGGAAAGAAACCTTTGATATGGCGTTGGATTTTCCAAAGGATCATCCTTTGGTCGCGAAATACCCAACCATGTACGGGCCAAACCAAAATCCAAGTGATCCAGCAACCGTAGAAGTACTGCAAGAATACTATGTACAAGCCTTTCAGGTAGCACAAAAATTGCTGACGGCTATGGCGCAAGCACTGTCTTTGGACAATGATTTCTTTGTACGTTGCTTTAAAGATCACGTTACCGTGTTACGTATGATTCACTATCCGCCGCGTCCAGCTAACGACCATGACAACGGCGCGGGTGCGCACACGGATTACGGCTGTGTCACCTTGTTGTTGCAAGATCAGATTGGTGGTTTGCAAGTGAAAAATCGCAAAGGCGAATGGGTCGATGCAACGCCAATCGATGAAGCGTTAGTGGTAAATATTGGTGACTTGATGCAGCGTTGGACCAACGACGAATATGTTTCTACTGCACACCGTGTGCGTGCTTCGTTGCCAGATGTGCATCGTTACTCGTTTCCATTCTTTGTGGAACCAGACTACGAAACCAATGTTGAGTGTGTGCCGAGTTGCGCTACATCTGACAAACCTGCGAAATACGATGCTATTTTAAGCGGCGACTGGATTCAGTCGCGCTTTGATGCGACTTACGCGTATCGAGAAAAAGAGAGCGCATAAAAGAAGGGTGCATAAATAGTATCGCAATAAAAAACCTCATCTTGATCCAAGGTGAGGTTTTTTTGTTTTATCGCCTAGTAACAAGTTATCTAGGTAGATTTACTGTGCGAGGTAACCACCGTCTACAGGATAATACGATGCAGTAACAAAAGACGCCGCATCACTGGCTAACCAAGCCACAAGGTGGGCGACTTCTTCTGGTTTGCCAAGGCGCTTAAGTGCGTGTTTTTGAGCAAGCATATCTAGTGTCTCGGCATCTAAATGTTCATCGACCAAAGGCGTATGAATAAAGCCAGGGCCTACGGCATTTACACGAATGTTGTCCTCTGCATGCTCGACTGCAGCGGCTTTGGACATACCAACAACGCCATGTTTTGCGCTGACGTAAGCGGGTGAGCTCGGGAATGCAACTTGGCCAAGGATGGATGCCATGTTGATAATGCTACCAGAACCATTTTTACGCATGGCAGCAATGGCTTCGCGTTGGCAATAAAAAACACCGTTGAAGTTAACATCAATCACTTTTAACCAATCTTCTGTGGTGTAATCGCCAGATTTGCAAGCGGGGCCGCCAATGCCTGCGTTGTTGACCGCTATATCTAGACTACCAAGTTGCTTCACGGTTTCATCCATAGCAGCTTTGACCGATTCAGGATCACTTACATCGACTTTAATGGTGATGCATTTCACATTGTATTTACTGATAGATTGTCTAGCTTTTTCTAATGCTTCTTCATGAAGATCCCAAATGGCGACATCGGCACCTGAATAGGCCAGTAGCTCTACACAGGCTAAACCAATCCCTGATGCGCCGCCTGTTACCATGGCTTTTTTGTTGTCTAATTGGTAGTTGATCATGTTAGCTCCTTTTAATTGAATCAATGCAATTGAATAACTTACCCCTGAAGGGTAACAGTCAAACGATTAAGTTGCATGATGTAGGTCAAAGGAAGTGGGAAGATAAAGTAGCAATAATATAAAAGATAAATTATTTATTAAAAGTGACCGCTAGGCGGTCATTTTTAATAATTCAGACAAAGGTTGGATTTGGTAATTTTGACCTTTGATTCTGGCAATGTGTCCTGCTGGAACTTGAGTCCAGCTGTCGCTGCAATGGTCGAGAGGTTCTGAGCCAATCACAATGTGCTTGGCGAATTGCTTGCAGTATAGGCTTGGCGCCAGTTCATCACTGGAAAAGCGAATCGCGGTGATTTCTTCTCCGTCTGAAAAAACCGCCGTGAAGCGCAATGGATCTTTGATGTTCTTCTGTTTCATCATGTCGAGAATTTGCGATAAAGTTATCTCAATCGCATATTCTGGATTCGTTTCTAAACCATTGGCGATCATCAATAGGAAAATAACTTCTGAATCAGTTGCGCCATGACGGTGGCTATAAAGATGCTCTGGAATCAAGCGATCCAACTGCCAGCGTAAAGACTCATAACCGCCAATTTGTCCGTTGTGCATGAATAACCAATTCTTGTAACTGAATGGGTGGCAGTTCGAACGGTTGGTTTCTGTGCCCGTAGAGGAGCGAACATGGGCGAAGAATAGCCCACTTTTAATGTGTCTCGCTAAACTCTTTAAATTGCTGTCACTCCAAGCTGGCAAGACTTCATGATAAAGTCCAGGTTCTTCGCGTTCATCGTACCAGCCAAGACCAAAACCATCGGCATTCACGGTGACTTCGGATTTTCTGGCGCTTAAGCTTTGATGAATTAAAGAATGCTCTTGTTTAAAAAGCAATGACTCAAGGTAAACAGGATCGCCTTGGTACGCCATCCAACGACACATGATTTTCTCCTAGGAATAAAATAAAGGGAAGTAACTAAGTTACTTCCCTAGAGATCTTAATTTGCTGTAGCTCTATACTTTGAAGTAGCTGATTTTTGCCGACAATTGTGTGGCTAATGAAGCCAGCTGTCCAGCTGAGTTACTAATAGAATGTATAGATTTAGTGGTGCGTGATGCAATCTCCGTAATATTTTCGACATTGCGGCTTACTTCGGCCGTTACTGATGCTTGCTCTTCTGCTGTCGCTGAAATTCTATCGTTCATATCGCGAATTTTAGACACGGATTGATTGATATGTCGAAGCGAATCTTCCTCGTGTTTAACTTGATTTACGGCATCAGTGGAGCGCTGATGGCTCGATGTCATGGCTTTTACTGCAGAGCTTGTACCACTTTGTAATAGAGCAATCATTTTCTCAATTTCTTGTGTGGCATTTTGCGTGTTCTGTGCAAGATGGCGCACTTCATCAGCTACCACAGCAAAGCCTCGACCTTGCTCACCAGCTCGCGCAGCTTCAATCGCAGCGTTTAGAGCGAGTAGGTTGGTTTGTTCTGCAATACCTAGAATGACGTTAAGGATATTACTGATTTCTTTAGTATTGGATTGTAATTCATTAATAGTATGTGCAGAACTGGCTATTTCAGTCGCTAATTCTTGAATGCTATCAATTGTTCTAGTGACAATTGCGGTGCCTTCATTGGCTGCTGTTTCGGCATCATGCGCTGCTTGGCTTGCGTCTGTTGTGGATTCAGAAACATGCACTGCCGTGGCTTGAATTTCTTGTATCGCTTGAGATATGAAGTTGGTTTCTTGTTGTTGGCGATCGACCATTTCAGAGGATTCGTCGGTAATACGGTTAAGGTCATTAGCTGCATTGGTCAACATGGAGCTGGACTCAGCCACATCATGCAAAATGCTACTAAGCTGAATGACTAGTTTGTCCATTGCTGTTTCCAGCATGCCGATTTCGTCTTTGCGTGTGCTGGCAATTTTAGATTGAACCAAATCACCTGAGGCAATTTCTTCTGCGCGTCGAACAGCTTTAATAAGCGGTCTACAAATGCCGTTAACAATGATGATACTGACAGTGATACCAATCACAATGAGTACTGCGGCAAATAAACCACTGGCATAAATGGTTTGATCAAGTTTGCTGTTTTGGTTGTCTGCAACGGCGCTACTGTATTCATTAATGGAGGTTATAATTTCCTCCATTTGTTTGTTCACCGTAATCAAGCTTTCGTCAGCAGCGCGTCGAGATTTATTCGCTTTCATGGTGTTGAGCTTGACCCACCAGCTGTAGGTTTCTGTGCTGGCTTCTAAGAAGATAGCTTGTTGCTCTTCTAGTGCTTTAATCTGTTCTAGTAAGCCGTCTAATCCATCGTGTACTGGCATGGTTGCAAGAATGCTTTTTACATTTTCGATACTGGTTACCAACTCACCAGTGTAAGTTTTGAATTTTTCTGCTGATTCTGCAATTTGCTCAGTGCCATACCCACCAATTGTTTTAGCAATAGATACTTGGAAGTAACCGCGTTCAAATTCAACAGATTGTTGTAGTAAAAGCTGACGACTTTTTTCTAAGTTCTTAACTAGTTGGAGGCTTTGCGTGGAAAGGCTTTGTAATTCTGAAGACACGGATTTACTGGTAAGTGCAGAACTAACGCTCATACCAACAATAACCAGCGAAAAGAGTGCAATAAGTGAAAGTATTTTAGTGCGTACGGACAGATTTAACATAGTTAACCCAATGAATTAAGAGTGTTGGTCGATATCTCTTATCCAGCAATACTTATGCCAATCAAGTTTCATTCCCTCGCACGAAGGGCGTTGACTTGTTATCCTTCCTGAACTTGTACTTTATTTGATCTAAAGTTTGGCAAAATATTTGCTAGCTTCGAGAGTGAATAAAAAATTTGCTTTTTTACCGTTCAGATTCGATTGCATAATTCTTGTGGAATGTGCAAAAAAAACTGACAAGACCTAAGGTAACTCGAAAGGGAGAGAGAAGCATAGTGGTTTTTTGCCAAAATGCTCCATTTTTGTGCGTTTTTTGTAACTTACTTGGTTGTAGATGGTGCAGAGCTGATAACAACGTCGTTTCCGTCAACCGTAAAAAAGAAGCAGTCGCGTCGATTGGTATGGCAAGCAGGGCCTTGTTGATTCACTTTGACCAGAATCGCGTCGCCATCACAGTCGAATGACATAGATACCAATGTTTGGCGGTGACCAGAACTTTCGCCTTTACGCCAGTAGGTTTGGCGTGAGCGAGACCAATAACATACTTGACCTGTTTCTAGGGTTTCACGAATGGATTTTTCATTCATGTACGCCAACATTAATACTTCACCAGTATCATGTTGTTGCGCGATGGCCGCGACCAAGCCATGCTCGTCTGTTTTTAAATTTGCTAATACTGTGTCTAAAGATAGCTTTTCGCCTTTGGCGAGGTTTTCGTACTCTTTTAAGCTCATATTCTTGCCTTTATTTTTTCTGAGATTGCGCCTTTACCAATGCCTTCAAAACCGTGGGCTTCAATGTGCACATCTGGATTCTCTTCTGCTAATACATCGGCAATGTGGGCAGAAAGGGATTCAACCGTGGTATCGCAATCCAGCATGTAGACTTGATTGCTGTCGATTTTTAGCTCAAACAAACCTTGCTGGCTGGTGTAGCTAAAGCAGTGATAATTTACACCGTTTTCAGTCACTTGGCTTATCAAGTCTTCTTGGGTACCTAAATAGATGTCTTCCCAACGCTTTGCCCAATCGTGTTCCATTGCAGCATTTCGTGCGCCATCTGTGTAAATCTCAACCGTAGAGCGATGACCATGAGCAATCCGTTGGCAATTACCTGCATGCTTCTTTAAGCCATGGCTGTATTGATATTGTGCGCCAGTAATTTGCTCTGGTGAAAAACGCACGCTAACGGCTTCTAATTCCGCTGGCAGCAGATTAAGAATTTGCGACTCAACCCATTTAGCAACCGCTTCTGGCGTGACTTCTGTCATTGGCAATACACAAATGGCTTGGGTCGGCGCGTCGCACTGAAAGACACGTTTATCGTTAGTGGCGGCTTTACTGTGATCAAAGTGAAAAGACACGCGATCATCAGCTAATGGAGTCATAGTTGATCCGCTGTGCTCAGCAGGAATCGCCAGCATGTGATCGATATTTTCATCCAGCCATTTCTTGATTTGTTTTTTAACGATACTGAAATCACAAATCATGCTTTCATCGTTTAACTTGCCTGTCAGCACAATGTCTGTCTGCCAGCTTTCACCCAACAAACCACGTGTGGCATCAAAGTAGGAAAAATCCACGTGGGTCAGGTTTTTTACAAATAGCTTCAACTCGCTACTCCTATGATTCTTAATGGCGCGTATCTTACCGTAAATAGAAGCAGCGTTATAGCTTGATACAAAGAAGCAATAGAGTAGAGATGGAGTAGAAAAGGGTGATGATTAGCGGCAATTTATAAGTATTTGAAAATACATAAGAAAGGCGGTTGATATTTCGATTTTGCTGCGTATAATTGCGCCCCAAGGTCAACAAGCCTCCTTTATGGTGTCTCTGCTGGTCCCCTCGCAACGATAAACCGTTAATCTGGTCAGGTCCGGAAGGAAGCAGCCACAGCGGTGGACTTGTGTGCCGAGGTGCGGCTGGTAGAGATGCCACCTTAATCTCCCCAAAGTTCTAAACTCTCCCTTTTTTACACCAATATTTATTTCATTCTTTAATGCCGTTATAAATCTCTTCACGATGTATAGTTACGTCTTTCCTCGCTGCTGAACATAAACAACACCACTTGTAGGGCACGATAAGCGAAGCGTAATCTGCCGTGAAAGCGCAGCTTTCTTTTGTGAGCATAAATCATTTTTCGTTTGGCCCTAATAGATACAATAAGGGGAATGCTACACAGCCATGAAAGTGACGGACTGGACAAACGCTACATGCACACCCATTTGAGAGAACAGATGCGCAAAGCGTTGGGGGAGTGGGGCAATAAACTAAATCAAGCTTGTGAAAATAAAAAAGTATACTAAGATCAATGTCTAGAGATAAACAGCATATTTTTTATCTTAATTTAATCTGCAAAGAATGCTTGGAAGTGAGATATCTCATTCCAACAACCTTCCGGTCGGGTTGCTACCACCAAAATGACCGGTTTTAAACCTAAATTGGTAGCAAAGTCTGAGCCGTCTCTGTCCCGACCCTTTATGAGACTGAGACATTGTTGAAGGAGTTAGTCTATGACTAAAACTACTTTGGCGGGTTCAGCAAGTTTGCACCTTCGGCTAGGTGCTTTTGGTGTTTTGTTTACAGCTTTGTCTGTAGCATTTACTCCTGGTATTGCGTTCACGTTGACGCTAGTGGCATCAATTGCTTTAGCTAAGTTGTAATGCTTAGGTACGTATTCAGTTAGGCTGGCGTACCGCCTTTATTGTGTTTTAAGGCGGCTGATTTTTTTTGAACTTCTCTTCTTATATTTTTCTAATCATTACATACGAAAACTGGCAAATAGAAATTTATATATAGCTATTTTAGAAAGTAGAATCACAAACTAATGGAAGAATATTTTTTTGGTAGTCTAAAGTGATATTTATATAGTAAAATTATTGTAAATATTAGGTTGTTTAAGGATGAAGCTGTTTTGATCAAACAAAAATTAGAGAAAGGTAATATAAGGTTTTTCAAAGTAGACCATTGTGGCTTTTACAAGCAAAAAAGTGGTGGTAAACAGCATGTAGATGGTGACATGAAATTTGTCATTGAAAAATTTAATAATTGGGTTACTGGCCGAGAATTTCAAAATACTATTCCGTGGGATGTTGATGCTAACCCTAATCGTGAACAGCTCTACTGCAGGTGTATAGACGTTGATGATGAAACTGGTGATGCACTTGTGGTTTTTTGGAGACGCATTGGGAACGGAAGTACGAAATTTGGTGGCATATCTTTAAAAGCAAAAGTGGGTGATGATGGATCTCAGGATTTAAATATTGACACTGCCGATATGATAGTTGGTCAACCAATGTATTATTGGTTTATTCCAGAATTTAATGTAATTGCTACTGTTAACTTTCCACATGGTGCAGCAAGTACTGAGAATCTCCGTCATTATATAAAACGATGCTTTGATAATAGAATTGAACACCCCCATAAAAAAACAAGTCATGTTGATCATCCTGTTACTGGTAATACGATAAATGTGACTTATAAAAATCCAGATGATGGAAGTTCTTCTAGGTTTTATTTTGAATCTAGTCTTAAAGAGTTAAGTGCTAGTGAAATGGAGCCAGATAAATTAGCTACAAAAATTTCTCATGTTGTTACCCGAGATGTTATATCTCATGTTTCAGATGCTTCTGAAGGTAAAAAAACTATATTCAAGCTATTTGAGAAGGTTAAAGAAGTAAAAGATTCAAAAAAAGTTGAAATAACGGAAGAGGTTAGTTTAAACGAAAATGAGTTGAGGCGTTTAATTAAAATACATCAAGAAGAATTGCAGTTGTTAGAAGATGACAATAATTGGTGTAATATTGGTTTTAAAGAATATGGAAGTGATAAAGTAAGATGGATTGATAGTTATGTAACTCAATCATATATATTGATGTCTCCTAGACTAAAAGGAAGTTTATATTTTAACTCAAAAGCTGTGATGTATGAAATTAAGAAAAAAAGGAGCTCCCTTCTGAGTTTTCTAGCTCTTACGGCTAATTCTGCAGCAGATAATCAAAGAAATACAGTTATCGAAATGCCATTAAATGATGATACAATTGATATGTCTTTATCTAATGAAGTGTCTTCTCAAGGTTGAATGAAATGAAAGAAGTTCTGTTCTTTTTATTTAAAGCACTATTATCAAATTTTGTTTATGTGATATTTTCGGCAGTGTTAACATTTTTTTTGTATAATATCGTAAGGATGAGTGATTTATTTTTGATTAATTCTTCTTTGCAAAATATATCAATCGGTTTTTTTACATTGACAGGGATTTGGATTGCTTATATATATCCTAAAGCTATTTTGTCTTTTGCTTCTTCTAAAAAATTAGATGGTTATGATGACGACGAATTAAATAGAATACAAAGTTTAGTTGAGGTAGTTGTTTTTTCAATTGTGATTTTGATTTCGGCTCTTATGTTTAATTTATTTTACGCTTTGTTAAATCCATTGGTTTTAAATTTAGAAGCTAGAGTATATTTGAAAATTCTAGCTGTTTTTTCGATTTTTTTACTATTTTTTCTACAGTTGAAAATGGCGTTTCAACTAATTATTTCTAATATAGACTTCATTAATGATTTATTCATCACACGCGCTAAAAAGAAGGCAAGTGATGAATTGTTTCCTGAGCAGACTGATAATAAACCTTAAGACTTTTAAGGTTTATTCGGATTTACTCTTTTGATATTTTGATCTACCATTAATTTGCACTGGCAAAATCCAGTGTCGGGATTGCAACATCCGCCACAGATATCATGGCCATGATCCAAACCATCCGAAACTACCAACAACAACTCGCCAGAATCCAAACCAACCCCGCATGGGTCGACCAAACCATCGAACGCGTCAAAAACGCCACAGGCCGACACTTCGGAGAGGGTTAGAACAGTTTAGGAACAAGGGGCGAAAGCCCCTTGGTTATTCTTCCCAGTCTTCTTCTATTTCTTTATTACGAAATTTTTCGTCTAATTCCTTTGAGATTTTAAGCATTTCGTTTTGCATTAAGTCACTCAGGTGACCAAGAGGAATGTACTTGTTTCGCACTAAGTCGCTTTTTTTAAATTCAGGCAATCTTGATATGACAGAAAGGTATTCATTGAGTCTTTCTGGCTGTGTAGTAGGGCGCTGTATCTGTTTTGCGAAGGCAGAGGAAAAATCTTTAATGCCTTTCTCATTATCATCATCGTTTTGCTCACAATAAATCTTCTTAGCTAATTCTTTTTGAGACAATCCAAGCTGTTCACAAACTCTCTTAATTTCTAAGATTAATTGTTTGCTCTCTTCCAGTTGTTCTTCCTTGTTTTCTTTTTTTGTCCTCATACGTCCTTTTCCATTGGTTAAGATGTTTTTGTCCTCAGGGCATGTATTTTTAATTTAAGGAGTAATAACTATGTTGAAATTCATTAACGTACAAGCAGGAAAAAACACACCACCAAACGGACCAAGTACTACAGGTAACCCTTCAGGTGGTGGTCGTGGTAACAATTCACCACGTGGTAAATAGTTAGTAGCAAGCTGCGATATTAGCTTTAAAACGAGTAACAAATTGTTGCTCGTTTTCTTTAATGTCACTGTAACTTATATCATCTACAGTTTTTTCTAGTGCACAAACACAGAGAGAAGCTTTTTCTTTAGCGGACTTTCTAGATAGGGCGTAGAATTGCCCAGAAGAACATGCGCTGATCAATTCATATTCTGCTGCCATTGGGTAGCGATCATCTGAAATCGCCTTTTCAACTTTGTATCCACCAAGTGCGGCTATGCAAACAGCGAAAGTAGTTGATATTATTGGTTTTTTGAAACGTTTGTAATAGTGATTAGCTAGCGTTTTTTCACACTTCCCACACTTAATGTTCTCTGCGTATTCTATTTGATTTGCTTCTTGACAGGCAGGGCACTCGATCTGCATTGTTTTTCCTTGTGCTGGTTTAACGTCTAAAAAAATAGATTTTAGACGAACGATGCTGCTAAGTCTTTACAATATTCATAAGTCTCACGTCTCTCTTTGCTCGCAAAATCGGAAATACTGCCTCTTACAAAAATTCACTTGGTCATTCCCGCTGCCTAAAACTATACTGTATATCCATACAGTATTTTGGTGTTGATCATGTGTGTGACTTATCGTGATGTGTTCGAGTTGGCGGCTCAGGGCGGTTCGCCTGTATGAGCAGCAATAAAACAGTCTTTGCTTTGGTCGATTGCAATAACTTTTACGCCAGTTGTGAGAAGTTGTTCCGGCCAGATTTAAAGCACACGCCTGTTGCTGTGTTGTCGAATAACGATGGTTGTATTGTCGCGCGCTCCAAAGAAGTGAAGGCGCTGGGCATTAAGATGGGCGTGCCGATGTTTCAGGTTCAGGACGAGATAAGAAAGCACGGTATTGTGTGCTTTTCGTCGAATTATGCGCTGTATGCGGATCTGTCGAATAGGGTGATGACCATCTTAGAAGAGGAAGCGCCACGGCTGGAAGTGTATTCCATCGATGAAGCCTTTATGGATTTAACCGGTGTCGATCACGTGACAGATTTGCTGGCGTTTGGCAAACGAGTAAAAGCCAAGGTCGATCAATGGACGGGCATTACGGTAGGCGTGGGTATTGCGCCAACCAAGACGTTGGCGAAGTTGGCCAATCACGCGGCGAAGAAGTACCCAGCCACCGGTTCGGTGGTAGATTTGATGGACCCAGACAGACAAAAGCGTTTATTGGCAATTGTTGATGTCAGTGATGTGTGGGGTGTTGGCCGTCGTACCACGGCAAAGCTAAAGGCGAGGGGAATTCATACCGCGTTGGATCTGGCGAATGCTGACCCTAAATCGATTCGAAGTGAGTTCTCTGTGGTGCTGGAGCGAACCATTCGAGAGTTGAATGGGGTATCGTGTTTGGATCTGGAATTGGTTAGGCCAACAAAGCAGCAAATCATTTGCAGTCGGTCATTTGGTCACAAGGTGACAGACAAGCAAGAACTACGCGAAGCCATTGCCAAGTACACAACCAGAGCGGCCTCGGCAACGTCTTCTTCGCCTCGCAAGGCGTGTCATCACAATGGTCAATGAAACGCGAACACCTATCGCCAGGCTACACGACCAGATGGGATGAACTGCCCAAGGTTTGGTGACTTTTTTTGTACGAATCTCCAATAGAAAAAGTCGTCATATGAATTTGGAGTCAGATAAAAAATTGATTGTTAACGATGCCGCCAAATCCTTTTGTATAACAGAAAGCATCGCCGTCGTACCCGCCACCGACATCATGGCCATGATCCAAACCAGCCGAAACTACCAACAACAACTCGCCAGAATCCAAACCAACCCCACATGGGTCGACCAAACCATCGAGCGCGTCAAAGGCGCTATGATCGTCTTTATTGTCTTTTTTCGAATGTACAAAGCCTAGATTAAAAACACTTAAGTGAAATAACTGAAAAATCTGGATGTTTTCAGATATTTCATTTATGTTTGCTGTTACTGAGGCTGGCTTTTAGCTTGCCTTGATAGTGTTAAGGGTGAGGGGTTACTCGAATGATTAAAACAAATTTAAATGTTGAGCCAGATACCAGTGCAATAATCAAAGCGCAGCAGTACCTGAAGCTGCATCAAGCGGATCTTGATAAGTTAAAAATTGATGTGTTACTCAAGAATGGTCAAAAAGCTGAATTTGAATTACCCAAATTGACGCTTGATGCACTTGTTCAAGTGTTAGGTCAATTGGCTAGGGATGGAGGTGATCAGTTCTTTGAACAGCAGATTGACTTGGAGAAAATGGTTAGTCCTGCTGTGGCGGCTAAATTTCTTGGGATGTCACGACCAAAGGTAACAGGCTATATTTTGGCTGGGCAAATTCCATCTATGAAAGTAGGTACACATCATCGTGTAAAAATGGCAGATGTGTTGTTATTTAAAGAGAAGCTTTCTAGTGCCAAGGGATCAAGAGAAGAGACTCTTAGTTTAATTGCTAACTTTGAGCAAGAGTCAGATTCGATGTAAGGGAACTATAAAGATCCGGAGATCACGGTCGAAGATTTGCTAATAAAGCTTGATCGTTCAGTGCCAAGTTTTACACATTTAGTAAGAGGGTCATGACTTAAGAGCTTGCTTGTGTTGTTTTTAAAGTACCGGCTTTAGGTGATTTTTTGTGTTTCAGACGCCACCAATAAAACAGTTGTAGAAACAATAAAACCGCCAGTTGGGCGGTTTTATTGTTTTAGCGCTTGGACTAAGTGATCAGCCTTGGCTGACGAACTTCATTGAGATGGAGTTAACGCAGTGGCGGATGTTGTTTTCTGTGAGTCTTTCCCCTTCAAATACATGACCTAGGTGGCCTTCGCAATTGGCGCAGACGATTTCTATGCGTCGGCCATCGGCATCTGGTACGCGTTTTACAGCATTGGGGATTTCGTCGTCAAAACTTGGCCAGCCGCAGTGAGAAATGAATTTGTGTTCTGAGGTGTAAAGCGGCGCTTCGCATTGGCGACAAACATACAGGCCGCCTTCCATTGTGTCGGTGTATTCTCCAGTGAATGGACGTTCGGTGCCTTTATCAAGGATTACACTAGCTTCTACAGGTGTAAGCTTGTTGTATGGTTTACTCATAAGACTTGTTCTCCTGTCACTATGATGGACGTTATTGGTATAAATTATGGCATGCCTTATCGCTGTAGACTAAGACAATAAATTGCACGGCGAGTTCGAGTTTTTGTGGGCGTTAGTTTTTAGTAGGGGGTGAGCATAAAAAAGCCCATCTTAAAGACGGGCAATTTTGTGTGCGGATACGCCATTATCAATATATAGCGTCGAACTTTGGACTTGAGTTTAAGGTTATTCCATTAAACCAAGGCGCTTTTCTTCGGCTTCACGTAAGAAACGGAAAAGTTTTTTACGGTTTGTGGTGTTGCCTTCTTGAGATACTTCTTTTTGAGATTGGCGAATAAGTTGTCTAAGCAGTTGAATGTCTTCAATCTGTGGGTTTTCTGCTAAGTATTCAGACAGCACTTCTTTGCTGTTCTCGCCAATTAGCATATCGCGTTTAATCTCAAGCTGATGAAATAGCTTGTTGTAAGCAGCAGAAGTGGAATCGAAAAGCGCTACACGGTGCGCTATGGCTTCATGGTCTTCTGTACGCATTACTTTGCCGATGTATTGCAAGTGTCTTCTCATGGCTTCATGTTGCTTTATGCGGCCAGCTTCAACGAATGCTTCGCGTAGAGTGTCAGACATTTCCACTTTTTTAAGCTGATTTTTGCTTAAGCCTAGTAGTTTTTTTCCAAGATCTTGCAGGGCTTCCATTTCACGCTTGATCTGGGTTTTGCTCTTAGGGGTTTCTTCGTCGTTGTTTTCAAATTGATCAAAGTCTGTCATGGGAACCTATATTAGAAAAATAGTAGCGAGACCAAGGAAGGATAGAAATCCAACCACGTCGGTCACGGTAGTCAAAATTACGCTGCCTGCTAGGGCAGGGTCGATGCCAATTTTTTTTAGTAGAATTGGCAGAAGTGTACCAGTGGCTGCTGCAAATAGCAGATTTATTATGATGGCGCCCGCAATGATATAGGCAATCTTGATGTTGTCAAACCAAAGTGCGGTAAGTGCGGCTATTACTGTTGCCCAAAGAAGGCCATTTATGAGTCCAACAATGAGCTCTCTATTAAGTAGCCAGCGAGTATTGGTGGAGCCTATCTGATTGAGTGCAATACCACGAATGACCAGTGTCAGTACTTGAGAACCAGCTATACCGCCCATGCTAGCAACGATTGGCATGAGTATAGCTAATGCGACAACTTGGTCTAATGTCTCTTGGAATAAGCCAATAACGTAAGACGCTGTAAAGGCGGTTATTAGGTTTATGCCAAGCCAAACTGCACGTCGCTTGGTGGTTTTCATGATAGGCGCGAAGGTATCTTCGTCATCATCAAGACCCGCCATGCTTAACATGGAGTGTTCGGCTTCGTCACGGATAACGTCTACAACGTCATCGATGGTGATGCGGCCAAGTAGTTTTTTAGTTTTGCTGTCAATAACGGGAGCGGATACTAGGTCCATTTTTTCAAAAAGCTGCGCGACTTCGCTAGCTGGTGTTTCTGCGTCAATGACGGTGAATTCTGTTTCCATGATATCGCGCACTGTTGCGTTAATATCTGATACCAGTAGTTTGGTAAGTGGAAGTATTCCTAAAAGGCGATCTGAGCGGCTGACAACAAGTAAGTTGTCTGTCATGTCTGGTAGTGTTGAGTGTCTGCGTAAATAGCGAAACACCAGATCGACGGTAATATTTGGACGTATGGTGATGGTGTCCGTATTCATCAAGCCGCCGGCAGAATCTTCCGAGTAGCTTAATAGTGCTTCAACTCTTGTTCTGTCTTGCGTGGACATTGACGCAAGAACTTCTTTTACGACCTTTTCTGGTAGGTGTTGTAGTAAGTCGGCTAGGTCATCGCTTTCAAAATGTTCGGATACGGCGATAAGTCGCTCTGTATCCATGTTTTTCATGAATTGTACGCCAATATCTTCGCTTAGATATTGAAGTACTTCGCCTTCATTCTTGGCTTCTATTAACTCCCAAAGAAGCTTACGCTCTTTGGGAGGAGAAGACTCTAATAGACGAGCAACATCCTGTGCGGGCAAAGCGCCGTTAAGTAAATAACGGATTTGCATGGTGGTACCGGATTCGAGCGATTCGGTGACCGTTTGGAGGTGATTTAGAGTGTTTTGCTCTGACATATAAGTCTTACTCGTCTTCACCAAAACGATTATTTATTAATTCTATTACCGCTTTTATTGCATCTAACTCGTCTTCACCATTGGTTTTGATGCGAATTTCTGTGCCTTTGCCGGCAGCAAGCATCATCATTGCCATGATGCTTTTTCCGTCAACATTTCGGCTATCTTTTTCTATGGTGATATCGCAAGAAAAGCGAGTGGTTGTTTCAACCAATTTGCCAGCAGCGCGAGCATGCAAGCCAAGTTTATTTATGATCGTGACGGACTCTTCCTGCATGCTTTTTTCCTATATTAGTGATTCAAATATATTGAATAGTTCTTCATTGGTCTGTGCTGTGCGCAATTTATCCAGTGCTTCTGGGGATTGGGCAAGTTCTGCTATTTGAGCTAGCGTTGCAAGGTGTTGGTCACACTCATGAGGTGGAACAATTAATGCAAATATTAAGTCTACCGCTCTTTTATCGATGGAATCGAAATCAATCGGAGTTTGCAATGACATAACGACAATAGCGGTATGGTTTGCAGATTCTAGGCGACAGTGTGGAATAGCTATGCCGTTGCCTATGCCTGTACTACCTAGCTTTTCACGACCTAGTAGTGCGTCATAGACAGCTTCGTTGTCACAATGTAGTCGGTTGGAAGCAACTTCAGCAATGCTTTCAAGTACTCGTTTTTTACTAACAATATCTTGTTTTGCGAGAACGAGTTCCGCTTTTAATAATGATTTCAAGGACATGATAAAATGGTTTCCGTTTAGATCAGTCGTTTTCGTTCATTGGAAGGAGGGATGTTCATCGCCTCTCGATATTTGGCTACAGTGCGTCGAGCAACCTGTATGCCTTGGTCTGCTAAAATAGCAGCTAGCTTGTTATCACTTAACGGTTTTTTCGCCGGTTCATCCGATACAAGCTTTTTAATCATAGCTCGTATTGCGGTAGAAGAACATTCTCCGCCGGAGGCGGTGTTTACATGGCTGGAGAAAAAGTATTTCAGCTCAAAGATGCCCTTCGGTGTGTGCATGTATTTCTGAGTTGTTACCCTGGAAATAGTTGACTCATGCATACCTACTTCTTCTGCGACATCGTGAAGAACCATTGGTTTCATGGCTTCTTCGCCTAGTTCGAAGAAATCAATTTGTCGACTTACAATGCAGCTTGCCACTTTTAATAAAGTTTCGTTGCGGCTCTGTAGGCTCTTCATGAACCATTTTGCTTCTTGAAGAGAGGTTTTTATGTAAGTCACATCTTCTGCTGTTGCTGCTGCAGTGCTAGCCATCGCTGAGTAAGTCTCATTGATTTTGATGGGTGGCAAAGCGTCATTATTTAGTTCCACTTGCCATACGTCATGGCGTTTTTTCACTGTGACATCAGGAATAACGTAGTCCGTGTCGTCAGCGTCAATAACTGAGCCTGGGCGTGGGTTGAGCTGTTGAATCAAATTGACGACTTCTTTTAGCGCTTCGTCTTTGAGTTTTGTTTTACGGCTCAACTGAGCAAAATCTCGATTACCTAGTAATGGTAGGTAATGATCAATAAGATTGTATGTGCTCTTATACAGCGGGTGGCTTTGGAATGCTTCTAGTTGCACAAGAAGGCAGTCGCGTAGGTCAATTGAGCATACGCCTACAGGGTCAAAGCGCTGCAATCTATGCTGCACTGCAATGACTTCTTCAATATCTAGATCTTCTAATTCAGTGCCGAGAGATTCCCAGATGTCATCGGGAGAAATGCTTAAGTAGCCATCAGGTTGAACGCATTCAATGATGGCGTAAGCGATTTCAATGTCGCGATCTGACATGTGGGTTAAATTTAATTGCCATATAAGATGGTCTTGGATGCTTTCTGCTGGTGCGTTACGGCTTTCGAAGTCGCTATCGCCTTCGTAGCTGTTGTGATCGCTGACAGCTGCAGAACTTTGATAGGTATCATCCCAGTTACTATCTATGGATAGTTCTTCAGGGATGCTTTCTGTCCACTCAGATTCTACGCGTGGTTCTTCGCTATTATTGTCGACTGTTGTATCGGCAGCGCTTTTTGATTCTATGCTTGCAGGGATGTCGTGATGAATTTGTTCGTCGTCGTCGAGCTCAAGCAATGGGTTCGATTCAAGAAACTCATGAATTTCTTGTTTTAAATCCAACGTAGAAAGCTGCAGCAAGCGAATAGCCTGTTGCAGTTGTGGCGTCATAGTCAGCTGTTGACCAAGCTTTAATTGTAAAGACTGCTTCATAGAGCAACTCTTTCTTCTATTTGAATGAATTGGAACGAGTTATGCATACTACTCCCTTTCTACAGCAATGATAAGGGGTTACAGACGGAAGTCGTCGCCTAAATAGACCTTTTTTACTTGTTCATTGTTGATGACGGTACTGGCATCACCAGATGCAATGATGTAACCATTGCCAACAATGTAAGCTTTATCACAGATGTCTAGTGTTTCTCTGACATTGTGATCGGTAATTAAGACACCGATTCCACTTTCTTGGAGATGTTTGATTATGTGTTTTATGTCACCAACTGAGATAGGGTCTACGCCGGCAAAGGGTTCATCAAGTAGGATGAATTTTGGGTTCATGGCAACCGCTCTCGCTATTTCAACCCGGCGCCTTTCTCCTCCTGATAGTGCCATTCCTAGGTTGGTGCGAATATGGGTGATATGAAACTCTTCTAAGAGTTCTTCTAGTCTTTCTTGTTGTTGTGCTTTTGTTAGCTTTTTGCGGGTTTCTAAAATTGCTAGGATATTATCTTCTACAGACATTTTCCTAAAAATAGATGCCTCTTGAGGGAGGTAGCCAATGCCTTTTTGAGCACGAGTATGCATGGCGTCATGAGTGATGTCTTGGCCATCAATAAATATGCCGCCAGCGTCGTTTGCTACCATGCCAACTATCATATAAAAACAGGTGGTCTTACCCGCGCCATTAGGGCCAAGCAGGCCAACGGCTTGGCCAGACTCAACGGAAATAGATACATCCTTTACGACTTGGCGTTTTTTGTAGCTCTTCGCAAGGTGTTTTGCTTCTAGTAGTGCCATCTATTTTTTATTCTCAGGTGCTTGTTTATCTTTTGGCGCTTGTGGTTGTAAGGTCATTGATACGCGCCCTGAATCTTTTTTCTCAGCACTGAATGTGCCGTCATCAATCATATAGAGGATGTAGTCTGCGGTGATGGAGTTCTGCATTCTGCTTAGGTAACCATCACCAATAATTTCTAATTTTGATTCGCTGGTTAAATAATGTATTTCATTGCCTTTACTGATAACAATGTTGCCGCTCCAGTCTATCTGCTGACTGAATTTCGCAGGTTTTCCTGTGGCTTCTAGGCTGCTAAATTTTCGGGTCTTAGCGTCTGTTGTTACTTTAAGGTATTGGGCCTGAATTTCAATGGTACCTTGCTTAACAAATACATTACCTTTGTATATTGCTTCGCCTGAATTTTGGTCGAATGATGCCTCATCAGCTTGTATTTCTAATGGCTTGGTTGTGTCTTCAGGTAGTGCGTATGCGTATTGGCCAATTAGGGCTGAAGTAAGCAACACGCTGACGTTAATGAATCGTTTCATATTTTCCTCGTACAGATCCTGTCATCACGACTTCTTCTGAGTTTATATATGTTGTAATTGTGCCAGCAGAAGTCTCTCCTTGAGTGGAGATAAGTGTTGCATTTCCATAGCTGGTTAGTGATTGATCTTTATCTAAATAATGTATGTTATCTGCACTTAGCTTTATATCTTCAGATTGAAGGTATTTTTTAGTCGCTCTGGCATTTTCGGTTAATAGAATATCATTACTTCCGTCTTCAATAACCCCTTTATCTGCTTTTGCGCTCCAATGGCCTGATTTTGAGTAGCGCTCGACGTTAGGCGTTTGTAAGAGTGTTTTGGATTTTGCTATGTAGTGCAGCGTTTGTTCAGCATCAAGTGTTTCTATCAGAAGCCCGTCAGCATCAAACTCTTTAACTTTGACCTTAGTAATAAAGTAGTCTGGAGAACTGCTTAATGAGTCTGCTTGAACGAGGTTTTGTATAGGTGCTGCCCCATACCATCCTAAAGAGGCTACTACTATTAAAGTAGCCCCAATGATTAAAAGGCTTTTGGGTTTTGTTAGTGTTTTTAACGAAAGCATTACACCGAACCGTTTGAGCTAATAATAAATAAATAAACACCATAAGAAGCAATAAGCGGTAAGCCTACCCATCTAGGGATGCTGTTGTTTTTCGTTTTCCTGAAAATGAAAATAGCAAGAGCGAGTGCAACAGTTAAACCTAATACCCAAGGGAAATCTCTGCTTATCACGCTTTGATCTACTAGTCCTGGAGCAATAAGGGCTGGTAGTGGTAATACGGTGGCCAAGTTGAAGATGTTTGATCCCAATATATTGCCAATTGCTATATCGTGATGGCCTTTTCTGACGCTGCTAATTGAAGCCGCTAGTTCAGGTAGGCTGGTTCCAACTGCAACGATAGTAAGGCCTATAACTAATTCGCTTACGCCTAAAGCGGTTGCTATGCCTATTGCACCCCAGACAAGTAATTTAGAACTTCCTATCAATACAGCTAATCCGATTAGTGCAATGATGAGGGATTTGCTGACAGAGGTTCCATCGTCTTCTGGTAAGCCTTCTTTTAAATCTTTTTCTAAATCTTTACTGCCTCTTAGCAATATTGTCAGGATAATAATAAAAGCAGCAATTAGAATCACGCCATCCCATACGCCAAGGGTCTGATCGTATAGTAAAAAACCTGCTAGCAGGGTGATAGCTAATACGAGAGGGACTTCTTTGGTGGACAGTCCGGAGGCGATTGGAATTGCTGAGAATAATAATGTGATGCCGAAGACAAGTGCGATGTTGGCAATGTTCGAGCCAAGCACATTGCCAACTGCTATTTCTGGTGCGTTATCAAGTGCCGCAATGGCCGAAACGACCATTTCTGGTGCGGATGTGCCGAACGCGACTAACGTAATCCCTATTATCATTGGATTTACATTCAGTTTCTCTGCTACAAGCGCAGAGTGTTCTATAAATTTGTCGGAACTCATTACGAGCAAAACTAACCCTACAATTAGGGCGATAGAAAACAACAGCATGGTATTGATATTACTCAAAGATACAGGGAGTACCATTTAATGAGGTTTGGCGTTGAAATTCAAGGCTTGATCTTATAAACAAAGTGGATTTGGCTGTGTCATGATTTTATTTGTTGGGGGGCGATGTTAGTATCGGGCCATATTTGATAGGGATTAAAAAGGTGTGTCAGTGGTAGATGCTTATATAAAGGTCCAAAATGTTAGTTTTTCAAGGGGAGAGCGTTCTATTTATGAGAACGTATCACTTACTATTCCAAGAGGTAAGATTACTGCGGTGATGGGTCCTAGTGGGACGGGGAAGACGACATTGCTACGTTTAATTGCGGCGCAGCTCGCACCAAACTCAGGCACTATTTTAGTAGACGGTCAAAATGTTCACGCTTTGTCCCGCTCTGAACTTTATAAGGTGCGCAAAAAAATGGGCATGCTTTTTCAAAGTGGTGCTTTGTTTAGTGATATGACTGTCGCTGAGAATATTGCTTTTCCAATGGAAGAACACACCAAGCTGGATGCAAAAACAATAGCGGGTATTGTCTCTGATAAGCTTTATAGCGTTGGTTTACGCGGTGCCGCTAATCTAATGCCGTCGGAATTATCTGGAGGGATGGCTAGACGTGTTGCGTTAGCCCGTGCTATCTCTTTGGATCCAGAGTTAGTAATGTACGATGAGCCTTTTACTGGGCAAGATCCTATTTCTAAAGGTGTTCTTGTTAAGTTGATACGCCAGCTTAATGATTCAGCAAATATGACGTCTGTTCTTGTATCTCATGATGTTGAAGAGTCTCTTTCTATTGCTGATCATGTGTGTATTTTAGCTGGCGGGCGAGTGATTGCTGAGGGTTCTGCCGACGAAATTCGTGCTTCTGATGACCCTGAGGTAAAGCAGTTTTTGAATGGTGAACCTGATGGTCCTGTTCCCTTCCATTATCCAGAAGAAAGTATTTCTAGTAGGGCTGCATTATGAAAAGCATTGAGTTGTTGGGGGCGTCGCTACTGGATTGGCTTGAAGCTGTTGGTCGAGCCGGAATATTTTTGGTACAAAGTATTTTTAGGTTGCCTGTTCGGTTTAAAGAGTCTGTAAATTTGCTAGTGAAGCAGCTTTACTCTGTTGGGGTGTTATCTCTCGTTATTATTATTGTTTCAGGTGCTTTTATTGGCATGGTGCTGTCGCTTCAGGGTTACAGTATTTTGGCTAAGTTTGGCTCAGAAGAAGCAGTCGGGCAGCTACTGGCGCTTTCTTTGTTGAGGGAGTTGTCTCCAGTGGTTACGGCGCTTTTGTTTGCTGGACGTGCTGGCTCATCTTTGACGGCTGAAATTGGTTTGATGAAAGCAACGGAGCAATTATCCAGTTTTGAGATGATGGGTGTTGATCCTCTAAGACGGGTGATTGCGCCTCGCTTTATTGCTGGTGTGATTTGCTTGCCTATCTTGAGTTTGATTTTTTCTGCGTCGGGTATTCTTGGCGGACATCTTGTTTCTGTTGAATGGTTAGGTGTTTATGATGGCGCTTTCTGGTCATCAATGCAGCAGTCTGTGTATTTTGATACTGATATTATGAATGGCCTTATTAAGGCGTTATGTTTCTCAGTTGTTGTTACATGGATCGCTGTTTATCAAGGTTATGAGTGTGTCCCCACTTCTGAAGGGATTGGTAAAGCAACCACTCGTACAGTGGTTTTAGGTTCATTGGCTATTTTGGCTTTAGATTTTGTATTAACCGCCGCTATGTTTGGGGATTTTTAGCATGAGAAGTAAGCGTTCAGAATTGTTGGTAGGGTGTTTTATTGTATTGGGCGTTGTTGCTCTTGTTTATTTGGCCGTTCAAGTGAGTGGGCTTGCCTTCTCTAGCAAGAAAGACACGTATCAGGTCGTTGCTAGGTTTGATGATATTGCAGGGCTCACAAATCGAGCTAAAGTCTCTATTGCTGGCGTGGCGGTTGGTAATGTTGAGTCAATTACGTTTGATAAGAAGTTGTATATGGCTTTGGTAACAATGAATATTGATTCGGACGTTAATAATATTCCTACCGATAGTTCTATTGCAGTGTTGACGAGTGGTTTGCTGGGTGAGAAGTATTTAGGTATTTCTATTGGGGCTGAGGATGAAATGCTTAAAAATGGCAGTGAAATTTTTGATACCCAATCCGCCCTGGTTTTAGAAACTTTGATCAGTCAGTTCTTGTTCAAAGGCGGCGATTCGGAGAAGTAATATATGTCTAAGATTTTATCTGGTGTTGTTTTTGTTTTTTCCTTGCTTGGGTCAAGTGTAACTTGGTCTGACGTTGATGGTGCAAGGGATACGGTTATTAAAGTTGTTGACGCTTTTCGAACAGATATCGTTGCTGATAAAGCGGTGTTGTCTAAAGATCCGGTTTTATTAGAGAAGCGAGTTGATAATATCTTGGCGAATGTGGTCGATTTTGATGATTTTTCCAAAAAAGTGATGGGAAAATATTATCGAAGAGCATCGCCTGAGCAGCGTATTCGCTTTGCCAGTGTTACTAAAGATACCTTGTTGAAAACATACGGTACTTCCTTGCTTGAGCTGGATGCAGATCGAATTAATGTTTTACCTCTAGGGCCTCAAGGTAGGGGGAAAGAAACCAAAGTTGACGTTGACTTCCAGATGGAATCTGGCGGCATGTTAAATATCAGCTTTTTCATGGAAGAGTCTAAAAAAGGTGTATGGATGTTGAGTAATGTTGTGATTAACAACATTAACTTTGGCTTAACCTTTCGTAAGCAGTTTGGTGTCATGATGGAGCAGAATAAGAATGACATTGAGTTGGCTATTTCTGCTTGGCGAGAGTCTCTAGCGAAGAAGTCTTAATTCAATAAATCTGGCTTTATTGTGAGCAATAAAATCCGAACCCATTAAATGGGTTCGGATTTTTTGTTTTTTGGGAGGGAGCATTGTCAGTCTTGATTAAAATCTTAGAAAACAAGTGGTTTTTTATTCAGAGTTAGGCTTAGAGGTGTTAAGTAGTTGGCTGTACTCATGTAGAATAGGGGAATCGAGCATATTTTATATATTGGAGCGACTGTGAACGCAGGTGAAGTTAAAGCACTTTTGGAATCCTCTATCCGCAACTGTGAAGTGGTTGCAGAGGGAGAAGGTTGTAATTTTCAAGTAGTTGTAGTGACAAGTGAGTTTGAGGGGCTGTCAACGGTTAAGAGGCAGCAGCTTGTGTATTCACATCTTCAAGAAGCTATTTCCAGTGGCGCCATTCACGCCGTTACAATGAAAACCTATACGCCAGAACAAATAAGCAAGCTATAAAAGCTATTATAAGAGATTAAAAATATGGATAAGCTTCTGATTACCGGTGGTACTCGGCTTAATGGTGTTGTTCGTGCTTCTGGTGCGAAAAATGCTGCGTTGCCAATTTTAGCGGCAACCTTGTTAACTAAAGAATTGATCACAATTAAAAACCTTCCTCATTTACACGATATTACCACCATGCTTGAGCTGCTTGGCTCTATGGGATGTGGCGTTGTTGTTGACGAAAAAATGAGTGTTCAGCTGGATGTTTCGACTCTTAATAATTGCGAAGCGCCTTATGATCTTGTTAAAACCATGCGCGCTTCTATTTTGGTTCTTGGTCCTTTAGTCAGTCATTTTGGTAAAGCGGTTGTATCACTTCCTGGTGGTTGTGCTATTGGTAGTCGACCAGTGGATTTGCATTTGCGTGGTTTAGAGGCCATGGGTGCAACAATCGCTGTAGAAGGTGGCGATATTATTGCAAGCGTTGATGGTCGTCTTAAAGGTGCTCGTATCTTTTTTGATAAAGTGACAGTAACGGGAACTGAAAACCTGTTGATGGCAGCGACTTTGGCTGATGGACAAACTATTTTAGAAAACGCGGCGCGTGAACCTGAAGTGGTTGATTTAGCTGAATGTTTAATTTCAATGGGCGCTAAAATTAAGGGCCATGGTACAGATACCATTATTATTGATGGTGTTGAAGCTTTGCATGGTACCAGTTATCCAGTGATGCCAGACCGTATTGAAACAGGTACTTTCTTGGTTGCTGCTGCTATTACTGGTGGCAAAGTGCGTGTTATTGATACCAATGTTAAGTCGCTTGAGGCTGTTCTTTCTAAATTGGAAGAGGCTGGCGCGAAAGTAACTTGTGGTGATGATTGGATTGAAGTGGATATGGAAGGGCGTCGTCCAAATGCTGTAAACATCAGTACTGCGCCGTACCCTGCGTTTCCAACAGATATGCAAGCACAGTTTGTTGCCTTGAACTCAATTGCAAACGGCGTTGGTCGAGTTATCGAAAATATCTTTGAAAATCGTTTCATGCACGTAGATGAAATGCTTCGCATGGGAGCCGATATTGAAGTAAATGGTAACACTGCAATCGTTCGTGGTTGTGAGCGCTTGAAAGGCGCGCCAGTAATGGCGACGGATTTACGTGCTTCTGCAAGTTTGGTGCTTTCTGCTTTAGTAGCAGAGGGTGATACAAAGATTGATCGTATCTATCATATTGACCGTGGCTATGAGTGTATTGAAGAAAAATTCGGTTCATTGGGTGCGAAAATTTCACGGGTCTTAAATTAATATGAGTAAAACATTAACGATTGCGCTGTCGAAAGGGCGCATTCTTGGTGAAACTTTACCGCTTTTAGAAAAAGCGAATATTGTTCCAGTTGAAGATATTAGTAAGAGCCGAAAATTAATATTCGATACCAATCATGAGCATATCAAGCTAGTTATTTTGCGTGCGACTGATGTACCGACTTATGTTGATCATGGTGTGGCAGACTTTGGTGTTGCTGGTAAAGATGTGTTGATGGAAGCATCCACTAAAAATCTTTACGAGCTGCTGGATCTTAAGATAGCGAAATGCCGTTTGATGACGGCGGGCGTTGTTGGTCAGCCATTGCCTAATAGACGTTTGAAAGTTGCTTCGAAGTTTATCAAAACAGCGAAGGCATATTTTGCTGAGCAAGGTATTCAGGCTGATGTCATTAAGCTATATGGTGCGATGGAATTGGCGCCTATTATGGGCTTGGCTGATCTTATTGTGGACATCGTTGATACAGGCAATACACTAAAAGCAAATGGTCTTGAGGCTCGTGAGTTGATCGCGCCAATCAGTACACGTTTGGTGGTCAATAAAGCGGCTTATAAAACGAAGTATTCTGAAATCGAGCCTATCCTAGAAATGATAAGACGTGCGGTTGAAGATAACGAGGGCAAATAATTGAACCTGAATATTCGAGAATTCTCTTCTAGTTCTGCTGGTTTTCGCTCTGAACTAGAGTCTTTACTTGCTTGGGACTCAGTGTCTGATGCAGGCGTACAAAAGGCAGTGGCCGATATTGTTGAGCAAGTTCGTCTTAAGGGTGATGAGGCGGTTATTGAATTCACCAATCGTTTCGATCGTCGACACGTTGTTTCTTCTGCTGAGCTTGAAATTTCACGTGAAGAGTTGGCTCTTGCAAAAGGTCGAGTCAGTGCTGAGTTAGTGGCTAGCTTGGAAGCGGCAGCAAAGCGCGTTCATGATTATCATGAACGTCAAAAGCAGCCATCTTGGCAGTATCAAGAAGATAACGGTACCGTGCTTGGTCAAAAAGTAACGCCTTTAGATCGTGTTGGTGTTTATGTGCCAGGTGGTAAAGCGGCTTATCCTTCTTCTGTGTTGATGAATGTTATGCCTGCTAAAGTAGCTGGTGTTGGCGAAATTATCATGGTTGTTCCAACGCCAGATGGTTTGGTTAATGATATCGTTTTGGCGGCGGCTTATATTGCTGGTGTGGATCGTGTATTCACTATTGGTGGTGCGCAGGCTGTTGCGGCTTTGGCGTATGGTACTGAAACTATTCCAAAAGTTGATAAGATTGTTGGCCCAGGTAATATCTATGTGGCCACAGCTAAGAAGATGGTGTTTGGTGTTGTCGGTATCGACATGATTGCCGGACCTTCTGAAATCCTCGTTGTGTGCGATGGTAAGACGGATCCTGATTGGATTGCCATGGACCTATTCTCTCAAGCGGAACATGATGAAGACGCCCAGTCTATCTTGATTTCTCCTGATTTAGCTTTTATCAAAGATGTAAAGGCTTCTATGGAGCGTTTGATTGAAACTCAAAGTCGCAAAGATATTATTAAAGCTTCTTTAGAAGGTCGTGGAGCCTTCATTCATGTTGAAAATATGGATGAAGCTATGGATATTGCGAACATAGTAGCTGCTGAGCACCTTGAGTTATCTATTGATGAACCTGAGAGATGGGCGGAAAAAATCCGTCATGCTGGTGCGATCTTTATGGGTCGTCATACGCCAGAAGCATTGGGTGATTATTGTGCAGGACCAAATCATGTTTTACCAACGTCTGGTACGGCAAGATTTTCATCACCTTTGGGTGTCTATGATTTCCAAAAGCGTAGTTCTTTGATTTATTGTTCGCCTGAAGGGGCGAGTGAGTTGGCAAAAATTGCTTCTCCTTTGGCTCGTGGAGAGTCTTTAGAGGCGCATGCTATGTCGGCGGAATATCGTATTCTGAAGGATTTTTAATGGCGGGTAATTTATCGCATCCAGCTGCTCTTTATAAGCTGAGAAAGGTAACGCGTATTTCAGCGTTAGTTATCTTGTTTTTAGTGGTAGTTGGTTTTTTTATGCCGGCAGATTATCGGGTGGAGCGTAGTGTGATTATTAATGCTCCTCGTGATGTGGTTTACCAAGATATGCTTCAAGGGGATCGTTTGCCAGATTGGATGTTTGTTCAGGATGGTAAAGTGGCTTCATTTGAAGGTGTTTTGGGTAAAGGTGATTCTGTTGCCTTGTTTTATGATAAAACAACCGAGCAGGGTGTTTTATCGGTGACTGAATCATCTGAGGATGTCGTGCGTTTTGATGTGCGTCCTAAACCGAAGGTAAACTTAGTGCATAATCAAATATACTTGCAGGAAAGCAAAGGCGGTACTTTGGTTAAGTGGACGATCGAAGGTAGCCTTAGTGCTGGCTTGTTGAGTCCATATCTTGCGATGTTTGCAAATGATATTGCGGGTAGTAATTTTGAGCGCAGCTTGCAGAAGTTGAAAGAGCAGGTTGAGTTTCAGCATTAGCGCATATCCTAATATGTAATACGTTGCATCGTGGGTTGTTTTTCTAGCATGATATTTGTCTGATAGGATTGCTGCCCGCGAATGCCAACCAGCGAAATGCGTGTTCCAGGTTTTAGTGATGCTATTAGGTGTCTTATCTGAAATGGGTCTTCGCTCGGCGTGTTGTTAATTTCAAGTATTATATCCCCAACTTCTATTCCGGCTTTTTCAGCAGGACTTTCTTTAGTTATATCGCTTACTAATAGTCCGTGATTTGATGGTAAGAGTAAGTTATCTGCCAGAGACTGAGTTATTTTTTGAGCGTCCATTCCTAAGTATCCTCTTACTACTTCCCCTTGTTTTATAATATCGGTCATAACATCGAGAGCGTCGTCAATCGGTGTGGCAAAGCCAATTCCTTGTGAGCCGCCAGTGCTTGAATAAATGGCAGAGCTAATGCCAATGAGTTCGCCTCGTAGATTGACTAACGCGCCGCCTGAATTGCCTGGGTTTATTGCTGCGTCCGTCTGTAGGAAATTTTCATAGGTGTTAAGGCCTATGCTGTTTCGGCCTTTGGCGCTAATAATGCCTGCTGTTACCGTCTGTCCAATTCCAAATGGGTTGCCTATAGCGAGGATCTTGTCTCCAACTGACACCTTGTCACTGTTGCCCATTTTAATGTTGGGAAGATTAGGTAAGTCTATTTTTAAAACCGCTAGGTCGGTGGATGGATCTGAGCCAATGAGTTTTGCTTCAACACGTCTATCATCATGAAGAGCAATGACAATACTTTGTGCATTTTGAATGACGTGATGGTTTGTTAGTATGAAGCCATCTTTCGTTGCTATGACGCCAGAGCCTAGGTTAACGCTGTGTTTTGCTTTGTTTGAATCGCTAAGGCCTTTTTGTTGTATGACTTGGGTGTAAATGTTAACAACAGAAGGTGTGGCGATTTTGACTGGCGTTGAATAGCTAGAGTCGGAGATTTTTTGTTTCTCCTGTATAAGTAGTACAGCTAGACCTATACAAGTGCCAGAGAGAATAGAGATAATGATGGGCGTCCAGTAGGTTTTTTGATTCATAAAGTATAAGGAGTTGTTTTGCTACGCAGTGAATTTGAGTTATTGCTTAATAAGACATTAAGTCCAAGTCGCTTCAAAGATTATGCGCCCAATGGGTTGCAGGTGGAAGGAAAAAAAGAGATTAACCGCGTGGTTACTGGTGTAACTGCTAGTCAGGCGTTAATTGATGCTGCTATTGACTATAAAGCAGACGCTATCTTCGTTCACCATGGTTATTTTTGGAAGAATGAAGATCCCAGAATTGTTGGTATGAAATATCGTAGAATTGCGTCTTTGATTAAAAATGATATCAATTTATATGGCTATCACTTGCCATTAGATGCACATCCTACGCTAGGTAATAATGCTGGCTTAGCTGATGCTATTGGGCTTTTAAATCGGTCTGGCTTGCAGGTAGGCGTGCCTATAGAAGAGTCTATCGGAGTTGTTGGTGAGTTAAGTGAGCCAGTTACATCTGATGTATTTCGAGGAATAGTCGAATCTGCTGTTGGTCGAAATATACTATTTGAATGTGTTAATGATCGCCCAATTCATCGGGTGGCGTTGTGTACTGGTGGTGCGCAAGGCTATATAGAGCAGGCCGTAGCTGTTGGTGTGGATGTATTTATCACTGGTGAGGTTTCTGAGCAGACAATTCATATTGCGCGTGAAATGGATATTCATTTTATTGCGGCAGGGCATCATGCAACTGAGCGTTTTGGGGCGCAGTCTATGGCTGCGTATTTATCTAGTGAGTGTGGTTTGGAAGCAGTCTTTATTGATGTAGATAATCCAGCTTAGTGAGATGTTAAACAGATGAAAAAAAACGGGCTTTTGAAAGCCCGTTTTTTGTTGGTATGTTTTCTTGTTAAAAAGTTCGTTTTGGTTCGAGGTCTATATTTCTATCATCAAGACCGAATGATTCGCTCAGTGTACCAGGCTCTTTATCTTTTTTCAGAGCGTAGTCTCTTGGTGGTTCGAAAGATGCAGGCTCAATAGTATCGGTATTGTTTGAAGCGGCTGTGCTTCTTTCAATTTTTATGTTGCTTAATTGAGTTGCATTATCTGCAAGAGTGTTTCTGAGGTCTGCTAAGCGTTTTTCTGCAGACATTAAGTGTTCATTACTGTCAGTGAAGAAGTTGTCGATAATAACTTGCTTGCTGTCTAGCTCTTGCTGTAGTGACTTCATCGTGATGATGTTTGAGCTTGAGTCAGCTTTTTTGCTGTTATTTTTTGCACTGTAGCTTTTAAGAGCAAGTGTAGCAACACAGCCAATAATGATGCCGGTAATAAAGATAATAATGTTGAATTCTTCTAAGTTCATGACTTTCTCCAAAAAACAGATAATCCATTATAGCGAAACCACCCCTACGATAACAGCTTGATAGGTGTTGTTTAAGATGCAATTTGTTAGAATAAGCATAATTTACTAATCGAACGAAAGAGCTGCGATGACACCCATTACACGTTACAAGCAAGATTTGACAAGAACAGACTTTAATTACGATCCAGCTCAAGAAGAAGCAGTGGAAGCTCTTCAGGATTTATTTGACCGTTTGGTTGCGAGCCAAGCAGATAAATCCTCCAGTGGCCTCTTGGGACGCTTTTTGAAAAAGAAAGCGCCGACTGTTGAGCAAGGGTTGTATTTTTGGGGTGGAGTAGGTCGAGGTAAGACCTATTTAATGGATACTTTTTTTGACTGTTTGCCAACAGAAAAGAAAATGCGTCTCCATTTTCATCGCTTTATGCAGATGGTTCACCAAGAGCTTCGTAAGTTGCATGATGTTAAAAATCCATTAGAGATTGTTGGTAAGGAAATTTCGTCTAAAGCGCAGGTGTTGTGTTTTGATGAGTTTTTTGTGACAGACATAACTGATGCTATGATTTTGGCTGGCTTACTTGAGGTGCTGTTTGAAAATGGCACGACTTTAGTGGCAACTTCGAACATAGAGCCAGATGGCTTGTATAAAAATGGTTTGCAGCGGGCACGTTTTTTACCGGCTATCGACCTTGTGAAAAAATACACTAAAGTCATGAATGTTGATGGTGGTGTGGATTACCGATTGCGTACCTTGAAACAAGCTAAACTTTATCACTTTCCTTTAAGTGAGGAAGCGGATGAGGCTTTAAATGAGCGTTTCATGAGTTTAATTTCTGATGCCTCGCATGTTGTTGAGGGTGGTGCTGCAGAAATTGAAGGTCGTAGCATTCCTTTGTTACGAAGCTGTGAAGGGCTTGCTTGGTTTGATATCAAAGCGTTGTGTGATGGGCCAAGAAGTCAGGTTGACTACATTGAACTAGCGCGTCTTTACACTACGGTAATTGTTTCTAATTTACCGCAAATGGATGCGTCACGAGATGATTTGGCGAGACGCTTTATTAACTTGGTAGATGAGTTCTATGATCGCCATGTTAAGATGATTTTTTCTGCAGAAGTTGCTATTCCAGATATTTATACGGGTACGCGATTGGCTTTCGAATACGACCGTACAGTGAGTCGATTATTAGAGATGCAATCAGAAGAATATTTGTCTTTAGAGCACCGTCCTTAAGTGTATTTCGACTTTCATATTTCATTGTGTTGGTATATACTTCGCTCGCCTTTTTAAAGGTAAGTGTACGTTGATCAAGTAGTTTACTACTTGGCCAACCAATAATAATAGGTATAGCGTGTCATTGAGCACGCGTATTGAAAGGGTTTTTTGATGAAAACTTTTACAGCTAAACCTGCTGAAGTTCGCCGCGACTGGTTCGTGGTTGATGCTGAAGGCAAAACTCTAGGCCGCTTGGCTACTGAAATTGCTCGTCGTCTACGTGGCAAGCATAAAGCTGAATATACTCCACACGTTGATACTGGCGATTATATCGTTGTTGTTAACGCTGAGAAAATTCACGTTACAGGTAACAAAGCAGCTGCTAAACAATACTACCGCCATACTGGTTACCCAGGCGGCTTGCGTTCTATGAATTTCGAGAAGTTGATTGATCACGCTCCTGAGCGCGTTCTTGAAATCGCCGTAAAAGGTATGTTGCCAAAAGGTCCTTTGGGCCGTGCAATGCACAAGAAAATGAAAGTGTACGCTGGTACTGAGCATCCACATGCTGCTCAACAGCCTCAAGCCCTTAACATTTAATACGGAAGATCATTATGTCAGCTACTCAATACTACGGTACAGGTCGTCGTAAAACGTCTACCGCTCGTGTGTTCCTTAAAGCGGGTTCTGGTAACCTAGTTATCAATAACCGTACTCTTTCTCAGTACTTCGGTCGTGAAACAGCTCAAATGGTTGTTCGTCAACCTCTTGAACTTGTTGGCGCTACTGAAAAATTTGACGTTTATATCACTGTTAAAGGTGGTGGTATCTCTGGTCAAGCTGGTGCGATCCGTCACGGTATCACACGCGCTTTGATGCAATATGATGAGACTCTACGTCGTACTCTACGTTCTGCAGGATTCGTTACACGCGACTCTCGTGAAGTTGAACGTAAGAAAGTTGGTCTACGCAAAGCACGTCGTCGTCCTCAGTTCTCTAAGCGTTAATTTTCGCTTTGGAATTATTATCAAAACGCTTGGTGTTTTCGCCAAGCGTTTTTTTTGCTTGAAATAAAGTTGGCTATAGAATTCTTGCAACAAAATGGTTTTTCTAAGAAAAATTGTTTGAAAATAATGTTAGAATAGTCGGGCTTTGAAATTCATGGTTTCATAAGTGTATTTTAGTTTGCTACGTGTTGCTTGAAGTCTAGGTTTGAGATATTTCTCTTTATAGACTCAAGTACTAAGTTAAAGCCTTGTTTTATAAGAGGTGCGCGAGTAAATATTCCATGAAAAATTTTCTGTGTTGACGATATCATGTAATATTTTTGTTACTTCGTCACCATATTATAGTTTGTCCCCTCCTTTGAAGGGGATGTAGATGTTTTCAATATAGGGGTTAGACATGGGTGTTATTGCAAAGCGCTCCTCAATGACGTTCTTCTCTGATGGAGAAGATCATTACAGCCATAGAGTTCGTATTGTATTGGCTGAGAAAGCCGTCACAGTGGACATCATAGATGTAGACCCGTTTAACAAGCCAGACGAGTTGGCGGATGTTAATCCATACAATGAGCTACCAGCTTTAGTTGATCGTGATTTGGTTCTTTATGAGCCAAATGTCATGATGGAATACTTGGATGAGCGTTTTCCACATCCACCATTGCTGCCTGTATATCCTGTTGCTCGTGCTGAAAGTCGTTTGTTTATGTATCGTATTCAGCGTGATTGGGCAAAGCTAGTTGATTTGATTCTTACCAGTAAGGACAAAGAAGCTGTTGCTAAAGCACAAAAAGAATTACGTGAAGGTTTGTTGAACGTTACTCCAATTTTTGAAGAAAAACCTTATTTCATGAGCGATGAGTTTACTATCGTGGATTGTTGTTTGGCTCCAATCTTGTGGCGTTTGCCTATACTTGGCGTAGAGATTCCTAAGGATCAAGCAAGAGCGCTGTACAAATATATGGATCTTGTCTTTGCTCGTGAGTCTTTCCAAGAAAGCCTTTCTGAAGCAGAACAAGAAATGCGTTTAGACTAAGCTGAGGCTTTATCTCGGTTTTGTTAAGTAGCAAAAGAGGAGCTTATAGCTCCTTTTTTTTACTAAATATTTATTAGGTAGGAGACAAAATGTTACCGAAAAGATCTTATTTATTAAATGCCGCTTATTCTTGGGTTGCTGATAACGATATGACGCCTTATTTGCTGGTAGACGCTCAGCAAAAAGATGTCGTGGTGCCTACCGAGTTTGTTAAAGATGGTCAAATAGTTTTAAATATTGGTATGTCTGCTGTGCGTCATTTGATCATGGATAAAGACGCTGTCTCGTTTGAGGCGCGCTTTAGCGGTAAACCTATGCAGGTTTATGTGCCGATACGAGCGGCACTGGCTTTATATGCAAAAGAAAATGGCGATGGTTTTGTTTTTCCGGATGAAGAATTTTTTGATGAGCCGACTCCAACACCACCAGAACCTAAAAAAGGTTTTCAGTTGAAAGTTGTGAAATAAAGAATAGCGCAACATCTCGCTATACTTTTCTAACAGACAAAAAAAGAGCCGCTTTAAAGTGGCTCTTTTTTTGTCTCAAATATTTTTGATTGAATCTACTTAGTCTTCGTAGCCAAATAGTTGGCGCTCAAGTAGGTCAACCAATATGTGAATGACGCTAAGTTGGCATTCGTGCACTCTGGCTGTGCCAAGAAGATTGATCTTTATCTCTGTATCATCCTGAGAGGTGAGTGACGAGACATTTTTTGCTTCTGGGCTAGTTAGCGCGACTATACTCATTTTGCGTTCATGGGCCGCTTGAATGGCTTGTATTATTGGTGAGGTGTTGCCTCTGTTAGCAATGACAAACAGTATGTCGCCTTGATTGCCTAGTGCAGTGATTTGCTTTGAGAAAACATCGTGATAGCTATCGTTATGAGTAATTGCTAATAGAGCGGAGCCTTCGCCGCTTAGGTTGATTGCTGGCAGTCCAGGGCGCTCTCTGTCCATTCGGTCTAACATTAAAGTACTGAAGTACTGAGACAGGTGAGATCCTGTGCTGTTGCCGATACAAATAACTTTACCACCAGAAGCAATGCTTGAAAAAATCACTTTTGCAGCATGTTCAATATAAGGAGGTAAACTTTCCAGGGCTTGTTGTTGTGCTTCAAAACTCTGGGCAAATTGTGTGTAGATTGCTTCTTGAAAATCCATAGTGATTAAAATACTGCTTTAAGCCAGGTTAAATGTTGAGAGTCTATTTTTTCGTCAAATAGTATCGCATCGAAGCGACTTGCGTTATTTACTTTATTATTCTTTTGTAGCCATAAAGCCGCGCTGTTGCGTACTTTCTTAAGCTTTGATTGTCCAAGGCTTTCAGCGGCATTGCCGTGAGTGTTATTCGCACGAAAGCGCACCTCTACAAAAACATAGGTATTTTGATCTAAAAAAATTAAATCAATTTCTCCGATACGGCAGAAGAAGTTTCGTTCTACAAACCGAAGCCCTTGCTTTAGTAAAAAGGCTTCGGCTGCTTGCTCGGCTTTCTCACCGTTATTTTTCGGTGCCTTCCTTCTGTTTAAAAAACTGGTGACTGGTTGCATATACCAAATTTCCTTTTCGGTAAGTCATGATCTCAGGTCGTTTATGAAATATGCCATTCTCATCCATGGTGATAATGCCAGTATTTGCAGAAATTTTAGTGCTCGGAAGCAGGGTGAATAGCTGGTATTTGCTTGCTAGTAAATACGAGTCGGCACCTAGAGCTTGTAATCTGCGCAAAATATTTGAATTTTGATTTTTAGGCAAAGCATCTAACGAAGTGTTGTTTGGCGTAAGAGCTGGAGCTTCTGTAAAAAGTATGCGCTCAATATCTTCAGGTTTTGTTGATCTTTCTGGGGCGCTATCATTTAGAGTGCTGCTGGCTAACATTGGTATTTTGTCAGCGAAGTAGAAATCTAAAAGAGGTCTGATTTGTTTAGCGTCGTTGAGTTTGCCAATGTAATAGACGTAATCCAAATCTTCGCGAGATCTTGCGATGCTGTCTACGCTTGTGCCTATCCATTTTTCTACGGATCTTTTACGGGCATAACTCTCATTAATCAAAAGCAGTTTCTGAATCGCATCTTGTCTGCCTTTTGGTGTGTTGGCATAAGACTGATTAGAAGTGATGGTGACGTTTTCTTTCGCTGCTGCGGCACGAAATTCATCACTTTGTTTTAGTGCCCATGTATCCTGAGTGCTAAGGATCGCCGCTTTCGTTGCGCCTTCTTGCTTAGCGAAGGTGATCAGTTCGTGTATTTCATCTTCTGCGCTCAAGGAGAAGTGATAAAGATTTTTTGGGTGTTGATTTATGTCCAGCTGATTTAGTGCTATCACCGGGTAAGGTAGGTCTAAACGACTTACTTGAGCAACATTGTTTTTTTGCAATGGCCCAATGATGACATCGGGTTGTTGTGCATTTGCGGCGGCAAGTGCTTCACTAATGTTTGAATAGTCATCAATGTTAACAATGCTAACTTGTGGCCTTGCTTCTTTTTGGTTGTAAAAAGAGGCAAAAAAGCCATCTACAATGGCTTGAGATGCGCGTTCTAATTTGCCGCTCATTGGTAACATCAAGACGATTTTTTTCGGTGCCATCTGTTCAACGGATGACATGATTTCGAAATCTTGCGGTGGCGAAAGTGCTGCGGGGTGGTTTGGGTTTTCAATCTGCCAATTTTTGAATATCTTGAGTTGTTGCTCGATTGACAGTGATTGATCTCTTAATATGCTGCTGATGGTCAGCCAGCCATTAAGTAAGGGTTTTTGCAGCTGGTATAATTCATCAATTTCATTTTGCGTTAAATTTTGGATAGCCATCCATAATTTTGCTTGATTCTCTTCACCTTCATTTAGCGGAAGGTTATAAGTTAAATCCATTCGTAGATTTACGACTTCAAGCCAATTGCCAAAGTATTCAAGAATCGATGCTTTTGTTTCTTTCAATCGATTCTGATTGTCAGGATGGCTTGCTGCAGGCAGTTTGTCGGCTTTTTCTAGGTAAGCTAAAGCGTCGGTGGAATTGTCTAAATTTGAAGAAGCTAAAGCAGCAAGTAAATAGGCTTCAAATTGAATCGACGATGTTGTAATTAACACCTTACTTTCTAATTCATCAATGGTTTGTTGATACTCGCCTTGTGCATAGAAGTTTTTTGCTGCGTTGTAGGCATCCGCTAGCTCCTTAGAAACATCCGAAGTTTTAATTGGATGGTAGATGCTAGGCGGCAAGGTTCTTTCTTGCGAGCTGCTACTGGCGTTTTGTACCCTGTTTTGAGACTGATCCATATTTAAATTCATGGAATTACAGGCGCTTAGCAGAAAAGAGCAAAGAGTTAATGATATGATGCGGTAATTAATTAGGCTCATAAGCTTATAAAATGACAAATAAAAGAGGCCACATGGTACCACATAGTTCTGATGATGCGAGAGGGTCGCTATACATAGTTGCCACCCCAATTGGTAATCTAGACGATTTCAGTAAAAGAGCCGAGCAAACTTTACGTGATGTAGACTATATCGCAGCTGAAGACACTCGACACACCCGACGTTTACTCAATCATTTTGCCATTGAAGCAAAACTTTTTTCCATTCACGATCACAATGAAAAAGACAAAGCTGATTATGTAGCGAGCTTATTAGACGAAGGTAAGAGTGTCGCTCTGGTGTCTGATGCAGGAACGCCGCTTATATCTGACCCTGGCTATCACGTTGTGCATGCATTACGAGAAAAAGGCCATAAAGTTTTGCCGATCCCAGGTGCTTGTGCATTGGTCGCCGCTTTGTGCGCCTCAGGCTTACCAACGGATCAATTCTTTTTTGCGGGTTTTGTACCAGCCAAATCCAAAGGGCGCTGTGATTTATTTGAATCTTGGAAGAAGCAAACTGGCACCGTGGTATTTTACGAATCCACTCACCGAATTTATGATTCAATTGCGGATGTGCAAAAAGTCTATGGTGAAGACGCGCAATTAGTATTGGCTCGCGAAGTAACGAAAACGTTCGAGACTTTCTTGTCTGGTACCGCATCTGAAATTCTTGTCAAGTTCGATGCAGATGCTAACCAATTACGTGGTGAATTCGTCGTTATGCTGAGTTTTACGCAAGAAAGCGGTAACGAAGCAGAATTAGAAGCGAAGCGTATTCTGACAATATTGTTAGAAGACTTACCAGTTAAACAAGCGGCAGCTATGGCGGCTAAATTAACCGGTGAAAAGAAAAATTACCTTTATAAAATGGCGCTGGAAATGCAAGGCGATAATTAAATTAAACTATGAGTGCTACGTATATGATGTTTGAGAAAAATAAAAAAAATAGCGTGAAGTTTTTATCTTTTGCCGCGTTAGTCCTATTAAGTTCACAAGCTGCTCAAGCCCGTACTTGGGATGAAATAAAGCAGAGTGGGGAATTAAAGGTTGGATTAACGGGGGATTATTCTCCTTTGTCGTTTTATAGCAAAGCCGGAAATTTAGAGGGCTTTGATGTTGATATGATGACGAACCTGGCAAAGTCATTGGACTTAAAAGTAAATTTCGTTAAAACAACTTGGCCTGCACTTTCTCAAGATCTTGCTAATGATAAGTTTGATGTTGCAGCTGGCGGTGTGACGAAAACGCAAAAGCGTGCAGAGCAGTTTTCTTTATCCGATTCTGTAGCTGCAAATGGCAAGATCATTCTAAGCAATTGCAGTAATGCTAAGCCACTGAATACACTAGAAAATATTAATCAGCCCACCGTGAAAGTCATAGTGAATCCAGGTGGCACCAACCAAACTTATGTGGATGAGCACATTACATCTGCTGATATCATTCGGACTAAAGATAATTTTGCTAACTTGCAAGGAATTCGTGATAACACGGCGGACGCCATGATTACAGATTTAATAGAAGGCAACTATTACCAACTGCATGAAAAGGGTGTGTTTTGTGTTTCTTCAAAGCAAATATTAGCTGGTACGTCGAGTGTTAAAGTTTATATGATGAAAAAAGATAATAGCCATTTGCTTGGAAAGGTTAATGCGTGGCTTCATGATTCTGATAAATCAGATTTGATGATGCATTGGGGTATTACTCAGTAAACTATTCATTTTATTTTTAGTGGCCCTGATAAGTTGTATTTTGCTCTTGAAGGAAAGCTCTTGATCAATCGGGCAAAAAATCCGTATTTACAAGATCTATTGCCTGAGAGTATGCTTGCACAACTTGTCGGAGTGCCATTTGGCTGAGATCGCATAATTAAGTGCGGGATCCGCAGAACCTGATCGGGCTAATACCCGCGTAGGAAACAAGAAAGTCTCCATTTTTCTTTTCTGCATCGAATGAACTCCTGATTTTTTATGGAATCGATGCAGTCATATCCTCTAAAGCATCCTTTTTAATAAAATTCAGGGTTCACGTTTTGCAATTAACGCCAGTAGTGCGTTTGCCTGTGAAACAGCACCCCAGACAAGCAATTCTCCATTTTAAAAATAAGGGAAGTGCTCATGTCGACTATTAATGAATTAAACAGCGAATTGAACAGCGAAGCCAATCAACATAAAAAACCAGCCAACTTATCTAAAAAGCAGTCTCGTGAAGAATCACGCCAAGCCGCGAAATCTTTTATCGAATCATTACAAGCAAGACCTTTTCCCGCGTCTGAACGTATATATCTAACTGGCTCAGACGACTCGATTCGCGTTCCTATGCGCAAGATCAATCTGACAGACACACCGATAGGTTCTGATCCAGACAATCTTACTTTCGAACCAAACGAAGCTATTTATGTTTACGATTGCTCTGGTCCTTATGCTGATCCGCAAGAAAATATCGATGTTTACCGTGGTTTGGCGCCAATGCGTGCGCCATGGATTGATAAGCGTAATGACACCGAAGTATTAACGAGCGTGTCATCTGAGTTTGCCCAGTCACGCTTAGAAAATTCTGCACTGGACGAATTACGCTTTAAAGAATTGCCTAAAGTGCGCAAAGCTCGCCAAGGTAAATGTGTGACGCAAATGCATTACGCTCGCCAAGGCATCGTCACGCCGGAAATGGAATACATCGCACTGCGTGAAAATCAGAATATCGATGCCATCAAGAGCGAGTTGTTATTGAGGCAGCATCCTGGAAAAAGCTTTGGTGCTAATCTGCAAACTCGTATTACTCCAGAGTTTGTGCGCGACGAAGTAGCAAGAGGTCGTGCCATTATTCCTAACAATATTAATCACCCTGAATCTGAGCCAATGATTATTGGTCGAAATTTCTTGGTGAAAGTAAACGCTAATATCGGTAACTCTGCCGTGACGTCTTCCATTGAAGAAGAAGTAGAAAAACTGGTTTGGTCTACTCGTTGGGGCGCGGATACCGTGATGGATTTGTCTACTGGTAAAAATATCCACGAAACTCGCGAATGGATTTTACGTAACTCTCCCGTGCCAATCGGTACTGTACCAATTTATCAAGCCTTAGAAAAAGTCGATGGTGTGGCTGAAAATCTTAATTGGGAAGTATTCCGCGATACCTTGATCGAGCAAGCGGAGCAAGGCGTGGATTATTTCACTATTCATGCGGGTGTATTGCTGCGTTATGTGCCAATGACGGCTAAGCGTCTTACAGGAATTGTGTCTCGTGGTGGTTCCATCATGGCTAAATGGTGTTTGGCACATCACAAAGAAAGTTTTTTGTACGAACGTTTTCGTGAGATTTGTGAGCTTTGTGCGGAATACGATGTGGCTTTGTCGCTTGGTGATGGCTTGCGTCCGGGTTCGATTATGGATGCCAATGACGAAGCGCAAATGTCGGAACTTCGCACCTTGGGCGAGCTGACGAAAGTTGCTTGGGAATACGATGTGCAAGTGATGATTGAAGGTCCTGGGCATGTGCCAATGCAATTGATCGAAGAGAATATGACAGAACAACTTAAGCATTGTCACGAAGCGCCGTTTTATACGTTGGGGCCATTAACTCAAGACATCGCACCGGGCTATGATCACATTACCTCTGGCATTGGTGCCGCTCAAATTGGTTGGTACGGCTGTGCCATGTTGTGTTACGTGACGCCAAAAGAACATCTCGGTTTGCCTAACAAGGAAGACGTTAAACAAGGTTTGATCACTTATAAAATCGCTGCCCATGCGGCGGATTTAGCCAAAGGCCATCCTGGGGCGCAAATTCGAGATAATGCCTTGTCGAAAGCACGCTTTGAGTTTCGTTGGGAAGATCAGTTTAACCTATCGTTAGACCCTGAAACGGCTCGCTCTTACCATGATGAAACATTGCCGCAGGCCTCTGGCAAAGTAGCGCATTTTTGTTCCATGTGTGGGCCAAAATTCTGCTCGATGAAAATCACCCAAGAAGTGCGTGACTATGCGAAAGGTCTAGAGGACGCTCAAAAAATCGATACGAGTGCTTTAGAAGCGAACGCAGTTGATGTCAGTGAAGCCGAAACGGGCATGCAAAAAATGTCCGAGCAATTCCGTGAGCTAGGCAGTGATGTCTACTTAACCACAGATAAGCTTACAACCGATAAATCAAAAGAAAAATCGTTGTAAGTAAAAGGAGGATTTATGTCTATAAAACCTCCTGTTGTCTGGTGTGTGGGCGGGTCGGATTCGTCCGCCCACGCAGGACTTCAAGCGGATTTGCGTACGGGGCAAGATTTAAACTGCCATGTACAAACGATTATCACCTGCATCACAGCGCAAAACTCCAAAGAGGTGCGCTCTGTTGAACCGGTTTCTTTGACTATGTTTGATGAGCAATGGCAAACCTTGCTCGATGATGTGCCGCCAAATGCTATTAAAGTGAGTTTGCTTCCTTCAATCGAGATAGTTAAAGCGTGCTCGAATTGGTTGAAACTTATAAAAATATATTTCCCGAAAGTGCAGGTGGTATTTGACCCTGTTATGGCGGCGAGTAGTGAATCGGGCAATCAATTGCAGCAAACCGACGCAGGTGCGAGTTTGCTGGATCATATTTTGCCGTATGTAGATGTGATCACACCAAATTTGATGGAGTTTAGTGCGCTTACGGGCTTATCTGGTGAACTGGCTATTGAGGATTTGCAGGCTGAAATGACACCGTATTTCGCAGCGTCTGAAAGCCGTTGGTTGCTTAAAGGAGGCCATTGCAGTCACTTAGATGGCTCAACTGACTGGTTAGTAGATCGTAACTCTATCATTGGTTTCGCAAGTGAAAGGCTTTCTGTACACAATACACGAGGCACGGGTTGTACCTTGTCGACAGCGCTGGCTAGCTTTATCGCCCATGGTTACGATTTTTTAGATGCTATGACCATGGCCAAAGCCTATATCACGGGTGCATTAAAAACCGGCGTGCAAATTGGTGAAGGGGCAGGGCCGCTTGGTCGTCCTGGTTGGCCGTTGCAAATTGAAAATCTGCCAACAATTGTCACGCCAAATAATCCTACGACGTCGATAAGTTTGCCTTTTGCCAAGGTGGATCTCGATAAAATGGGCTTGTATCCAGTAGTGGATTCCATTGCTTGGTTAGAGTTAGTGCTCAAGCAAGGAGTGAAACTCGCCCAGTTGCGTATCAAAGACCCTGACGATGAATATCTGGAAAATAAAATCCAGCAGGCGATTGCCTTGGGCAAAGAGTACGACGCCCAAGTCTTTATCAACGACTATTGGCAGCAGGCCATCGCCTTTGGCGCTTATGGGGTTCATCTTGGCCAAGAAGATTTAGATTTGGCAGATTTAGCACAAATCCAAGCGGCTGGCATGCGGCTTGGCATCAGTACTCATGGTTACTATGAAATTGCCCGCGCTCAATCCATTCAGCCAAGTTACATCGCGTTAGGTCATATCTTCCCTACACAAACCAAAGACATGCCATCTCAGCCGCAGGGACTAACTCGACTTGCCCATTACGCGACTTTATTAAAAGGCGTGTTTCCAACCGTTGCGATTGGTGGCATCAATGCAGAGCGCTTGTCTGCTGTAGCTCAAACGGGTGTTGATAGTGTTGCGTTAGTAACGGCTATTACCAAAGCGGTTGAGCCAGAAGCCGCGACTCGATCACTTATTTGCTTGTTTGAAATGCACTTGAACACTCAAAGAAATAAGGGAGGCAAGTAATGAAAATCATGCTGAACGATGCGCCTCATGAATTCTCAGGGGAAACTTTGCAGGACTTGCTTACTCATTTAGACAAGAGCGAGCAAGGCATTGCTATTGCGATAAATCAGCAAGTGGTGCCAAAGAGTTTGTGGCGCAGTACTGAGTTGAATGAGCAGAGTCAGGTGTTTATTTTTGAATCCATTGCTGGGGGCTAATATGTCGTCTTTATTTATTGCAGGACACGAATTTCATTCTCGACTTTTTACTGGTACAGGGAAATACGCCAGTGCCGACGCCATGATGGATTCTTTAACCGCCAGTGGAAGCGAACTGGTAACCTTGTCATTACGTCGTATGGATTTAAAAAACCAGACGGATAATATTCTTAAGCCTCTGCAGCAGCAGGGCATAAAACTGCTGCCCAATACTTCCGGTGCTCGCACCGCGAAAGAAGCGGTATTTGCTGCCGAGCTTGCCAGAGAAGCATTGCAAACCAACTGGGTGAAGTTAGAGATTCATCCTGATCCGCGTTACTTGATGCCAGATGGCATGGAAACCTTGTTGGCTGCCGAAGAGTTGATCAAAAAAGGCTTTGTGGTAATGCCTTATGTCCATGCTGACCCTGTGCTGTGTAAGCGATTAGAAGAAGTGGGTTGTCAGTGCGTGATGCCGCTTGGATCGCCGATTGGATCGAATATGGGGTTGGCAAGTCGCCCATTTTTGGAAATCATTATCGAGCAAAGTACTGTGCCTGTGATTGTGGATGCTGGTATTGGTGCACCGTCTGATGCGGCATTGGCGCTAGAAATTGGTGCTGATGCGGTATTGGTGAATACCGCTATGGCCGTTGCTAGACAGCCAGCACAAATGGGTAAAGCTTTTAGACTTGCGGTGGAAGCGGGGCGAATGGGGTATGAGTCCGGTTTGGGGGAAAGGCGAGTGCAGGCTCAAGCAACGAGTCCATTGACTGATTTTCTCGGGGCATTGTCATGATAGACGGAAGCAGTAATAAAATTCGTTTGTTAGAACAAAGCCCAGCGGTAGAAGGGCAGTTTAGTCATTTTGTGGAGAGTACAGATTGGCAAGCAGTGACCCAATCTCATCAAGAGAAAACCGAAAAAGATGTGTTGCGAGCCTTGAGTAAGGACAAGCTCGATGTCGATGATTTCGCTGCCTTGATCTCGCCAGCAGCAGAGCCTTATTTGTTGGAAATGGTCGCGAAAAGCGAACGACTTACCTTGCAGCGTTTTGGCAATACTTTGAGCTTATTTGCACCCTTGTACTTATCTAACACTTGTGCGAACGAATGCACTTATTGTGGCTTTTCTATGAGTAATGCGATTAAGCGTCTTACGTTGAATGAAACTCAGGTGGGAAAAGAAGTCGCAGCGATTAAGAGTAAAGGTTTTGATCATATCCTTTTGGTGACTGGGGAAACTAATAAGGTTTCCATGCCGTACTTTGAGCGCATGATTCCCTTGATTAAGCCGCATTTTAGCCAGCTTTCCATGGAAGTTCAGCCATTAGATGCTAGCGAATACAAACAGCTGCAAGGTATCGGTCTGGATGGGGTGCTGGTTTATCAAGAAACCTATCGTCGCAAAACCTATCTTGAGCATCATCTGCGGGGTAACAAATCAAACTTTAATTATCGCCTCGACGCACCTGATCGTATTGGGCAGGCTGGTATTCATAAGATTGGTTTGGGTGTGTTACTTGGCTTGGAAGACTGGCGCACGGATTCGGTGATGATGGCGCATCATCTACGGCACCTGCAAAAGCGCTATTGGCGAAGCCGCTTTAGTGTGGCGTTTCCGCGTATTCGTCCTTGTGAAGGTGGCATAGTGCCAAAGTCGATAATTTCTGATCGACAATTGGTTCAGCTTATTGCGGCGTGGCGTTTGTTTGATAGAGATTTAGAAATGAGTCTGTCTACTCGTGAATCACCTGAATTCCGTCATCATGCGGTGCGAATGGGTTTTACCACTATGAGTGCAGAATCCAAAACCCAGCCGGGTGGATACGCGGATGACTCTCAAGAAGCTCTTGAACAGTTTGAGATCAGCGACGAGCGACCAGTCGCTGAAATTATGGCGATGATTCGTGAGCAGGGACGTGAAGTTGTCTGGAAAGACTGGGATCCTGCGCTTTCACATGTTTAAAAAGAGGATGAGCGTAAAGCCATTCATCGCCATTCCTAAGAATATGTTCGGTCTTACTCGGTTAATGGGGAAAATCTGCGAATGCGCATTTTCCCTTACGCTCTCATGACAAGTTGTGCATCTCGATTCACTCTCTTTGATACTGTTTGACGAATAAATGGACATAATAGATTTCATCCAAACAGGAAACAGAGCTTAAGGAGCCAACTATGTTTAATCGTAAAAAAGCAGGAATGATGGGTGTTATCGGTTTGAGTGCCGCGATTATAACCGGTGTAGCAGTGAGTGCTTATGCAGAAACAAAATCACCTCAAGGTGATGTTGTCAAAGGTCAAGCCACTCAGGAAGCTCCAATGAATGCAGTACCAAGTCATGAGCAGCTTGCAAGCCGTATGGCTCAACAACTTGGTTTAGATGAAAAAACGCAGTCGAAAGTATCTGATCTTTTTGAAAAAGATGGCAAGGCGATTCGTAAAATTCAAGAGCAGCTACAAACAACTCAAATGGAGCTAAGTAGCCTGTCACCGAGTTCAAAAGATTATATGGACAAAGTTGATGATCTTGCAGAAAAAAGCGGTGAGTTAACCGAAGATCTTACCATTGCCTATGCAAAAAATAGAGCAGGCTTGTATGCCTTGTTAACTCCGCAACAGATTAAAAAGCTGGAAACGCCAGCACAACCACAATCTTAATTTTTCAGTAAATCATTTCCCTTTTTACTGAAATCTATTACTGATAATCCCCTTTATTAGTAATCCTGTACTGAGAGCCTTGCCCCAGCCGTCAAAAAGCTGGGGCTTTTTTATTTGTAATTTGCAGTTTGTAATGTGAAAAAAGGCCAAATTTTTTAATGAATTTGGCCTTTTTCGTGTTATCTAAAGTGACTGTTAGCTGGCGATGGTATTGAACAATTCAAAATAGGTTGGGAAGGTTTTTGATGTGCAACCCGGATCGTTGATGGTCACTGGCGTATCTGAGAAGGCAACGAGTGAGAAGCACATCGCAATGCGGTGATCGTTATAAGTATCGATGGCCGCATGTTGAAGTTTCTCAACGGGTGTGACGGTAATGAAATCTTCGCCTTCAATCACGTCGGCACCGAGTTTTTTCAGTTCAGTCGCCATGGCATATAAACGATCAGTTTCTTTCACGCGCCAGTTGTAGATGTTGCGAATCGTTGTTGGACCTTTGGCAAATAGTGCGGTTGTTGCGATGGTCATGGCCGCATCAGGAATGTGGTTCATGTCCATATCTATGCCGTTAAGCTCGTTACGTTCCGCTTCGATCCAAGTTGGACCGTAGGTGATTTTTGCTCCCATTTTCGCCAGTACATCGGCGAATTTCACGTCACCTTGTACGCTGTCTGTGCCAACGCCGTGGACTTTAATTTTCCCGCCTGCAATAGCAGCAGCTGCCAAGAAGTAAGACGCAGAAGAGGCATCGCCTTCTACCATTATTTCACCAGGGCTTTGGTAAGTTTGCTGACCTTTTACAACAAATGCTTGGTAATTCTGGTTTTCCACTTCCACACCAAATTGCTTCATGGCATGTAGCGTGATGTCTATGTAAGGCTTAGAAACCAATTCGCCATCAACTTTGATGATTAAATCATCTTTTGCCAATGGGGCGCTCATCAATATAGCGGTTAGAAATTGGCTTGAGATGTTGCCTTTAATAGACACTTCGCCGCCAGATAAGCCATTTGCTTTAATGCGCAAAGGTGGGTAATTTTTCTCGCCTTCGTAAGCGATGTCGACACCAAGTGCTTGCAAAGCATCTACAAGGTCGCCAATTGGGCGTTCGTGCATGCGTGGCTCACCATGTAGATGAAACTCACCTTTGCCTAGGCAAAGTGCTGCAGTCAAGGGGCGCATTGCTGTACCAGCGTTGCCAAGGAATAAATCACCGAAATCCGCCTGGATCGGACCGCCAAGTCCTTCTAATACACAGGTTGTGCCATTGTCTTCAAGTGAATAGCTTACGCCCAGTTTAGTTAGGCTTTCTAGCATGCGGCGAATATCGTCGCTGTCTAGTAGATTGGTGATTTTAGTAGTGCCTTTTGCTAGCGTTGCTAACAATAAAATACGGTTTGAAAGGCTTTTGGAACCCGGAATTTGGATCTCTCCATTGGCTTTGGAAAGAGGGCCTAGCGTAATTGAATTCATTATTAAGTCCATCACAGTGGTGTTTATTGTTTCGACTTTGCGGTTCGTTATGTGTCGCTGCGTGTGAATTATAAGTGTTCGATATTGGCCGTAATTTATTCGTTATAGTGTGTCCATTGTTAAGTGGTCGCGTCGCTCTTTCGTTAGAGGTCGGTCTTGAATGTGCAATAGTATACCTTCGATGATGTTTCCTGTCAGTTATGCCGATTCACTCAGTTTGCTGTTTTTTATAACAAAGTATCTTTAGAATGCTGATAAATAAAATAATGAAGTTGAGGAAAATATCCATGAGACACCAATATCATCCCCTTGGTTTTGAAGGGTCACGTATCGCTCAAGGTTTTTGGCGGCTAGAAGAATGGAATATGACTGCTTCAGAAACACTAGGCTTTATTGAAGCATGTTTAGATCTTGGTGTGACGACGTTTGATCATGCGGATATTTATGGTGGTTATCAGTGTGAAGCTTTGTTTGGCGAAGCGTTAAAGCTTAAACCTGCTTTGCGAGATAAGATGGAAATCATCACTAAGTGTGGGATTTTGTTGCCGTCAGAGAATCGCCCAGACATTCAGGTGCATCGTTACGATTATCGTGCTGAGCACATATTGGCGAGTGTTGATCGATCTTTGGTGAATTTGCAATGTGAGCATATCGATACCTTGTTATTGCACCGTCCAAGTCCTTTGATGGATGCAGATGAAGTTGCACAGGCATTTGATTTGCTGTTTACGCTTGGCAAGGTGAAGCATTTCGGCGTATCCAACTTTACCACTCGTCAATTCGATTTGTTGCAGTCGCGCCTTGATGCTCCTTTGATTATTAATCAAGTCGAATTATCTCCGCTGGCGTTGCAGCACTTTGAAGATGGTACATTGGATCATGTGCAGCAGCATGCTGTAACACCAATGGCTTGGTCACCTTTTGCTGGTGGTGAATTGTTTTCAGGAACAAGCGAAAAAGCAAAGCGAGTTCAAGCTGTGTTGAGTAAGTTGGCGCAGGAAAAAAATTGTACAGTTGATCAAATTGTTGTCGCATGGTTATTGCGTCATCCAGCTGGTATTTGTCCTGTTATGGGATCTGGAAAAATTGCTCGTTTAGCTGCAGCAGTAGATGCTGTGTCTACTCCGCTTAGTGATGATGATTGGTTTCGTATTTGGGTCGCATCTCAAGGTCATCCAGTACCTTAAATATCTTTTAATTTTTAGATACTTAAAGAATATAAAAGCCGCTTCTGCGGTTTTTTTGTATCTATTGTTCGACCTTTGTTTTGCTTGGTGTAGAAAACGTGTCGTTTCGTAAATCAGTAACGAAAACTAGAAATTTATTCACTATACTGCGGCAATATTAATCCGTCTTGAGGTGATTTGAATGAAGCAAAATTTTGTCGCGGGAATAATGTTATTAGGTGTGTTCGCTTTTACTGGTTTGCACGCGCAGACTTTATCTAAGCCAACAGGTCCGGTTATTTTAACGATCACAGGAAACATCGAAAATACCAATACAGACGGAAAAACGGCCGAATTTGACCGCAACATGCTGATGAACCTTGAAGTGGTAAACCAAAAAACCATGACCCCTTGGAGTGAAGGTGTTGATGTTTATCGAGGGCCTTTGTTACGTTCTGTGATGTCCGCAGTGGGTGCTAAAACAGACGAACTATCTGTAACTGCTTTAAATGATTACAGTGCAAAAGTGCCAAAAAAAGATGCTGAAGACTACGATGTGATTCTTGCAATGGATATGAACGGTAAAGCTATGAGCGTAAGGGATAAAGGGCCTCTTTTTCTGCTTTATCCTTTTAGTAGTACCCCAAGTTTGAATAATGAAGTTATACATAATCGCTCTGTTTGGCAAATCAAATCGATAAACGTTGAGTAATATTTAGTATGCAATTTCGCTTCTCTTCAATCGCTAAAATGCTCGGAGCAAAGAGGTCATCGCCTTTCGTTTTGCTGGCTGCAACTGCACTTATATTTATGGGAGCAGCTATGTTAATTTTTACTGAATTGGTTGATCGACAGAAAATAATGTTATCAGCGGTTGAAGAAGATGCATTGTGGGCCGCATATCAACTAGATAGAGAAACTTTGAAGTTAAGGAACTCACTAAAGTTATTGGAAGATGATTTTAGTGAGGAGCGACTAAATGATTCACGTGTTCGATTTGATATTCTTTATAGTCGCGTGAATGTATTAGCCAAAGGGCAATTAAGGATTTTATTTAACCGTTTAGACAATGCCGACGAGCTAATGGCGACCCTTCAGAGCGAAGTATCTGAAATTGATCATCGTCTTTTTGTTGATAAATCACTAATCAATGTTGAGGAGCTTTTAGAAAAAAGCAATTTTCTTCTTAAAGAAACCGAAGGTGTTGTTTTAAGTACATTGGCTTCTAGGTCAAAGAATAAGGTTGAACAGAGGAATGATAGTTTAGGTTTATTTCTTTACTTGGGGTCTTTAATTGCATTGTTAACTATTACTATGGTTTTTATTATAGTAATGCTTTTCAAACAATTAAAAGTCGCAAAGCAGTCTTTTGAAAGATCTCAGAAATTAGCTGGCGAGCTTGAAATTGCTGTTTTTTCTGCAGAGCAAGCTTTAAAAGTTAAATCAGAGTTTTTAGCAACAATGAGTCATGAAATTCGTACCCCAATGAATGCTATTGTCGGCTTTAGTTATTTATTATTAGATGGGGATTTAGGTAGGGATCATCGCGAAAAAGTGCTTAAAATTCAGCAGTCGGCTGATGCTCTTCTTTCGATCATTAATAGTGTTTTAGATTATTCAAAAATTGAATCAGGTAAAATAGATTTAGAAAATAGATCGTTTAGCTTAGATGAAGTACTGGAGTATGTTTATCAGACGGGTGAAAACCCAGCTCGATCCAAAAATTTAGATTTTATGATATTTCGTGATTTTACCATTAGTGATAGTTTGATTGGTGATAAGACCAGACTTCAGCAAATTCTAGTAAATTTGGTTGGTAATGCAATTAAGTTTACAGATTCTGGTTCCGTCATGGTTAAAATTCATCAATCAAATAACGAAGAAATTTTGATTGATGTGCAGGACAGTGGTATTGGCATAGCTGAAAATGTCGATGTGTTTGGTGTGTTTAAACAAGCCGATAGCAGTACTACAAGGTTATATGGCGGTACTGGCTTGGGGTTGAGTATTACGCAAAAACTAGTGGGGTTGCTTGGCGGTCATATTTCTTATAAAAGTGTATTGAACGAAGGCAGTGTTTTTACAATTAAACTTCCTTACCGCCCAGATTCGAAATCGACTTTACCACATTTAGAAAATGTGACTATATTTGAAGAAGACCTTGGCATAGCTTCTTTTTTTACAGAGCTAAATTTTGACCGTATCTCTAAGTTGAAACTATCGGATATGTCAGAAAATCACTTGATGATAATTGCAGGCCGTCATTGGTTGAATGATGAAGGTATGGTTTCTGAACAACTCAAAGGTTTTGAAAAGCATATACTATTCTTAAATGGTAGCGATTTGAATATGCCTGATTGTCAAGTGTCAGGACTTGTTACTCCTACCAATCTGCATAAAAAAATAGCTGCTTTTAGTTTAGGTGAAGACGATTCAAAGAATGAGAAATCCATTAAGGCTGCTTTAGGTAATAAAGAGTTCTTTAAAAGTAAAACTATATTATTAGCTGAAGATAACAAAATAAATGCCAATATCGTTAAGGCTATAGTTGAAAAGCTAGGGGCATCCGTTGATTGGGTTGAAAACGGTAAAGATGCTTGGGAAAAGTCACTTCTTCGCGATTATGATTTGATTCTAATGGATATTAGGATGCCCATAATGGATGGTTATGAGGCCAGTGAAAAGATATTCAGCTCATTACGTAATAAAAAACCCCCTATTCTTTTTTTGACGGCCGATGCTTTAAGTTTAAAGCAAGAGAACCTTGCAGATTTAGGTATTGATGATGTTTTGTATAAACCGTTAGATCCATATCTTTTGATTGAAAAGCTTGAGTTTTGGATAATGAAGTATGGATTTAACTCGTTGACTAAACAAGAAAGCGGCTCTTTTTCGCGGGATAATAAAGGTTTAATTTCTTTATGGTCTGACATTGAAAAATTAGAATTGTTTTTAGAGAGTGGAGATTCTGATTCTGAAATGTTAGTCAAAAAAATAATCGAAAAATGTTCTGATTACGAAGGTATAGATATTTTAAAGTCTGCCCTAGAAGATATTTCTTCTTATGATTATCAAGATGCCATGGGTAAGATTCAGGCTTTTAAACGTGGCTTCGTATCATGAGTGTAGTAAAGGAGAGCGAATTGGCTAGTACAAAGGAAATAGTAAGTCGGATGGCTTCAAAAAACAAAAGAGTACTTATTGTTGATGATGTTCCTAGAAATATTGATTTACTTAAAGATATTCTGTCGGAACAGTACCATGTCCAAGTGGCAAAAAGCGGACTGTTAGCTTTAAATATTATTGATCGATGCTTACCAGATATTATATTGCTGGATATTATGATGCCAGATATGAATGGTTTTGAAGTATGTGAGCGATTGAAATCTAACCCAAAAACACAAGACATTCCTGTTATTTTTTTAACGGCTGTTACTGATCCTCAGCACGAGCAAAAAGGTTTTGATGTTGGTTGTGTGGATTTTATTACTAAGCCAATAACGCCTCTAACAACTTTAGCTAGAGTGTCAACCCACTTAAAATTAGCTGAAGAAAATTTACGTAACAAACAAATTATTGATGATAGAACTCGAGAGCTTGATGAAGCATTGGAGTCCGCTATAGGTATGTTAGGTGCGGTAAGTCAGCTTAACGACACCGATACTGGTGTGCATATGTGGAGAATGGCGGATTATTGTGCAGCATTAGCTAGGACGATAGGGTGGGAAGAATCACAGGTCGAATTGTTAAAACTGGCTGCACCTATGCACGATACTGGTAAGGTGGGTATTCCTCATAGCATTTTAAAATCTCCTAATAAGCTAACAGATGATGAATGGGTGATAATGCGTCAGCATACCGTCATTGGGCATGAAATTTTAATAAGGGGAGAAGCGCCATTATTTAAATTGGCAGCAGAAGTTGCATTAGGTCATCATGAAAGATGGGATGGAACGGGTTATCCATTAGGATTAATAGGGGAAAATATCCCACAATCCGCTCGTATTGTTGCTTTAGCGGATGTATTTGATGCGCTTACTATGAAGCGTCCTTACAAGAAGAGTTGGACAATAGAAGAGTCGTTTGAGCATATTCAGCAAGCGGCAAGCACACACTTTGATCCAGAGTTGGTGCGCACTTTTTTATCCATTGAAGATGAGCTGAGAAGCATAAAAGAAAAATGGGACGCTGTTGACTAAGTTAAGCAACAGCACAGCATTTCTTGAATTTTTTACCAGATCCACATAGGCATGGGTCATTCCTGCCTATGTTCATAGCTTCAGAATTAATTAACGGCGTGTTCTTCTGAATATCGTGCTCACCAGCAATATAGAACCATTGTCCTTTTATCTTTTTAAATATCGATCGTTCGTTTAGGCGACCTATATGTTTGCCTTCTTTGAAATGAGCAGAGAAGGCGACAACCCCTGTTTTGTCTTTTTCCAAGCCATCTTCTGTTGCGTTAATTTCTAGCTTTATCCATTTGGTATGTTCATTACTGTCTTGGATGTCTGCAGTGTCTTGATCTGGCTCATCTTCTAATTTTTGCGTGGCGGCTATGTATTGAAAATCACCAATAGCAAAAGCCGTGTAGCGCGAACGCATTAGTGTTTCTGCTGTCGGAGCGGTGCCTGGATTGTTGTGGTACATACCACAACACATCTCATAAGGACTTTCTGTTCCGCATGGGCAAATCATTGGGACTGGCATAGATCTACTCCTCTCATCGCCAAATGCACGCCAAGATGCGTATAATACCTTTTTTATTTAACGGCTTACAGGAATTATTTGTGACTTCATCGGGCCCCACTTCATTTTTTTGGTTTGATTTTGAGACAACCGGAACGGACCCTGCGCGAGATCGTCCTATGCAGTTTGCTGGGATTAGAACAGATCTTGATTTTAATCCCATCGGCGAGCCAATCATGTTTTATTGCCGCTTAGCGGAGGATGTTCTGCCTCAACCAGAGGCATGCTTGCTGACAGGTATTAGCCCACAAGATGCTAATCGTGAAGGCTTGTGCGAAGCAGAATTTATGCAGGCAGTAGAGGCTGAGCTTTCGCAGCCTGGTACTTGCGCTTTGGGTTACAACACGATCCGTTTTGATGACGAAGTCGTTCGTTATGGTTTTTATCGTAATTTTATTGATCCTTATGCCAGAGAATGGCAGAACAACTGCTCTCGCTGGGACATGATCGATTTAGTGCGAATGACTTATGCTATGCGTCCAGAGGGGATTGTTTGGCCGAAGAACGAAGACGGCCAAGTTTCGATGAAGCTGGAAGCACTCACGAAAGCAAATGGCATTGCTCATGAACAAGCGCATGATGCCTTATCTGATGTTTATGGGACCATTGAGATTGCTAAGTTAATTCGTAGTAAGCAGCCAAAATTGTTTGCTTACTATTTCAAAATGCGTCAAAAACACGAATTGCAGCAATTTATTGATGTGGCGCGACTAAAACCCTTTTTGCATATTTCTGGGATGTTTGGGCAGGCAAAAAACTACGCGGCTTTTGTTGTACCTGTTGCGCCACACCCAACGAACAAAAATGGTGTGATTGTTTTTGATCTTATGGCAGATGCTCAGCCTTTAATTGATTTGAGTGTGGATGAGATTCGTCATCGAGTTTTTACTCGTCAAGAAGAGTTGGGGGATCTAGAAAGGTTGCCTTTAAAAGTGATTCACTACAATAAATCTCCGGCCGTTGCTCCAGCCACTTTTTTGAAAGATGCTGATGTCGTCAAGCGTCTAGAATTGGATGGTGCGGTTTGTCGTCATAATCTTGCCATCATAAAAGGGTATGCTGGTTTAGCGGCTAAGCTCAGTGATGTCTTTATGCAAGAAGATCGACCAATACACAAAGATCCAGATGTCATGCTTTACTCTGGTGGTTTTTTCTCTCGTGAAGATCGGGTGAGGATGGAAAAGATTCGTTCGATACCGGCTAGTCATTTGTCAGAATTGGCTATGTCATTTGATGATCGTCGCCTGCCTGAAATGTTAATGCGTTATATTGGTCGAAATTACCCGGATCAATTGAGTGAACAGCAACAATTCGAGTGGGAAGAATATAGGCAGGTTCGTTTACTTGAAAAAGATGGCGGCGGCTCAATCAATATGGAACAGTATTTTGAGCGTTTGAATCAAATTGCTCAAACACCGGATCTGCCTGCAGCGAAACAAATTATGTTACAGGACTTGGCTGATTACGCTCAAAGTATTTATCCGATACCTTTATAAGGAATTTATATGAATGAACAGCATAAAGGCATTCATTGGCTGGTTGGTTTTGCGGCCTTTGTGATCATAATTGCTGCGCTGAAGGAGGCCTCTCAAATAGTGGTGCCTTTCATGTTGTCAGTTTTTATCGCTATTATTTGCGCCCCAGCAATGTCCAGTTTACGTCGTCGGAATCTGCCAACTTGGCTTTCTATCTTGGTGGTTGTGTTAGTTATACTGGTTGGAATTAGTTCTATTGCTGTGCTTGTAGGTGCATCTCTAGATAATTTTTCCAATCAGCTGCCTAGTTACAAAACGCGCTTTGGCGAAGAAATGTCCAGCTTAATACAAATGATTAATCGACTAGGGGTGCATGTATCTTATGATCAAGTGAAGGGGTACATTGATCCTTCCGCTTTAATGCAGATGGTTGCGAATGCTTTAAGAGGGCTTGGGAGCGCGCTAACTAATCTTGTTTTGGTGGTGATGATTGTGATTTTCATTTTATTTGAAGCAGTTGAACTGCCTAAAAAACTGTCTTTAGCGTTCAGTGATGCCTCTAAATCAATGGATAAATTTGATTCCTTCATCAAATCGGTTAATCGGTATTTAGTGATAAAAACCTTACTAAGTATGTTGACGGGTGTCCTAATTACTTTCTTCATGTGGGTATTAGGTGTTGATTTCCCTATTTTATGGGGTGTATGTGCATTTCTTTTAAATTTTGTACCAAATATTGGGTCTATTATTGCAGCGGTTCCTGCTGTTTTGCTTGCCTTTGTTCAGCTTGGTAGCTTATCGGCTGGCTTGGTTGCTGGCGTGTTTTTAATTGTGAATCTGATTGTTGGTAATGTGATTGAGCCTCGCTACATGGGGCGTGGGTTAGGGCTTTCCACTTTGGTGGTGTTTCTTTCTTTACTACTATGGGGTTGGGTATTTGGTCCAGTTGGCATGTTGCTTTCGATTCCGTTAACCATCATCATGAAGCTAGCATTCGAGGCAAATCCTAAGATGCATTGGTTGGCAGTGATGATTGACTCTAAAGTGGATACTGATAATAAGCACTAACAAGTGATTGGCGCCGCAAGGGCGCCAATCTTATTTTCAATATGGCCTAGCTTATTTCTCTTTTATTGTATATACTTCGCCATCAGTTTTTCCTCCGAGAATTTCTAGAGAATTTCATTAAGGCATGTAAATGATTACAGGCCTTATCCTCACCAAAAAAAGGTACTAATTTACATGTCTGACGCTGATACTCAGCCTACATTTGATTCGTTGGGCCTAATCGCCCCTGTTCTTAAAGCGGTTGCTGACCTAGGTTACGAGCAACCATCTGCTATCCAAGCGCAAAGTATTCCATATCTATTAGAAGGTCGAGACCTTTTGGGGCAAGCGCAGACGGGTACTGGTAAGACAGCAGCGTTCGCGCTTCCGCTACTGTCTCGCATTGATGTTACAGATAAAACGACACAATTACTTGTACTGGCTCCAACCCGTGAACTTGCTATTCAGGTCGCTGAAGCATTTCAAAGTTACGCACGTAACCTTCCTGATTTTCATGTTTTGCCAATTTACGGCGGCATGTCATACGACACTCAACTTCGCCAACTAAAACGTGGTGTTCAAGTTGTTGTTGGTACACCAGGTCGTGTTATGGATCATATTCGTCGTAAAACATTGAAACTAGACGGTCTTAAAGCCCTAGTTCTTGATGAAGCGGATGAAATGTTACGTATGGGATTCATCGACGATGTCGAATGGATTCTTGAGCAAACACCACCAACTCGCCAAATAGCTTTGTTCTCTGCGACTATGCCTCCTGTGATTCGTCAGGTAGCTAACCGTCATTTGAATAATCCTAAAGAAGTGAAAATCGTTACAAAAACTTCTACTGCGATGACGATTACTCAAAAATATTGGCCAGTAAGCGGTCTACATAAGTTAGACGCTTTGACTCGTATTCTTGAAATGAACGAACATGATGGCATGATCATCTTTGTTCGTACAAAAGCGGCAACAGTAGAATTGGCTGAAAAGCTAACTGCTCGTGGCCACGCTTGTGAAGCCTTAAATGGTGACATTAGCCAGAATTTGCGTGAACGTACTGTTGATCGTATCAAGAAAGGTCAAATTGACATTCTTGTTGCAACTGACGTTGTAGCTCGTGGTTTGGATGTAGAACGCGTAAGTCACGTTGTTAACTACGATATTCCATATGATACTGAATCCTACGTTCACCGTATCGGTCGTACTGGTCGTGCTGGTCGTCTTGGTACAGCAATATTGTTTGTTGCTCATCGCGAGCGTCGTATGTTGCAAGCGATTGAGCGCGCAACTCGTCAGCCAATTGAGAGCATGACACTACCAACTGCTTCAGATATTAATGCGCATCGTGTTAATCGCTTCAAGCAGAGCATTACAGATGCGATGGATAACGAAAACCTTGATTTCTTCTTGGAACTTGTTCAAAGCTACCAGAAAGAAAACGAAGTTGATCCATTGAAAATGGCGGCTGCTTTGGCTCATATGGCTCAAGGTAAAACACCATTGTTGTTATCTGAAATGGAAGTTCGTCAAGAACGCAGAGAACGTCGTGATGATCGTGATGATCGTGATGGCGGTCGCGGAGACCGTGGTGATCGCGGAGACCGTGGCGATCGTGGCGATCGTGCACCACGCGAACGTAAAGTTCGTCCAGTTACGGCAGAAGCTATGCCATTAAAGGATGATCCTGATACGTCTATGACGCGTTATGTTGTTCAAGTTGGCTATAGTGATGGAGTTAAGCCTGGCAACATCGTTGGTGCGATTGCTAACGAAGCTGACATTGAAAGCCGTTACATTGGTCATATCGAAATCTATGAAGATTTTGCTACAGTCGATTTACCTTCTAACCTAAGCGCGGATGCATTAGGTAAGTTGGGTAAAACTCGTATTTGTGGTCAGCGTACTGACATTGCTAAGCTAGACAATGCCGATGAGTTGAATAAGCGTGCAGCAGCACCTTCTACTCGTAAGCGTCCAGCTGGTGGCGGTGATCGTCGCCCATCTGGTGGTGATCGTCGTCCAGCTGGTGGTGAGCGTCGTCGTCCAAGTGCTGGCGCTGGTGGCGGTCGTGATCGCGATGCAAATCGCAGCGGCGAGCGTCGTCCAAGAGCACCACGTAAAAACGATTAATTAGAATGATGTAAATAAAAAAACCGCCTAATCGCGGTTTTTTTTTGTTATAAATGAACGTTAATATTTACTCTGATTGAAAAGGGTCAGCATGCATCAAGATAATAAAAACAAAAGAATAAATATAACACCTCTTGTCTTTTTAGGTGTTGGGCTAATTTTGATATTTATAGGGTTTATTTTAACCCGGTTGTACTTTTTTGGAGTCCACTCAGATTATTTTGTGGCTGAAACCTCTGATAATATATTGCTGGCTCTATTGCATGGTTTGCGATTTGATTTAGCGACTATTGCGCTATTAAATTCTTTACTCTTACTTTTTTTGTTTGTTTCAATTTGGTTTCGCGCTTTATTCAAAGCGAATATGGTGCTGGTCTTTGTCTACTTATTTTTTGTAAGTGTATCGGCAATTATCATTAACTTTATGGATACCGTTTATTTCCCATACACAGGCCGTCGTAGCGGTCTTGAAGTGCTCTCTATGGCCAATGATGTTGTATCCCAGTTGCCTGAGTTAATCCTTGTTTATTGGTGGTATGTTGTCGGTAGCATTTTGATTTATTTTCTTTATGCCGTGTTGTTTTTTAAGGTGAGCAAGCGACTTAAACCGATTTTTATGTCCAAATTTTGGGTTGTGTTACTTTGCCTTGTACTGACAGTAGTTTTTGTATTGGCTGGGCGGGGAGGATTTCAATCTAAGCCTATTAGAGCTCTGAATGCATATAGTTATCCTTCTAGCGGGTTAGGGGCTCTTGTTCTAAATACGCCATTTTCACTTTTAAAAGAGGATGCTGATCATTTAGAAAAGGTGGCTTATTTTGCCTCTGATAGTGATTTGTTGATGGCAATAGCTGATAAAAATAAATCGATCTCTAGTGATTCTGAAATTAAAAAGCGTAATGTTGTTATTTTGATCTTGGAGAGCTTTGGCTTGGAGTATTTAGGTCCTCCTTATGGTTTGAAATCATACGCACCTTTTTTAGAAGAGCTGTCTGAGAAGGGGCGCTTTTTCCCAAATGGCATTGCTAATGGTCGTCGTTCTATTGAAGCTATTCCATCGGTTTTGGTAGGTGTCCCATCATTGATGCCTGAGGCTTTTATGCGATCGCCGTATCAGTCAAATGTAATGCATGGCTTGGGTGAAATCGTAAAGCCTTACGGATACAGTACTGCTTTTTTCCATGGTGCGAAGAATGGCAGCATGTACTTTGACGACACAACCTATCGATTTGGCTTTGATCGCTATTTTGGTCTTAATGAATATCCTGATTCTTCTCAGTTTGATGGGCAGTGGGGAATTTTTGATGAACCATTTCTTAAGTTTACTGTGAATGAGATGGATAAAATGTCTAAGCCATTTATGGCGGGTATTTTTACTATCAGCTCTCATCCTCCGTATACTTTGCCTGATCAGTATGTCGGTAAAATACAAGAAGGTGATATCCCAATGCATAGAGTTATTCAATACTCCGATATTGCATTGAGACGTTTTTTTGAGGAGGCGGCCACCAAAGATTGGTATAAAGATACTTTGTTTGTTCTTACTGCTGACCATACATCGGATAACTTCGATCCTCGTTTTGCCTCTTCTTTAGGTCGTCATCAGGTCCCCATTATTTTGTATCAGCCTAATCAAGAAATAGATAATGGTGTTATCACCGATATGGCTCAACAAATCGATATCCCTGCTACAATCGTTGATTATTTGAATCTGCCAGAGCAAGAGAAAATCTTGCCATTTGGGCGTTCATTGTTGGAACAGAATGCTCGTGCAGATGCAATCATCAAGGAAGACGATGCTTTTTGGTTATTATCACAAGGAAAATATGTGAAGTTGCCTATGGCAGAGGGTGCATTAGTTGAAACTGGTGAGCTACCAAAAACATTTACTAAGCCTGCGGGTTTGGTGCAGCCAGTAAATCTAGAGAAATTAGAGCAGCGATTAAAAGCCTATATACAAATTTACACTAATGGGCTTATTGATAATTCGTTATACAACTTTTCGTCTGAAAAAAAACAGTAGGTAAATAATGAACGAAATTACTATTATCAAGCCAGATGATTGGCACTTACATTTTCGTGATCAAGATATGTTACTTGAGACGGTTCCAGCTACGGCTCGTTGTTTCGAGCGTGCTGTAGTGATGCCAAATTTGGTGCCGCCGGTTACGACTGCTGAGTTAGCATTAAGCTACAAAGAGCGTATTTTAGCGGCTCGTCCTGCTGGTAGTACTTTTATGCCTGTCATGACTATTTATCTAACAGACAAAACCAGTGTTCAAGATATCCAAGATGCGAAAAAAGCCGGAGTGTTGGCGGCCAAAATGTATCCAGCTGGCGCGACAACTAACTCTGATTCGGGTGTAAATTCCCTAGAGTCACTGTATCCAGTTTTTGAAGCCTTGGCAGACAATGGCATGTTGTTGCTGATTCATGGTGAAGTGACGCAAAAGCACATTGATATTTTTGATCGAGAAAAAGAATTTATCGATCAGCACATGGTGAATATTGTTGATCGAGTGCCGAATCTAAAAGTGGTGTTCGAACATATAACCACAAAAGAGGCTGTAGATTTTGTCTTGGCGGCTCGTGATGGTGTAGCCGCAACAATTACGCCTCAGCATTTATTGTTGAATCGTAATGACATGCTAGATGGTGGTGTTCGACCACATAATTATTGTTTGCCTGTGCTTAAACGCAGTACTCACCAGCAAGCTTTGCGTGAAGTGGTTAAATCTGGATCGCCTAAGTTTTTCTTGGGAACTGACTCTGCCCCACATGCTAAACACCGTAAAGAGTCAGATTGTGGTTGTGCGGGCTGTTACAGTGCTTGGTCTGCGCTTGAGCTATACACACAAGTATTTGATGAGCTAGGCGCCCTTGACAAGCTAGAGGGCTTTGCAAGCCTTTATGGTGCTGACTTCTATGGTTTGCCGCGTAACACAGAAAAAGTGACCTTGATTCGTGAGTCTTGGGAGGTGCCTAACAGTATTACTTTGCCGAACGGAGAGCCAATTGTGCCTTTCTTTGCTGGCAAACAAGTATCTTGGAAATTGAAATAAAGTAACTTGGTTTGAGGCTAGGTAACTATATAGAACCGAATTCAGTAAATGGGTTCGGTTTTTTTATGCCAAAAACGTGATGATAAAGATATGAGTGTTTTATAAATTAATAAAAAGGTTAGTAATTTCGTAATTTGACTTAAGAGGTGAGTGCTAAGAAACAAATAAGATGGTGCGGATGGAGAGACTCGAACTCTCACGCCGTGAAGCACTGGAACCTAAATCCAGCGTGTCTACCAATTCCACCACATCCGCATGTCGTGTTGACCGGCGAGATCTTACCGATATTTTCTATCGATGCAAGTGTTTTTTGATGAAGAATTTATATTTATTTTTTTAGAATGATTTGCTGAATTTTCTAAGCGGAAACTGGGACATGTAAAGTGAAAAGTGGTCTAATATTGCCACCCTAAACTGTTCTTTCAGCAGAGTTAAAATATGGAAAAGCATTCTATTTCATTACTGTTAAACCCCCTTGATATAGCAACACTTTTTGTCTTTTTTGCGTGTTGGTGGGGGTATGCTTTTTATGCTCAATATAATTCTAAGCGTCGCTCTTGTTTGGTAAGCGTATTGCATCAGTTTCGATTAGCTTGGATGTCACGCTTACTTAGACGAGATAATCGCATTGCGGATGCCTCTGTAATGGCGAACTTAGAAAGAAGTAGTTTGTTTTTTGCTTCAAGCAGCTTGTTGATTATTGCGGGTCTTTTTACCGCATTTAACTATTCAGAAAAAGCGCTTGGCATTTTATCGGATTTTTATCTTTTATCTCCGATGAGTCAGCAAGAGTGGGAATTGAAAATTATCGTTTTAGTAGTAATTTTTTCTTACGCATTTTTCACTTTCACTTGGTCCGTTAGACAATATAACTTTTGCTCCGTATTAGTTGGCAGTGCGCCATTAGCCACAGAGCGAGGTATTGAAGATAGCGAGCGTGAACTTTATGCCATGCATATGGCGCAAATTTGCAGTCTAGCCGCAAACCAATTTAACTACGGTTTACGTGCTTTCTATTTTGCGATGGCTTTTTGTGGTTGGTTCCTTGGTCCGTATTTCTGTATGGCTGCCAGCTTGATGGTTGTAGCGGTACTTTATCGCCGTGAATTCCGTTCTAAAACATTTAAAACTTTGAGTCGCGGACTCGTTATGAAATCTCATGCTTCCTAATTTCCCCAAACCTTTACCTGAAGATGATAAGCCTGTTAATCGTACCGTTAATGTTGATGACAGGCTTTACCAGTATTTGGTTGATGTCTCCGTTCGTGAGGACGGTTTATTAAGAGCCTTACGTCGTGAAACAGCTCAATATCATATGGCTCGTATGCAGCTGTCGCCGGAAGTGGGGCAGTTGTTAGCCTTGTTGGTTAAGCTACAAGCGCCAAAGAAACTTCTCGAAATTGGCGTTTTTACTGGCTACAGTACTTTGTCTATGGCGATGGCGATGCCAAAAGAAGCAAGATTAGTCGCTATCGAGAAAAAGCAAATGTGGCTGGATATTGCTACTCGCTATTTAGACCAAGCTGGCGTGATGGATCGTGTTACGACCTACTGTGATAAAGCCTTGCCTGTTATAGAATCTTTTCTAGATGCTGAGCGTGAAACCTTCGACTTCATCTTTATCGACGCAGATAAGCAAAACCTTTTGACCTACTATCAATTGGCGAAACAATTATTACGTCCGGGCGGTTGTTTGTTAATCGATAATACTCTGTGGTGGGGGAATGTCGCCGATGAGGCGTTTATCGATAAAGACACAAAGATTGTTCGCGAGTTAAATAAAACCATTCATGATGATATAGACGTTGAACTGTCCCTCATTCCGATTGGGGATGGCCTAACCTTGGTTCGGAAAAACACCTAAAGCCTGATCGCAAAGTGATCAGGTATCTTCTTTGTTCCTTCCCAAATGCCTCTAACGTGTTTATATCCATAAGTTTATTGTGACTTTTTGCTTCTTTTTGCGTGTTTGCCTCTTGAAATTGCTTCAAGAGGCTTTATCTATGAGGCACAAGTGAAACGCAATACGCCTTTGGTTTTTGTCCGGAGGTTCATTCAAATAGGAGCAAGTTACAACATGGCAACTGATACTCAAAAAGAAACGTTAGGGTTTCAAACAGAAGTTAAACAACTACTGCATTTGATGATCCACTCTTTGTACTCCAACAAAGAGATCTTTCTACGAGAGCTTATTTCTAACGCATCCGATGCAGTAGACAAGCTTCGTTTTGAGTCTGTCGCTAACGCAGACCTTCTCGCTGAAGACCCAAATCTACGTGTTCGTATTGAATTTGATAAAGATACGAATACAGTTGTTATCGATGATAATGGCGTTGGCATGTCCCGTGAAGAGGCGATTACCAACCTTGGTACGATTGCAAAATCTGGAACTTCTGCTTTCTTGGAGCAATTAAGCGGCGATCAGAAAAAAGACAGCCAACTAATTGGACAGTTTGGTGTTGGTTTTTATTCTGCTTTTATTGTTGCTGACAAAGTAACGGTTGAAACTCGTCGTGCAGGTGTGGCAGCAGATCAAGCTGTTCGCTGGGTATCCGATGGTTCTGGCGAGTTTACTATTGAAAATATTGAGAAAGATTCCCGTGGTACGCGCATTATTTTACACCTAAAAGCGGGTGAAAAAGAATTCGCAGATAACTTCCGTCTTCGTCATTTGGTTACTAAATACTCTGACCATATTTCTATTCCTGTGGAAATGGAAAAACCGGTTTATCCTGAAATGGACGAAGAGGGCAATCCTAAACCAGTTGATGAAAATAAAGCGCCAGAATACGAAGCGGTCAACTCTGCAAAAGCACTTTGGACTCGTCCACGTAATGAAGTAACGGACGAAGAATACCAAGAATTTTACAAGCACATCTCTCATGATTACCAAGAGCCTTTGAAATGGTCTCACAACAAAGTTGAAGGTAAGTTGGAATACTCAAGCTTACTGTATATTCCTTCTAAAGCACCTTACGATCTTTGGAATCGTGATATGCAGCGCGGCCTGAAACTATACGTTCAGCGTGTATTCATTATGGATGAAGCAGAAGCCTTCTTGCCGCCATACATGCGTTTCGTAAAAGGTGTGGTTGATTCTAACGATTTGTCTTTGAACGTATCTCGTGAAATTTTGCAAAACGATCACGCGGTTGACTCTATGCGCTCAGCATTGACGAAACGTGTATTGGATATGCTAGGCAAAATGGCGAAGAACGAGCCAGAAGATTACCAAAAATTCTGGGATGAGTTCGGTAATGTCATCAAAGAAGGCCCAGCTGATGACATGGGTAACAAAGATAAAATCGCAGGCTTGTTGCGCTTTAGCTCAACACATACAGATGCAGCTGCACAAACTGTGTCTTTGGCTGATTACATCGAGCGCATGCAAGAAGGTCAAGATAAGATCTACTACATTTACGCCGAGAGCCACAATACCGCGAAAAACAGCCCGCATTTAGAAATCTTGCGCAAAAAAGGTTTTGAAGTATTGTTGTTGAGCGATCGTATCGACGAATGGATGATGTCTTCTCTACAAGAGTTTGAGGGCAAATCTTTCCAAGACGTCACTAAAGGCAAGTTAGATTTAGCTGACCAAGAAAACGAAGAAGAGAAGAAAGAGAAAGAAGAAAAGGCTGAGAAAATGAAGCCACTTCTTGATCGTATGAAAGCCGTGTTGAATGAGAAAGTTGCTGGTGTTAATTCAACTGATCGATTAACAAACTCTCCTGCGTGCTTAGTGGTTGGTGAATACGATATGGGTCTGCAGATGCGTCGTTTGCTTGAGCAAGCTGGTCAGAAGCTTCCCGAGTCTAAACCGACATTGGAAGTGAACCCAGATCACCCAATCGTTGCTAAAATGGATACTGAAACCGATGAAGAGCGCTTTTCAGATATGGCTTGGTTGTTGTTTGAACAAGCGACCTTATCTGAAGGTGGCCAATTAGAAGATCCAGCGACATTTGTTAGTCGTATGAACAAGTTGATTGTTCAACTAAGCAAATAGAGCGATTTTTAATAGTAAGACCTAAGCCCATATTTGGTAAAAAATATGGGCTTTTTTATGCATAACTGTCTAGTTATGCAGCGCAAACGATTTGATTCTTCAAAACAAATCGTTTAGCTTAATTAAGTGCTATGGAATAGCGCTTTTATTGTCAAAGGAGTGAATAATGTTTCAAATAAAATGTTTGGCCGTATGGCTATGCTTGCTTCCCTTATTTCTTTTTGCACAACCTAATGTGCAATTGGCCAATGTGTTTTCCGAAGATGTTCATGTGAAAGAGTATCTTATTAGTGAAAAATACGATGGAATCCGTGCTATCTGGACGGGTGAAAAGCTAGTAACTCGTCAAGGAAATCCAATTTTTGCTCCTAAATGGTTTACTGATAAATTGCCACGAGTTTGGCTCGATGGAGAACTTTGGTCTACACATAATGATTTTTCTTTTATCATGTCGACTGTGAGGAAACAGACTCCAGTAGACAGCGAATGGCGTAAGATTTACTACATGGTGTTTGATGCGCCAGACAGAGAAAGAAACATGACCTTTGAAGAAAGGTATAAGCGTTATACTCGTCTATTGACGATTCTAGATCTTCCCCACGTTCGACCTGTTGAACAATTCTCTGTTCGTAATAACGAAGCGCTTCATAGTATGTTGGCTGCATATGTAAATAAAGGTGCAGAAGGTTTGATGCTGCATAGGAAGCTCGCCCGGTTTGAAAGGGGTCGTACTGATAACTTGCTTAAGTTAAAGCCTCACATGGAAGCGGATGCACAAGTTATTGAGATTCTTAACGGTTCAGGTAAATACGATGGCATGATGGGGTCTGTTTTAGTGGAAATGCCATCTGGTATTCGCTTTAAAATAGGCAGTGGCTTTTCAGATGAAGAGCGCAACTCTCCTCCAAATATAGGTGATCATGTCATTTATAAATATCATGGTTATACTGAGCGAGGCATCCCTAGGTTTGCAAGCTTTCTAAGATTTCGTGATACACGATATTAATTTTCATTTGAAGAGAGCGTGTTTTGGTTACGAAAATTTATTGTTTGCCCGGCACTATGTGTGATGAGCGTCTTTGGAGTTTCACACAGAATACGCTAGGCGAGTCGCTACATTTGCAACATGTGCCAATACCTATGGAAGAGACAATCGAAGCCATAGTAGATGTTCTTGCAGAGATATTGCCAGAAAGTCCTATTAACTTACTTGGCTTTTCCATGGGTGGGTATTTGGTTTGCGCGTTTGCGTTGAAGTATCCAGAGCGTGTGAAGCGACTAATGGTTTTATCTAATACAGCAAGCGGCCTGCTAGCAACAGAACAGCAGCAACGTGAAGTTGCACTCAACTGGGTTCTGAAGCAAGGTTACAACGGTATACCAAAGAAAAAAGCTGCTGCTATGTTGGGACAGGCTAATAAGGACAAAAGCGAGCTTGTTGATATTATTTTTGCAATGGATAAGGCACTAGGGGAAGCGGTATTTATTCAGCAATTAAAGAGTAGTTTGGTTCGGCCAGATCTATTGTTAATACTTGAAGAGGTCAAATTTCCACTGTGTTTTGCTGTAGGAAGCGAAGATCCTTTATTGTCGAGTGCAGTATTAGCAAAAATGAAAAGCTCAAAATGTTTTGATGTTAACACTATTGATAACTGCGGGCATATGTTGCCTTTAGAGCAGCCCGCCTTGCTGGCGGATTTACTGAAAGAGTTTTATCTATAAAACTCTTTTCTATTCTAAAGTGCCGGACAAAATAGGCCGTGAAGAGTTTTGATTAACTCTTTTACACGAGCGTCGCCAATGCTGTAAAAAATAGTTTGTGATTCGCGACGAGTATTAACTAGCCCATCTTTTCGCAACACTGCTAAGTGTTGAGATAGAGCGGATTGGCTTAATGGAAGCTTTTCATTTAAAGCAGTCACGGACAATTCTTGATCAAGTATGTGGCATAAAATCATCAGACGGTTTTCGTTGCTCAGTGCTTTTAGAAATGTAGCCGCTTGAGATGATTGTTGCAGCATATCTTCCATTGTAAGTGTTTCGTTTTTCATGATCTTTTCTCGTTTCTAATACGGCAAATTATGTGCTGAGCTTTATAGTAAAAATAAAACCATCCACATTGTCTGTGGATAAGACTGGGACTAGTGGTGTTGAGTAGCGGCTCTTATCAAGTAAGACGGTCATTATATGGTTTTGTATAATAATTGCACAATGACCGCCTAGATGACTTTTATTTGCTCAGATTGAAGCTAGTCCAGATTGGTGCGTGATCTGAAGGCTTTTCTAGTGCACGCAAGTCATAATCCACATCGGAATTTTCCAAGTAGGGCATTAGTCCATTGGAAGCCATAATCACGTCAATTCTCAAACCGCGTTTTGGTGTGTCTTCAAAGCCTTTTGAACGATAGTCAAACCAGCTAAAGCGATCATTTTTGGTAGGGTTAAGTTGACGATACGTATCCGTCAATCCCCAGTTTGCCAAAGTTGTAAACCATTCTCTTTCTTCAGGTAAGAAGCTACATTTGCCTGTTTTTAACCAACGTTTTGCATTTGGCTCGCCAATACCGATGTCTAAATCGGTTGGAGAAATATTGATGTCGCCCATCACGATGATTTTTTCATCAGAAGAGTGAGTCGCAAGATATTCCATTAAGTCCGCATAAAACTTTCGTTTCGCTGGAAACTTAGTTTCGTGGTCACGGCTTTCACCTTGAGGGAAGTAACCGTTCAATACTTTTACTGGACCTTGTGGTGTATCAAATGTCGCAATGATCATACGACGCTGAGCATCTTCATCATCACCTGGGAAACCGTATTCTACTTTAGTCGCTTCTTGCTTACTAAAAATGGCAACCCCGTAGTGTGATTTTTGTCCATAATAATAGGCGTGATAGCCAATAGATTCAGGGATCTCGTGCGGAAAAGCGTCGTCGTGAACCTTAATTTCTTGTAAGCCGATTACATCCGGCGCGAGCTTTTCAACTAATGCTTCTATTTGATGTGGTCGAGCACGCAAACCATTGATATTAAAAGAGACAAATTTCATGTGAATAATTCCATAGCGAATTTTCTTAATGATACCCAGTTGCGTTGGTGGCATAAAGGGATTTACGCATTCATTGCTATAGATAGATCTATCTCTTGATATATCAAGCCTGTTTGTATTTATAGTTCTATAAGTTAAAGGTGTTTGTATTCTTCAGAAAAAGGTGACCATTATCCCTTTTACTAAAAAGCTACCAGGAATTATACCTAACGTTGAGTAGACAAAAAGGAAGCGTTGTTCCGAGTCTATTTTTCTAATTATTGCGAGTAAAAATAATATGGCAACTATGCTTAAGCTTAGTGCCATACCATAAAGGAATGAGCCACAGAAATGCGGTAAAGCTGCGAAGCCTAATGCAGCAATATTGATGTTCTGTAATTCTAGAGTCTCGTTATTGCTACGGAAAATAGCAGTTAGGGCAAGAATAATAGCGAGTCCATATAAAGCAACAACATAAGTAGGCCATTCATAGCTAAGTGGACCGTCCAGATGAAAAGTCGAGAAGCTGAAGTCGGTAAAAAAAGTCCATACTGTTTTTATGATGATACTGATAAAAAAAGCGACCAGAAAAAAAGCAAAAAGAGCAACAATCGCTCCACCGCCAGTTGGTCCCGCTTTAGATCCCTCCACGACTAAGATCGCCACACTCAATGCCGCACTTAGCTGTAACCAATGCCAATAATCGTCGGTAAAAAGAGGAATAGCGGTTAGCCCTGCCATGGCAATAATTAATTTATTACCGTCTTCTTTACGCAAGAAATAGAGTGCCATGATGACAACGTAAGTGAGGATGATGAAAACGAACATATCAATGACTTCCTTGTGGGACAATTCGTAGTAATTATTTTCGCAATAGTTATCGTATTATCTATTGCGCTTGATGATATCTTAGAGACTTAAAGCGTAACATTTTTTATTTAAAATACTTTCTTGTGAAAAGGACTTTTAGATGACGGATACAAAATCCATCGGAGCAATGAGCTATTTCCTGTCACCGGAGGCGAGACTTACCATTATTATACCAGTCATCCTCTACAATATTGCATTTTGGAGTCTTGGTGCCGGTGCTGCCCTATTGCTAACTGCTTGTTACTCTGGTTTTCTAGAATTGTTTTCTAAACAAGCTAAATCACTTTCCATTATTGCGCTTATCCTTATCTCTGGCTGTGCCCATTTTTTATATCTCAATGGTTTCACCTTCTTTGAAATTAAGCAGGAAAGTGTGTTTTTATCGGTTGGTGGATCTATCACTGTCATCATAGTTTTTAGTTTTTATTCGTTGATAGGGCGACCAGTCGTGCGAACACAGGCTGAAAATGCGCTTCCATCTTTGAAGCTGTCTCCCTTTTATGGCACTGCAAAATATGATCGAGTTTGGCAAGAGGTCTCTTTGGTATGGATTTTTACCTATGGATTAAAAGGTGTTCTGGTTGTCATGTTGTCGAAAGATATGCCGCATTATAGCGATTTTGCTGTGTTTTTCGGTGCATGGCCGCTTACTTTGTTGTTAATTATTTTTAGTTACTACTGGCCTAGCTTTCGTTGGTCATCGCTGAAAACAGAGACAAAATAGCTAAAGTAGACAGTTTTGATTTTATTAAAGAACGAGATTCTATTTTGGTTTCTGAATTAGGATAAATGTAAATTTAGCCTTGCTTAAATCTTGTCATTTCAATCTAGTATTTGTTTTATCGATCTTTGTTATTTGATCAGCCTTCTTCTAAGTGGATGAGACTGATAAACTGTTCTCATATTACATCGTGAATAATTTTGGAGACTCAGAATGTCTTATCAGTACGACTTATTTGTTATTGGCGCCGGTTCTGGTGGCGTTCGTGCGAGCCGTGTTGCAGCATCTAAAGGTTATAAAGTCGCTGTTGCCGAAGGCAGCGCATTAGGCGGAACTTGTGTAAATGTTGGTTGTGTGCCTAAAAAGTTATTTGTTTATGGTTCTGAATATGGCCATGGTTTTGACGAAGCTGCAGGCTTTGGTTGGTCTCATCAAGGTGTTAAATTCAACTGGTCGGTTTTACGTGACAACAAGACCAAAGAAATTGAGCGTCTAAACGGCATTTACGGCAATTTACTCGGTAATGCTGGCGTGGAGCTAATTTCGGGTTATGCGAGCTTTGTCGATGAACACACTGTGATGGTAGATGGTAAAACCTACACTGCAGAGAGAATTCTAATCGCTGTTGGTGCTAAGCCTTTTATTCCTGAATTCAACGGCAGCGATTTAGTGGTTAGTTCTAACGAAATGTTCTTCCTAGACGAACTGCCTAAAAAAGCCCTTGTTGTTGGCGGCGGTTACATTGCCGTAGAGTTTGCAGGGATTTTGAATGGTTTGGGTGTTGAAACCAGTCTTGCTTATCGTGGTGATCAGCTACTTCGCGGTTTTGACCAAGACGTACGTGATTTTGCCAGTGAAGAATACAAAAAGTCTGGCATCGATGTGCGTTTGAATACGTACGTAGAGAGTATTGAGCTTGTCGATACGACTAATCCAAACGGCGCTCGAACAGTGCATTTTAAAGATGGCCACTCGGAAGAATTCGGTTTGATTCTTTATGCAACGGGTCGTGTACCTAATGTTGCTTCTTTAGCGCTTGATAAAGCGGGCATTAAAACCGGTAAAAATGGTGCTGTAATTGTAGATAATAACTTTACAACTTCTGCGAAAAGCGTCTTTGCTCTTGGTGATGTAACCGATCGTATTCAGTTAACGCCAGTAGCTATTAAAGAAGCCATGGCGCTTATCGCTTATTGGTTCGATGGCAAAGAAGTGGACTTTGATTACGACAATATTCCAACCGCTGTCTTCAGCCAGCCAGCTATAGGTACAGTTGGTTTAACTGAACAAGAAGCAGAAAAACGTGGTCTAGACTTCCGCGTTTATCAAACGGATTTTCGTCCAATGAAGCACACATTAAGCGGCGGTACATCTCGTTCTTTGATGAAACTATTGGTAAACAATGCCGACGATAAAGTCATTGGTGCTCACATGGTGGGGGATTATTCTGGTGAGATTATTCAAGGCTTAGGTATTGCGATAAAAGCGGGCGCGACTAAAGCCGACTTCGACGATACTGTGGGTGTTCACCCAACCAGTGCGGAAGAGTTTGTTACTTTCTCAGCGGCGTCTTTAAAGAAAAAATAAGACGAAAATACAAGCCAGACTTTACGTGCTAAACGGTATCAGCTCAGTTACTGAGTTTAATAAAGACGCCACGGTAAATATTATCGGGGCGTCTTTTTTTGTTTTGGTTATCGCGTGTTTTTTTAACGTTGCTTGTCTTAATTCTGTTTATAGAGTGCAAGGGTAAATCGATTTTACATCCATGGTATTTTTGATACTGCCATCAGGCATCATCATATCTCCGTGAATATAACCGCCGCGACTGCGATAAATTGGCACCAATTCACGTTGACCTTGTTTCGCGGCAATAAGGCTGAGTAGGGCGAGCGGTTCGATATCGTCGAATCGGCAGTGAATATGTTTGTGGCTAGCCGTAAAAAGCTCTCGATTAGCACTGCGTTCAAATATGTTTTCTCCCAACTTTTCTGCAAGGGTTAAGTAGCTCGCGTTTTTAGTTGCTTGATACATTTCTAAGGTGGCAAATAGGAATAGTGGTTCGTCTGCCTTGGTTTGCAGATTGACGTTTGGTTCATCGTTTACCCAGTTGCCAAGATCAAAATGTTTTGCCATAGCGCAGACGGTAGCCCAAATGATATTGCTCTGGTTCCCAACCGAACAGTTTTCTGTCCAGTTAGTGACGTAAGCAAGAAAAACATGAGAAGGAACAGGGCGACGAATAATTTCTACGCCCTTTTTACCATAATAACCGTAACGAGGAATCTGTTGTCCTGTTAGGTCTTTGCCATCGGCGAACATGGGCTTGATTTCATTTGTATTTGCATCGTAGGCGTAATACGCCCAAGCTTCCAAGCCTTCAGTCGTCCAATCTAATAGCTGTTTACCATCCTCACCAAGCTCTCTTGCGAGTAGCGTTTGCGCTAGACCGCAGTCCCCATAAATTCCTTCTGGCCCATTAAGAGCCTCTTCATCCATCTTGAACAATACCCAAGCTTCTTTCGCCACATCGCCGTATTCTGGACCAAATTGACGTTGGGCTCTGTCGCCCCAAAATGAGAAGGTGTATTGTGGGTCTTTTTCGTCTTCTGGCGCGTCGCCTGTTTTTAATGGGCGATTGTATTGGTAGCAACCAAGCTTGGTGTCTGGGTGACGGCTGTTGACGTATTGACTCATTAAAAACTCTGCCCAAGAAAGGGCTTTTTCATCGCGATCTAGCTTAGAGAGCATTCCTGCGCTGAATACTAGATCGTTGCCGATATTGACGAAAGATAATCCTTTCATTTCACGTAGTGGTTCTAGGTGTCTGTTTTGTGGTTTGTCCCAAAAAGTAGTCTCGTCGAATTCTAATCCGTAGCTGCCGTGGCGTGACATTTCCATGTTGTCCCAGTTTGTCACATGACAGTTCCAAATAGCCTTGATCATTCTGCTGGTCGCGGTTGGATTGGTTTCATACATGAGTTCATAAAATGGGCAGTGGTGCTTGAGTTCGTGCACCATGTTCTTATTTTCTGGCCCAACGGTATTGAGGGTTTTTAAATCCAGAAAAGAGTGTCCACCCCAACGAATAAGGCCACTGGCATCGGCATGGTCAAAGTGCCATTGGATCGCCTCTTGCGCGGCTTGTTTGTATTTTGGTTGATTGGTTAACGCACTTAAACCGCAGAAAAAGCGAAACAGATTTTGTTGGCTGGCAATATTGGATGGTTCCCACTCGGTGCCGTCGGTATTTTTCCACGTTACTGGCTTGCGATTAAGGGTGTTGCAGCCATCAAAGAATAATGGCGTGCCGTGATAAGGGTCACGATAGTGTTTAAGAATAGTGTCGGCGTAGAGGGTTAGGTAATCCAGCATGTTTTGCATTGTTATGTTTATCCGTGTTTTTATTCTTTCCCTCATCTTAAAGGAGATTTTTGTTTGTCACCAGAAATAATTAAAACGGCGTTTCATTTAATTTTCTGTGCCTGTTTAGCTTACTAGATTTGTTAGTTTTTATTAAGAATGATTTATTAATGCATACGTTTTCTCTATCGGCGTAGTCTTAATTTCGATTGCCACAATTGGTGCTCTTCTTTAGTGTTGCTAACATTCGCAACATGCCATTAAAAAAATACAAGAGACCAAAATGAACGAAGTACTCACGACGTTACAACCAACCGCAATTTGGCGTCATTTCCAAACATTATGTAATATACCGCGTCCGTCATATCACGAAGCAGCATTAAGAGAGCATCTAATTCAATGGGCGACGGATTTAGGCCATGAAACCTATGTTGACCCAGTGGGAAACCTGCTAATACGCAAAGCCGCCAGCAAAGGCATGGAAGACAGAGAAACCGTTGTCTTACAAGGCCATTTGGACATGGTGGCGCAAAAGAACGCTGATAATGACCACGACTTCACCAGAGACCCGATTATCACGCAAGTGATCGATGGCTGGGTTCAAGCCACCGGAACAACGCTTGGTGCTGACAATGGCATTGGTGTGGCTGCTGCGATGGCGGTGTTGGAATCGACTGATTTAGCTCACGGGCCAATTGAAGCCTTGTTTACCATCGAAGAAGAAACCAGCTTACGCGGTGCATTGCAGCTTGAAGAGGGTATTCTAAAAGGCAAAATCTTATTGAACTTGGATTCAGAGGATCGCGGTGATGTGTACATTGGCTGTGCTGGTGGTATGGACATCAATGTGGCAAAACAATATCCCATTGTGGCGACTGGCAGTGATAAGAAAGCGTTCAAAATCACTGTGTCGGGCTTACGTGGCGGACATTCAGGTTTGGATATTCATAAAGGCCGCGCCAGTGCGAACGTGCTTATTGTGCGCTTGTTAAACCTCTTGAAAGAACGTTGTGACTTTGGTTTAAGCTCGTTTACTGGTGGAACACTGCGTAATGCTATTTCTCGAGACGCCGTAGCGACGATTAATATAAGTGACAAAGACCAAGCCAAGTTATTTGCTTTTATCGAAGAGTTCGAAAAAGCCACTAAGGCAGAATTTATCACCACGGAAGCGAATTTGATGGTGACGTTAGAAACCGCTGAATTGGATACTGAACTGGAAGCAAATGATAAAGATGCCTTGTTAAATGCCATGTACTGCGCGCCTCATGGTGTTCATCGCATGAGTGCGGACTTGGAAGGCGTGACAGAAACCTCCTGTAACTTTGGCGTGATCAATCTACGCAACACGACTGACGGCAAGAAAGCCTTTGATGCCTGTTTGTTGGTACGTTCTCTTGTCGACTCCGCCGTGGAGCATCTTGCTTATGTGGCAAAATCCGCATTTTCATTGATCCAAGCTGAGGTGAAATTAGAAAACGGCTACCCAGGCTGGCGTCCAGATCCAAATGCTGGCTTGCTCAAGCATTTCCTAACTGTTCATACTGAGGTTATGGGTCACGAAGCCAATGTGAAAGTGATTCATGCAGGTCTAGAATGCGGCATCATCGGCGCGAAATACCCAGGCATGGAAATGGTGTCTTTTGGCCCAAATATCCGCGGCGCCCATTCACCAACTGAACGCATGGAGATTGACTCCGTTGGGGATTTTTGGCGACTACTTGTTGCGCTATTGGAATCCGTTCCAAAGGCTTAATTTCCGTAGTTTTCCTCTCATTAGCATTGAGCTGCAAGGTTATTCCGCCCCGCTGGGCGGGTAACTTTTTGCAAGCGCCCAAAAAGTAACCAAAAATTCGCTTTAAGATCTTTAATGCCTGATTTCTTTCATAGGCGCATGATTGTTACCTACGCTCCTTGTATTGAAATGCATAGATTGCTCTTGTTGTTCGAGAGATTCTTTCTGTTAATGACTATGAAACTCCATAAAGTCGCGCAACTTCGTCGCGTCGAACTGACTACATTGTAGCTATTCGTAGGGCATCATGAGCGCAGCGTAATGTGCCGTTGAAAGCGAAGCTTTCACTTTATTACTAGATGGATTAAAAGATCTCTTACTTTGAACATTAGCCCTCAAAGAGAGTTTAGAAAAGTCTCGCCATCTACAGTCTCATCATTTATCAAATTTTTTCGACATACTTAAAGCAGTATTCAAGGTAATCAGACTTCATTTTTTCATGTTCGTCGACATTTTTCTTAGTATCTTTCGCAGTTTGAATGCGCATAATCTATTCTCGTGTTTATATGACTTCAACTGGCAAGGTATTATTGAAGGAGAAAAGTGTTCCGGCGGTGGTCGAGGTACATCCGTACTGATTCTTGAGGATGGTCAGTGGAAAATCATAACTGAACATTTGGGGCCATTTGCCTCTTAACCATCTCTGGTTGTCGATGTGAAATGCCTGCGTGACTGCTGCAAGCGTTATAAACTATCCGTAGTTGTAAGATTGGAGAGTTCGGTGTACGAAACCCGTAAAGCTGACAATAGTGACTATGAGTTCCTATTTGGGCTTAAGAAATCAGCAGAATTTGAACCAATCAAAGCTGTCTTTGGTTGGGACGAGAATGCTCAAAGAGACATTCATCGCAATGAATGGAACGAGGAAAAACCAACCATAATAGAAGTCGATGGAATTGCAGTCGGTAGTTATTTAGTACAGTTTCATGCTGACTATTTATATTTTGGTCGTTTTTTCTTGCTACCACAGTATCAGGGTAAAGGTATTGGTAGCCATGTCTTGAAGAGTGTCATTGACATTGCCGCTCAACAATCGTTACCAATTCAGCTTTGTTACTTACAAGGAAATCGAGTAGGGCAACTATACAAAAGGCTGGGCTTCGAGGTGATCAGACAAGACGAACAGTTCGTGCACATGCATAAACTATGTTTGTAAAATTAATTTAAGCAGATTCGCAATGTTTGGTATTCGCTTTGCTCGCGCCTGTTTCGCAGGCTCAACGCGTCAGCGCAAAACCAAACCAAGGTGATTGACAGGCGAGAGACCTGTTTATAGTGCTTTTAGTGCGATATTGAAATGAGTTTCGAAGTGACCACTAAGTATTTCAACTTGAGATTTTAGAGTATAAAAAAGATCCGATCATAGGGACTGAGGGAATCCCTTGCCTCGCGGATCAAATCGCGCTACAAAAGAGCAAATAAAGAATCAACATAGCGGCGATCAAAGACCATCTGAAGCGGCATCGTCCAAACAGATTTTGGTATCTAGCGAGTTATATAACAGGGAAGTCCTACCATGAAAAAAGCAAATCCCCTATATAGACCGCAGCTGTTCAACAGTGGGTTAGAGCTGCAGCTACGCTGCCGTATAACCCTTAATTGTTAGGTCTCAGAAGCTACAGTGCAATTAATTAGAGAGTTTGTAGATTGAAACCAGAAGTACTTTATAAGTATCGTGACGACTCTGAGCGAACTGAAGATATAATCAAAAACCAAAAGGTTTGGTTATCTTCTCCGGAGCAATTAAACGATCCTCTCGAATGCAAAACGGGTAAAATTCCTCCTGAATGGGAGGCGAAAACTGTTCGAGAACTTGAAAACGGTCAGTTAATGGGGGTGGTAATGAGACCGCCTTTATTTGAACCACCTAAGCGATTATTCTCGCTTAGCGAGAGAGAAACTAAGCAATGGATAAAGCGCTTTTCTAAACTGGACCACCCGAGAAAAGTGAAAGCTATGAGAAAGTTGTACTCAGATCATGGAATTGAACTTTCAAGGCCAGAAAATGTTATTAAAGATATGCGTATGCGCCTATCTCAAGTTGGTATTTTCAGCCTTAGTGAAGACTGCTCAAATGAGCTAATGTGGGCTCATTATGGTGCAAATCACCAAGGCATTGCACTAGGGTTTAGCTATTCGAGTGATTGTAAACTTTCAAATGAAAGGCATTGTCTGCCCGTAACTTACTCACGAGACAAACCGACCTTCAAGTCTGGTTTTAAAAATGAAGTGCAAATTATGTCTTTTGGTTCTGGTCAAGAAAATGTTCAGCGTGTCTCGTTTGGGGATGAAGTTTTCCGTTCAACTATCAGTAGAAAAACTCCTGTATGGATCTATGAAAAAGAGTGGAGATACGTTGAAGAAACCCACGGACTTTTTGATTTCCCTGGAACCCTAAGTCATGTGGTTTTTGGTTTACGTATGAGTGGTGGCCGCAAAGAGCACTACAGAAAACTAATCTCACAGAATATCAGTAATCATGTCGATTTTTACGACATTGTTGAGACCGATGACTTAAGTGGTTTCAGTATTACAAAGGTACAATAAATGGTCTAACAAGGCCTTAAAGTCGGATTCGTAACAGTTGGCTCGGTTCCGCTCCGCTTCACATTATAGCCAACTATTACTCACCGCTTAAGGTGGCGTTAGGTGTTTACGAATGTTAATTGTCGAGCTTTCAACTTCATCAGCAATCAAGGGTCAATCAATTGAGCTGAGGCTGCAGCATAAGCAAGGGCCTGGGTATGCGCAGCTTCAAGTCGAGGTGTACGACTGCGGTGTACTAAATCCCTCATCTAAGCTTGGCTTTGGTACGACACCGAAGATAACAGCGAAAGAGGAGTTGGCTGTCGATATTGATACGAGACACTTAGCAATTGGTGTTTATGAGGTCCGGTTAGTAAAGCTACACGATGGCGGGGAAGCAAATGAGAAACCAAATATTGATCTAGTGGCAGTAAAGGACTACCCGCGCACGTTCTTCGAGGTCGTCGAATCGGCTAAGGATTCAAGGCATCTGGATGTTATTCGTCAGGAGGTGGAACGGCTCGAACAAGAGATTGAATGGCGTTTTCTTGAACCGTGCGATGTACGGACTGACCTATCCCTGCCTAGCACGCTACATACGGCATTTGTCTTTATAAAAGATGTCCTCATTGGAACGCGCATTCGATTGGAACGATTGGAACTAGTGCCAACAAATGACGGGATTGGTACCCGTGATTCACACGAATTTGTAAACACTTTTCTTGAGCAAAGAACCTCCACAGACATCATTTTTGAGTATGGAGGACAGCTTGAGTCGCAATCGCGAAGCGCGAACCCTGTTTGCGTTGTGCATTTTCCAGCGATTCAATCGAACTCGCTAGAAACTGCAAGAGATTATTGTGTCGGGAAGACGAACGCCGTGTTGCTCGCGCTTGCACTTTCTAGAGATGCCGGAGGTTCGATTTTCGATGTTGTTCTCTTCGACCACAGCTCACGCCGAGCCACCAAGTTTACTATCACTCCTACCTATGTGGGCAATCTCCTAACTGGTCAGCTAGCTGGCGAATCGGCGGAATCTTTAGAGGCATATGTTGCGGGTATATCGGTAGACTCGATGAGTGCTTTCCTAGCTGAGTTGTACAAAGAGGCGCGTCGTGAGCGTGATACGAGGTATCAGTACATTCGCCTATGGCAGCTACTCGAACTATTAGCTGAGCAGGAGGCGTTCGATCCAAACGAGCCTCTTACGAACTACGAGGGAATTGTTATGGAGGAAGAGAACGGAAGTCCTCGGCTCAGCAAAGGCTCTGTCCACATTGTATTCCGACTGCTTAGGGAGGCTCGAATTGGCTCAACAGAGCAAACATGGAAGGATGTCAATGTGTGGTTCGCCTTCAGGAGTGCAGTCGCTCATTACGGTGCATTGTCAGAGTTTCATCGTCTTTCAAGAGCCGCAGTACGGAGTTGGGCGCAACTCGGAATTGACGAGATCTCGGAAGCAGGAGGTCATGACAAGTTTTTGGATAGTCTTCGGTGGATAGCGCGTCTGCTGCTCATGCAGCGGCTGGTGCGTGTTGCCAATGGGGGGGCGCTACAAAATTACACATAACATCCGGCTACACTGCGGCAGTTTTTCACCGCTTCGTGGTTCTAAATCAGCGTGCGAACTCGAATTTCGAATCTAGTTCCAGATGAAAAATAGTATTTTAACGCTTGCCCCTAAATTACTTTCAACGGAGAAAAAATGTCCCCCAAGGACGTTGCTCTATCATTCTGGAATGCTATGCAAACAAATGACTTTGCGAAAGCGAGTGAGTGGCTTAGTCCTGATTTTGAGGGTTTTTGGCCTCAGTCTGGTGAGCTTATTGTTGGCAGGGATAACTTTGCAGCCATTAATTCCTATTATCCTGCTAATGGTATTTGACAGTTTACACTTCATTCAATTGTCTGTGATGGTGCAGCGGTGGTAACCAATGTTTTGATTACCGATAGTGTTCAAAAAGCCAGCGCTATAACGTTTCATACAGTGGAGGGTGGTTTCATTATTAATCAAAAAGAGTTCTGGCCTGATCCTATGGAAGCGCAAGCGTGGCGATCAAAATGGGTAAAGGTTGTACAAGAGTAATTAATACACTTAGGAAGAAATTAAGTTCACATTTCTATCGCTTGGCGTTGCGATCAATCTGCAGAATTCTTGATTGAGGTATAGGAAAAATTGTTATTTCACGACGTTTTAACACAATGAGCCAAGCTTAGGGCAAGCCTTCTTCCAACTTAATCCCCATAGAATTTGCTAATTATATAAAATTTTATATAATTAGGGTGTTATCAAATATCGGAGATGCATCATGACGCTTAAGTTTTACGATAGTCCATTTCATGTCACTCATGACAATGAAGTTGCTAGCAAAATGGCAATGAAAATGGATTTATCAATAATGCTATCAAACCTAATTAAAGAACAGGGTTGGACTCAGGTTGAAGCTGCGGAAAAGCTCAACATTAAGCAATCCAGAGTGTCCGATCTGAAAAATGCAAAAATCGAAAAGTTTACCATTGATGCCATGTTCGACATGCTCGATGCCTTAGGTTTTAAAACCCAGATGTCGATGCCATCATTACATGAGGCTTCAATAGCGATATCGAAAGCACAGGTGGCTTAAGTAAGTTGGGCTTTTAAGTCTTTAAGGCGTTGCTCAGCGATTTTCATTGCTTTCCGGTCAACACCATTTGTAGTTTTGGTGAAAGAGTGCAGAACAATTATAGTATCCAAATACTTAGCCACGTATACGCATCGAAATGCAGGGCTACCGTTGATTTTGAGCTCCACAACACCTGCTCCAATACTATTTAAATGCTCAATTGTTAGTTCTGGATTTTGGCCAAATTGGAGTCGTCTTAGATCTTTCCCAAATTCATCTTGAATAGTAACTGGCAAGTCCTTGTATTCGCGTTCAGCTGCATCGCTGACGAAGGCAAATTTTTTCACAATGAGTCCCTTGCATAAATGAAAAGAGCAATTGTACATTGAAAGATTGCATATTTTAATAAGCGCTATTTTGTTGTGTTTGTAGGGTGGTATGACGTGATGAGCAATCGCAATTTATTTGCAGAATTAATATTAGCCCTTGATGAAGTCAAACAGCATTCTGAAGACAAGTTACCAGCCAAACAAAGTGAAATGATTTCCGGTGAGGCAGACGTTAGTTTCGAAGATTCAGTTGCTATCAAATCTACTCATTTCACAATCTGATGCCAAGGCAATACTTCCATTAAGTATTGCCTTTTGTTTTTTTAGAATGGGTGCAAGGTCAGCGGGTTAGAATATGCCATAATAGCCAAATCGAAGATGAGGTTAGATGATGGATTCACAGGCGCTGACGATAGAATTGGATGATGAGCTGTTTGAGGCGGTTTTGGGTGACAATTTGTTGTCATCGTTGCTTTCTCAGGGTGCGGATGTTTGTTACGGTTGTCGTGCTGGGGCTTGTGGTGCGTGTCGTCTTTATGATGCGAGTAATTGTGAGTCGATTCTTTCTTGCCAAACGACGGTTTCTTCGGCTATGTCGTTAACTCGGCAAATGCCGGCTGAGTCTTCCTCTTTTACAGTTCTAAGCAATACTTCCCTTGATGAGGTTTCTATTGAGTTGACTCTTTTAGGGCCAAGTGACGAATCCTTCGGGGATCGTGTTTCGGTTGGCTTTCCTGCTAGCAAATCATCGTCTGTTATTATTGATGAGCGAGCTCATTTTTATGAGTGTATGGCGTTAAATCCTGCCGGAGCGCCTTTAAAAGTCGTACTGCACAAAAAGTATCTTTCCGATGAGGATTGGTTGCGAGCCTTGGCGCTTTCGTCTAATGACAAGCTAGATGTTCAATTATCAACGGGCGTTAGAAAAGGGCGCTTGTTGTTCGAAATGGACATTGCCGATTCGCCAGTGGTGGTTATTTCCTCTCTTGAAAATGAGATTTTTGAATCTTATTGGCGTGAAGCTTTATTGGATTATACGCCAATGTTTCTTGGGCATTTTGCTTTGTATGCGAATAATGATCTGACGCTTAGTTTGGCGGATGATGCGCTTATGGCTTTTCTTCAAGAGGCGTTGGCGAATTCTGGCAGCACTTCTCTACAACTTATTTATCATGGTCAAAATGTGTCTGCGAAGGATTGGAGTAAGTTATTACGTCCTTTGCGGATTCATCCGAATCAGCTGCATTTTGTTCGGTAACTTAGCTTTTTTATTTTTATGCATATTTTTATATTTAACGGGTTCTATAAATGAAAATTCTACACACCTCAGACTGGCATCTTGGTCAGCATTTCATGGGGAAATCCCGCCGCGACGAGCATAAGGCGTTTATCGATTGGTTGTTGGCGCTGGTGGATAAAGAATCTATCGATGCGGTGATCATTGCTGGCGATGTATTCGATACCGGCTCGCCACCAAGTTATGCGCGGGAAATGTACCATCAGTTGGTACTGGACATGAAGGCACGTCAATGCCAGTTAGTGATTGTTGCTGGGAATCACGATTCCGTCAGTATGCTAAATGAATCCAAGAGCTTGCTGACTTATCTCGATACGCAAGTGTCGAGCCAGGCCAATCTCGAAGATATCGACTCTCATGTAATTCCTCTTAAAGACAAGACAGGCGAGATTGCGGCTTGGGTGTGTGCTGTGCCGTATTTGCGACCAAAAGATGTAATGCAAAGCGTTGCTGGGCAGTCTGAGCAAGATAAGAAGCTCAGTCTATTGCAGATGATTGGTGATTTTTATCAGCGAGTTTATGAAGCCGCTTGTGAGAAAAACAAAGTACTGAAAACGCCTGTGCCGATTATTGGTACTGGGCATTTGACCGCAGTGGGTGGACAAGTGAGCGAGTCGGTGCGTGATCTTTATGTGGGTACTTTGGAAGCTTTGCCGACGTCGGTGTTTCCGGCGTTTGATTACCTTGCTCTTGGGCATATTCATCGTGCTCAGCCGATTAGCAAAAGCGGTCGATTCCGTTATAGCGGTTCGCCGATTCCATTGAGCTTTGATGAGCTGGGTCGCGACAAGACTTTGGTTATATTTGATACCGATTTATTAGGCGAAGACACTTTTGTTGAAGACTTGTTTGCTGAGCCTACGGATCCGGTTCAATTGGTGACGATACCTAATTTTCAGCCAATGGCGAGTTTGAAGGGTAATTTAAAAGACGTGATTAAACAGATTACTGGGTTGAAATTGGCGGAAGATAAAGCCCTTTGGTTGGAAGTGACGGTCATTGCTGATGAGTATTTGAGCGATGTGCATAAGCGTTTGTTAGAAGTCATTGACGGTAAGCCAATTGAATTACTTCGTGTCATGCGAAGAAGTGCGGTAGAGAAAAAGAACGAAGGCTTTGAGGCACGTAAAACTTTGTCAGAATTAACTGTTGGTGATGTTTTTGAACAGAGTCTTAAATCGAATTTAGAACTTGATGCAGAAGAAAGTAAAACACTGACCGAGCTTTTCAATACTTGCTTAGTAGAGTTGGAAGAGCATCAGCAAGGTCATTCGCAAGAAGAGTTAGAAAGTAAGGTGTCAAAAGGCGAGGAGAAGCAATTATGAAAATTTGTAAACTGCGCCTGAAGAATTTGAACTCCTTAAAAGGCGAATGGGAAATTGATTTTACCAAAGCGCCTTTTGATGACGCGGGTGTATTTGCCATTGTCGGGCCAACGGGCGCGGGTAAGTCGACCTTATTGGATGCGATCTGTTTGGCTTTGTACCATGAAACACCGCGTCTGAAAGTCTCACCTAGTCAGAACGATGTGATGACACGCCATACATCTGAATGTTTGGCGGAAGTCGAGTTTGAAATAAAGGGCAAAGGTTATCGCGCTTTTTGGGGGCAACGACGTGCCCGCGGCCAGAGTGATGGTAAGTTACAGCCAATGACGTGCGAGTTATGTGAGCGTGATGGCACCATAATTACCACTAAGATAAACGAGAAGATCGATAAAATTGCTGAAATTACGGGGCTGGACTTTTCTCGTTTTACCAAGTCTATGCTGCTCGCTCAAGGCGGCTTTTCGGCTTTCTTGAATGCCTCTGCTAATGATCGTGCTGAGTTGTTAGAAGAGCTAACAGGCACGGAGATTTACGGTGATGTGTCTAAGTGGGTGTTTGATAAGCATAAGCAAGAAAAGCAATCTATTGCATCGCTTGAAAGCTTCAATGAGCAGACTCAATTACTAACTGACGACGCTTTTGCTGAACTAAAGCAAACAGAATCGAGTTTTGAAGCCAATGAAAAAGCCAATGCGCAGGCGCTAAAAGCACATCAAAATGTACTTGAATGGCGTCGCACTGAACAAAAGCTGCAAGAGCAAGTTGCTCAGTATCAGCAACAAGTAGAAGAAGCGAGTCAGGCGCTTGCGGATTTTGCGCCTCAACAGCAGCAGCTTGAGCAGGCGCTGACCGCGCAAGTTTTGCTGCCTGATTATGAAAAGCAGCAAAGCTTAAAATCTCGCTTGGATCAGAATCAAGCAGATATTGCCCAATATACTGAAATGCAACAAGCGCAGCTTAAACAAAGCCAGATTATCAAGGAATCTGTTGAACAGGCTAAAACGAAATTAGCGAATACTCGTGCTGAATTAGAAGCGTTAAACAACAAAATTAATGATGAAATTCAGCCTATCTTGTCTCGCCAAGAAAGTGTGAAGGCGCAACATCAAGATGTATCTGCTCGGTTAAAACAGGCGGCTGAAAAAGTCGAAAATCAGCAGTCGCAGTTAAAAGCGGTGACTGAAAAACAAGCAGATATTGATAAAGCGTGCGAAGACAGCAAAGCTATTTTGAGTCGCTGGGCGTCACCGGAAAAGATCGAAAATCAGTTGGCGAGTTGGCAGCATCAAGTGCAAAGTATGGCATCGAATGCTCAAGCCATTGCCGAGCTAGAAAGCAATATTGCCTCCAATACAACATCCTATGATGCTGCTCGTTCATCACACGCGGCGAATCAAGCTAAGTTAGAGCAAGACCAAGCAGGTATGCTTGATCGTCAACAAGCATTGCAGAGCACCCTTGATGCTTTTATGCAGTTGTCGTCGCAACGTGACTATGCTGATTGGCAGAAAGCTTATCATCAGACTGAACGCGCTCAGTATAATGCGCAATCCCTCTGGAAGCAGTTTCATCAGTATCAAGAGCGACAAGCTCAGCTGGCTGATATAGACGCCAGCCTGAATACGATGACAAACAGCATTCAACAACAGCAAAGCCAATTGGAGCAACAAAGACAAACTTATAAAGATAAGTTACGTCATCAAAAATCGGTTGAAAAACTTGCAGAGGCAGAGCGACATATTATCGTGCTCACGCAGTTGCGTGATGAACTTGGCGAGCATGATGCATGTCCGCTGTGTGGTTCGGCGGAGCATGATCTCGCTAATGCTATGTACCAAGTGGATTCTGGCAGCCAGGAAGAATTTGCTCGTTTAGGCAAAGAGCTGGATAGCCTTAAGGGGCAAGGCATGCAATTGGCTGCGGATTTAGAATCTCTGCAGCGAGAGTTAACCTCTGGTCAAACTCGACGTCAGCAATTAATTGAAGGTTTGCTCACCACAGAAAATGAGTTGAAAGAATGGATAGCATCACTAACTCACTATGTGAATAGCCAAGATGCCAGCTTTAATCTGTTTGATAAAGAGCAAGTGTCGGTTCTGGTTCAGCGCGTCGATCAAGACTGGCGTGCTTTGCAAGAAATCGCGCCTAAGCTAGAAGCGCTTCAACAATCTCGTGTGGCATTAGAATCTGAATTACAACGCTTGAATCTTCAGCATCAAACGACGCAACAGCAAGTTTCACAAGATCAGAATCAGTGTCAGCTGTTGTGGCAAACTTTAGAAACGCATCAACAGAATTTAACAACTAGAAGAGACGAACAAGAGCAAACCATTGGGCATTTGCGCAATGAAATGCAGCAAGCAAATGTTCCTGAAAGCTACTTTGATTTGTCTTTGGCAGAAGCGTTGGTGCAGTTGCAAGACGCGATGACGCAATGGCGCGACAGTAAAACGGGTTACGATGCTCTATGGCAGCAACGTGAGCAGCTTTCTTACGAATGCCAAGGTCTGCAAGGTGCGTTAAAAGAGAGTCAGCAATTGCATACTGAAGCTCGTGAGAAAGTCGCTGAGCTTGATGCGAGTTTAAAAGCTATCGCTGAACAGTTACATGAACTTTTAGGTGGCAAGAGTGTTGGTGAACTTCGTCAAGAAGTGCAATCTCAGACTGATCATGCTCATCAAACGTTAGAAAAGGTAGAATCTGAGCGACAGCAAATCGCTCAAGCATTGGCGTCTAGTAATGCTACGTTGGAAGCTCTCAATAAAACGCAACTTTTATTAACGTCAGAATATGAGGCAGCTTTGTCTCATTGGCAAAAACGTTTAGCTGAGACAGGCTTTGAAAGTGAGGCTGTTTGGTTGCAAGCAAGTTTATCCACAGAGGAAGTCAATCAACGTCAAGATGTGCAGAAGAAGTTACAAGAAGCCGTTTCTCGATTACAAACATTATTAAATCAATCTGAGGAATCCTTGCTTAAGCATTCCGAAAGCAAGTCCAAGCTTGCTGTTTTTGACGATGCAGCTCTTGACGGCTCTATCTTTGAAAAGTCTTCTCTTGAAGAGCTGGAAGAAAAATATGCAGAGCTTGATTTAGAGCGTCAAGCTCTGCATCGTCAATGGGGTGTAGTTGCTCAGCAGATTCAAGAAGAAGTCAAACGCAGGGATCAGGTAACCAAATCTAAAGAGGCTCTAAAGGCTCGTCGAGAGGCGTTTGTTCATCTCGAGCGCTTGAATCATTTAATCGGCTCTGCTGATGGAGCTAAATTCCGTCGTTTTGCGCAAAGTTTGACGCTGGATCATTTGGTGTATTTGGCGAATCAACACTTGGATATTTTGCATCGTCGCTATCAATTAATGCGTAACGAAGATGCTTTGTCTTTACTTGTGGTAGATACTTGGCAAGCGAACGCCTCGCGCGATACGAAAACGCTGTCTGGTGGCGAGTCTTTCTTGGTGAGTCTAGCACTAGCCTTAGCTTTGTCTGATTTGGTGTCCCATAAGACTAGTATCGATTCGCTATTCTTAGATGAAGGTTTCGGCACTTTGGATAGCGAGACGCTAGAGTCTGCCCTTGATGCTTTGGATAACTTGCATTCATCAGGTAAAACTATCGGTATTATTAGTCATATTAATGCTCTGAAAGAACGTATTCCGGTACAAATTAAGTTAACAAAACAAAGTGGTTTGGGGGTGAGTCGTCTTTCTGCTGAATTTGCTGTGCATTCGACAGAAGAATGAGGTATTAATCCGTTTATTTACTGACTGTTATTGGTGCAAAAGTTTTCCCCAGATTTATGGGAACAAGTATGTAAGTAAGTTGTAAAATATTAATTAAATCAAATGCTTAATCTTACGTTCATTATTGCTCATTTTGCGTTATTCTTAGCACTACAAGAGAGCGGTATGGGCATTTATGTAAGTGTAAAGACATTGTAGTGGTGGCTTTCTTTAATCATCCAGCTTGATAGAATAGATTTTTAACGCTGATGATGAAAGTTCAGTGCGGCTTTTCAGTATTTAAGCTATTTAAAAAAGGACAGTTTGCATGACAGACTCAGGCTTCCGACTTAAAGGAAGTGTCGTTACAACGGTTTTATTAGAAATTCAAACCTTTTCATTAGATGACATTGTATTTCATTTAAAAGAGAAGATTGATCAGGTCCCGCATTTTTTTAATCAAGCGCCGATCATCATTGATATTTCGAAAATGAAGCGTGGTATTAGGTTAGAAGAATTCGAGGTGCTGATTCAATCGGTCAGCGCTCTTGGCCTTGGCGTAATTGGCTGGCGTTGTGATCCTGAAGCATTACCTGTTTGGAATGCTTCGGTAACTATTCCTCTATTGCCGGCAAGTAAAGCAAGACCAATTAATATATCTCCTGCTGTTAAGGAAGAAACTAGCCCAGATGTAGTGGTGAAGACAGTGGTTGAAGAGCGCTTAGTGCCTCAAGCTACTAAGGTGATTACTAAGCCAATTCGTTCTGGTCAGCAAGTTTATGCTGAAGGTGACTTAATTATACTTAATCAGGTTAGTGCTGGTGCTGAAGTGCTTGCTGATGGGAATATCCATGTTTATGGTGCATTGCGTGGTCGTGCATTGGCTGGTGTGAAAGGTGATGCGGACGCCCGAATTTTTTGCAAAAGCATGGAAGCGGAATTGGTTTCCATTGCTGGTAATTTTATGTTGAGCGATGCGCTGCAAAATATCGTTTGGAAAGACAGCGCTCAAGTGTTATTAGTTGACGATAGCTTAGAAATCGTACCGCTTTAAGATTTATTATTCATTTAATTAGTTAGGTAGACTCAGTGTGAGTTTATCGGGGGATACAACATTGGCAAAGATTATAGTAGTCACCTCGGGCAAGGGTGGTGTCGGCAAGACAACATCCAGTGCTGCTATTGGGACTGGTATTGCGTTAAAAGGTCATAAAACGGTAATTATAGATTTCGATGTGGGTTTACGTAATCTAGACTTGATTATGGGTTGTGAACGTCGAGTGGTTTATGATTTCGTGAATGTCATAAATAAAGAGGCGACTTTATCTCAAGCTTTGATAAAAGATAAGCGTACAAAAGATTTGTTTATTTTGCCGGCGTCGCAAACGCGCGACAAAGATGCTTTAACTATTGAAGGGGTTCAGGGAGTTCTTGAGGAGCTTGCTAAGGACTTTGAATACATTATCTGTGATTCGCCAGCAGGTATTGAGAAGGGCGCTCAGATGGCGCTATATTTTGCTGACGCTGCCATCGTTGTAACTAATCCAGAAGTATCTTCTGTGCGCGACTCGGATCGTATTTTGGGTATTCTACAAAGTAAGTCTAAGCGTGCAGAAGATGGCAAAGAGCCAATAGAAGAGCATCTCCTTTTAACGCGTTACCACCCTGGTCGTGTTGCGTTAGGTGAAATGCTAAGTGTCTCTGATGTTGAGGATATTTTAGCAATTCCATTACTGGGTGTTATTCCTGAGTCAGAGGCTGTTTTGAAAGCTTCAAACCAAGGGACACCAGTTATTTTAGACACAGATTCTGAAGCCGGTCTTGCCTACATGGACGCTGTTGACCGATTGATGGGCGAGGAGCGTCCTTTGCGCTTCTTAGAGGTCCAGAAAAAAGGTTTTATCAAACGTTTGTTAGGAGGTTAGAGTGGGAATTTTTGACTATTTTAAAAGCAAAAGCGCGCCTAGCTCCGCTTCTGTTGCCAAGGATCGATTGCAGATTATTGTTGCTCATGAGCGTAGTAAACGCCATCAGCCAGATTATTTGCCACAGATGCAGCAAGAAATCATTGATGTAATTCGTAAGTATGTAAATATCGGCAATGAAGATGTGCAGATACAATTAGACAATACCGATGATTGTTCAATATTAGAGTTAAATGTGACCTTGCCAGAGCAGAATTAGTGCTTCGGTAAGTTCTCGTTAATAATAAGAAAGCGCTCAATGAGACAATTGATGTATGTCTTGTTTGGCGCTTTTTTTGTGCCGAATTATTATTGTACAGTCGTCATCGTTTTACTCAGGTTTTCATGGGTGTATGATGCGAGCCATTCTTTTTTGATTGTTAGAGTAAGATAACATGCTGCGTTTTTCTTTGGGTGTGATTGCTGTTTCTTTGTTTCTAGCTGCTTGCAGTGAACCTAAGCAAGTTGTTTTGCAAGCTAAGTCTACTAGTTCCTCTCCTGAGCTTCCTGTTGCAATGACAGATCCTAAAGCGATGTTGGGAGCGCAGTTATTTTTTGATACGAATTTATCTAAAGAGCGCAATCAGTCTTGTGGAACCTGTCACGATATCGCAAACGGTTTTGTAGATAAAAGACAAGATGCCTTGTTTGGTGCGGTTTCATTGGGCAGCGATCGATTATCTATGGGGAGTCGCAATACACCGACTGCGGCCTATGCGGCGTTTGCTCCGGCTTTTCATCGCATGTCTAATGGTGAATATCGTGGTGGTCAGTTTCTAGATGGCCGAGCCTCTAGTTTGGCGCAACAAGCAGAAGGACCATTTTTAAATCCTTTGGAGATGGCTTTGCCAGACGGTGCGGCTGTTGTTAACCGGGTAAAAGAAAATGAGCGCTATGAAGGCTTGTTTAATTCAATTTATGGGCAAGATATTTTAAATGATCCAATAAAGGGTTATGCCGCAATCACAGAGGCTATTGCGACGTTTGAAAAAACAGCTATGTTCCTGCCGTTTGACTCGAAATACGATCGAGCTTTACGTGGCGAGATAAAACTGACGCCTCAAGAGGAGCTTGGAAAAACCTTATTTTTCTCTCAACAGTTTACAAACTGTAATGCTTGTCACCAACTGAATGCCTCACCACTTAACTCCCAAGAAACCTTTACTAATTATGAATATCGTAATATTGGTGTACCGGCTAACCCTGACTTGATGACGCACAATGGTAATAAAAAAGATCTTGGATTATTGGATAATCCGTCCATAGATGACCCTAAGCAAGCAGGTAAATTTAAAGTGCCGTCTTTGCGAAATGTCGCTGTTACAGGGCCATATATGCATAATGGTGTCTTTAAAGATCTTCGAACGGTAGTGCTTTTTTATGATAAATATAATAATCCAAGGCGTACGATAAACCCTGAAACAGGTAAGCCTTGGGCTGAGCCTGAAGTGGCGGAAAATATCGACTTGGTGAATTTGCAAAAGGGTCCAGCCTTGCCAGATCAAAGGGTGGATGCCATTGTTGCGTTTTTGAAAACATTAACAGATCAGCGCTATGAGTCATTACTTAATGATCAATAGTGTTGTTATTGTTGTGACGGCTAGGCTTAACTCCTTATTGTTTTCATTGATAAAACTGGCTAGTAAGTAAAAAATTTATTACATTGATTCTTTAGTTATTTTCTTTCGCATCTTGTATGTGCCGCTTGAATTTAAAGGGTTGATATCATGAAGTATGTTCCACTTGGCCGAACTGGCTTAGAAGTTTCTCGCGTATGTTTGGGTACCATGACTTGGGGTACTCAAAACAACCAAGCTGATGCCGATGTTCAAATTGAATACGCTTTAGCAAATGGTGTGAATTTTATCGACACTGCTGAAATGTATTCTGTACCGCCAACGCCTGAGTCTTATGGTAAAACAGAAACTATTATTGGTGATTGGCTTTCTCGTAATCCATCGCGTCGTAAAGAATTTATTCTTGCTACTAAAATTGCCGGCCCTGGAATGAAATACGTTCGTGATGGAAGCAATATTTCTGGCAAAACGGTGATTGAAGCAGTAGATGCTTCTCTGAAGCGCTTGCAGACAGATTATATTGATCTTTATCAGCTTCATTGGCCAAATCGTTCTACACCACATTTTGCAAAGCACTTCCCTGGGGTTATTAGCTTTACTGATGTTGATCGTAATGAGCAGTCCGCTCAAATATTAGATATTCTTCAAGGGTTAGATGCTTGTATTAAATCGGGTAAAATTCGTCACTTTGGTTTATCTGATGATACGACTTGGGGGATTAATGAGTTTATTCGTTTGAGTGATAAACATGGTTTGCCTCGAGTTGCTTCTATTCAAAATGAATTTAGCTTGTTACACACAAAAGATTGGCCCTATTTGGTTGAAAACTGTGTTCATGAAGATGTTGCGTATTTGCCTTGGTCGCCTTTGGCGGCTGGTGCTTTAACAGGTAAGTATCTTGGTGGTGCCCGCCCTGCAGGAAGTCGTTGGACCTATGCGCAGCGTAACGGTATTTTCCGTGATACCCCTTTGGTTGAGAAAGCGGTTGCCGCTTATATGGAAGTGGCTAAGAGACATGGCTTTACTGCTGCGCAGCTTGCATTAGCATGGTGTGATCAAGTTGACGGTGTTAGTTCAACTATCATTGGTGCGACGTCTCTTGAGCAGTTGAAAGAAGATATGGCTGCTTTTGACATGCCACTGTCTGAAGAAGCTTTGAAGGATATCATGGCAGTCTTTAAAGAATATCCTGTTCCGTTCTAATGGGTAGCTGATTAACTCTGATATGAATTTAAAAAGCGCTTCGGCGCTTTTTTTATGTCTTTAAAGTTTTGGCTGGTGAAGGAGGGGGGAATTTTGGCCAATAAAAAACCCGATACACAATGTGTATCGGGTTTTTTTAGAGATTAGAAAAAACTAGAACTTAGTTCTTTTCTCTTTCTTTCTTCTCTTTAACAGCAGCGATAACGGTTTCAGCTACGTTAGAAGGACATGGTAGGTAGTGAGAGAACTCCATAGAGAACTGACCACGACCAGAAGTCATTGTACGTAGAGTGCTGATGTAACCAAACATTTCAGATAGAGGTACGTCTGCTTTGATGCGAACACCAGTCAAACCTTTCTCTTGGTCTTTGATCATGCCGCGACGACGGTTTAAGTCACCGATAACATCACCAACGTGGTCATCTGGAGTGAACACGTCAACTTTCATGATTGGTTCGATCAACTGTGGGCCAGCTTTTGGAACTGACTGACGGAAGGCACCTTTAGCAGCGATTTCGAAGGCAATTGCAGAAGAGTCAACCGCGTGGAATCCACCGTCGAACAATTCAACCTCAACGTCTAGTACAGGGAAGCCTGCTAGAACACCTTGGTTCATCATAGACTTGAAGCCTTTCTCTACAGCTGGGAAGAACTCTTTTGGTACGTTACCACCAACAACTGAAGATGTGAACTTGAAGCCAGAACCCACTTCACCAGGCTTGATGCGGTAGTCGATTTTACCAAACTGACCGGATCCACCAGATTGTTTCTTGTGAGTGTAAGTGTCTTCAATGCTCTTCGTGATAGTTTCACGGTAAGCTACTTGTGGCTGACCTACAATTAGATCAACGCCGTAAGTGCGTTTCAATATGTCTACTTTGATGTCTAGGTGAAGCTCGCCCATACCTTTAAGGATGGTTTCGCCAGAATCAATGTCAGTTTCAACGCGGAACGTTGGATCTTCAGCAACCATTTTACCAATTGCGATACCCATTTTCTCGTTGCCGCCTTTGTCTTTTGGCGTAACAGAGATAGAGATAACTGGCTCAGGGAAAACCATTGCTTCAAGAGTGCAAGGGTGCTTAGGATCGCATAGAGTGTGACCAGTTTGCACGTTTTTCATGCCAACGATTGCGATGATATCACCAGCTTGAGCTGTGCTAATTTCATTACGGTCGTTCGCTTGCATTTCAACCATACGGCCTACGCGTTCGGTTTTGCCCGTGAAGCTGTTAAGGATTGTATCACCTTTGTTTAGTACGCCAGAGTAGATACGTACGAAAGTAAGGGCGCCGAAACGGTCGTCCATGATTTTAAATGCAAGAGCTTTAAGCGGCTCTTTAGCATCTACGATCGCTTTTTCACCTGTTGGAACACCTTCTTCGTCAGTAAGATCTTGAGGATCTACTTCGGTTGGGCTTGGTAGGTAGTCGACTACTGCATCAAGAAGAAGTTGCATGCCTTTGTTTTTGAAGGCAGAACCACAGTATGTTGGGAAGAATGCAAGATCACGAGTACCTTTACGTATACAGCGTTTTAGGTCTTCCATAGAAGGCTCTTCGCCGTCCATGTAGGCCATCATTACGTCATCGTCTTGCTCAACAGCTGTTTCTAGAAGCTTTTCACGGTATTCTTCAACAATCTCTTCCATGTCAGCAGGAACATCTTCGATGCTGTAGTTTTCTGGCTGGCCAGAATCATCCCAGATGTAAGCTTTGCGAGTTAATAGATCAACAACGCCTGAGAATTCATCTTCAGTACCGATAGGTAGAACCATGATCAATGGGGTCGCGCCAAGTACTTTTTTAACTTGCTCAGTTACGCGATAGAAGCTAGCGCCTAGACGGTCTAACTTATTTACGAAGATCAAACGTGCAACTTCAGAATCGTTCGCATAACGCCAGTTAGTTTCTGATTGTGGCTCTACACCGCCAGAACCACAGAATACACCGATACCACCATCAAGAACTTTTAGTGAACGGTATACTTCTACTGTGAAGTCAACGTGTCCAGGTGTGTCGATAACGTTAAAGCGGTGATCTTTCCAGAAACAACTTACAGCCGCAGACTGGATGGTAATACCGCGTTCAGCTTCTTGTTCCATGAAGTCGGTAGTAGATTCACCCTCATGTACTTCACCAAGCTTGTGGATCATACCAGTAAGTTTAAGAATACGTTCTGTGGTAGTAGTTTTGCCCGCGTCAACGTGAGCAAAAATACCGATGTTTCTGTATTTTGATAAGTCAGCCATTACATTACTCTAAATAAGTGAGGACGAAATTTGCGCGTTAGTATACAAGACTTTTTGCATTGGTAGTCAGGTATTTCGCGCTATTCTATTATATTTTATGCACTTAAAGAAAGAGGCAAGATAAAAGCATTTTATAAATGTGGCAGAAGTTCTTCTAATGAGGGCGATAAAACAACTGAATTGCTCTAATCTCGTCGCAATCTATCTGATATGGCAATAGGGTTGGGATAGTTTAAAATGACAATATAGGTTGATAGCGCAAAACTAAGAATAGCTGTGGCCTGTATGACATGGGAAGCTTCTTTACCAATTAGGCCTATGTTGGCTGCTAGATAAGCAATTAGCAGCGAAAACTCACTTATTTGCCCTAAGCGAAAGCCAACCTCCCAAGAAGTGCTTGCATCTTCTTTTATGCCTTTCAGTAGGTAGCGAAATACTACAGGTTTGATAAGCATTGAGCTAATGGCCAATATTAAGGCGGGCACGATGACGAGGCCTAGTAGATCAAGATTAAAGCTCGCACCAATACTAAAGAAAAACAAAATTAAGAAGAAATCTCTTAGTGGTTTTAGATGAGTAGCTATGTATTGAGAAATTGGGCTGGTTGCTAATGCAACACCGGCTATAAATGCGCCCATTTCAGCTGATAAGCCAGTCGTTTCGGCAAGCACTGCCATGGATAAACACCAACCAATCGATACTAAAAAAATATATTCATGAAAACGGTCAAATCTAGTGATCAGTTTTAACAGGATGTATTTTACGAATAGAAAGGCACCAGTCACTATTAGTGGTAGGCCGATCAAGGGTTTTAGGTATTGCATGGCGCCATTGTCTTCTGCACCAGAAATACTGTACAGAACAAGCAGTACGGCAATTGCTATCATATCTTGTAATAGCAATAATCCAACCACAAGCTCGCCTGTGTGTTTGTGATGTAAAACGGTTGTAGGAAGTAATTTTATACAGACGATTGTGCTGGAGAACATCATTGCAAGGCCAATGATTGCACCCTCAATACTGCTATAGCCGTAAAGAATAGCTACTCCATACCCTAAAGCTGCAAAAACGGCGGAGCTAAGTAGGGCGATCCATGAGGCTTTTTTGAGCATGTTTATTAAGTGACTTGGCTGCATATCTAAGCCAAGTAGAAAGAGTAAGAAGATGATGCCAATATGGCTCATCTCGTCCATTAGTTTTGGTTCGTTAATCAGGGATAGTGCGGAGGGGCCAAATAAAACGCCAAGGGCAATGTAGGCGATAATCATAGGTTGCCTTGTGTATAAGGCTATGGAAGCAACGACTGCCGCTCCTGCAAATATTAAAAAGAAGGAGTGTACTATCGATGCTTCCATTAATTATCCTTTATAAAGCTAGGAGCTTATATAAAGCGAAGACCTCTATTTAAGACCAAGAGCCTGTACCGCTTTTTTTGCGTCGTAGCATGGGTAACAGTATGCCTAGTATTAAGCCACCAAAAAGAGTTGCTCCTCCAATCATAAACCATTTTTGCTCGGTCGTATCTTGTAGTTTCTCTGCTTGAGCTATCGCTATACTTGCTTGCTGTTTGAGAGTTGCTATTTGATAACTAACATCTTCGTTTTGAGATACGATGGCTTGTGCCTTTTCTGATAATTCAGCGGCATTTTGCAGTTGTTGTTTTAGCGATTCGTTCTCGTCCTGAAGCGCAGTATTTGTGCTGTTTAGCTCTTGAATTTTTTGTTGGCTTACTTTCAGTGCATCGGCAACTTCCGTTCTGCTTTCTGTGCTTTTATCTAAACGAGTTTGTAGTGTCTCTAGCTGGTCTCTTGTTACCATATCTTCGCTAAGAAAATAATCTGCAACCCAGCCTTCATTTCCACTTGGCGTTCGAACTTTCGTATAGCCATCGTTTTGTTCTAAAACTACTAATGGAGTTCCACTTTTTAAGCCTCTTTCTACTGCTCTTGTATTGTTGTCTAGCCCCTCGCGGATGGCAACAAATTGGATGTCGGAAATATATACTGTCGCAGAATGCGCAGTGGCAGAGAGTAGTGCGCCAATAATTAGGCTGGTAATGCGTATTTTAGACACGTCAAGTTCCTTTAACAATCAATCACTTTATCTGTTTAGTACGATAATGATGAGGCGTCCAATACGCAATAGAAAAGGCCATCGTAATGGCCTTTTCTTGTTAGTTTATTGAAAATGTTTTGTCTAGCGACGCAAGAATAGCGGTCTAGGGTCCGTTACGTCACCTTGATAAGCGATTGAGAAAGGCTTATGTAGGGCAAGGGCTTTTTCTAAATTTACTTCTTCGTTGAATTGGAAACTGTTAAATCCAACGCGTAAAAGGTAGCCTAATTGGTCAGGAATGAAGTTGCCAAGCGCTCTAATTTCACCTTGGTAATTTAATCTCTCTCTTAAAAGGCGCGCATAGCTAAAGCCTCTTCCATCAGTAAATGCAGGAAAATGAACGCCAATAACATCGAATTGATTTAAATCAACGTCTTGTAGGAACTCGACTCCGTTTCCTGCTTCTAACCAAATCCCAGCGACGTTGCTAATAGTATTTTTTTCAGATAACCATTTCTGCGCAGCAATAATGCTGTTCGGTGTAACTTCTTGCTCGACGTCTTGTATCCAATTGTAAGTGTTGTCGATTATCTCGCCGTTTTTAATTAGCTTTGGCATAAGCGGCCTCTTTAAATGGTGTGATGCCAACGCGGCGATAAGTGTCGATAAAACGTTCTTCTTCAGAGCGGTTTTCGACATAGACGTTCATTAGCTTTTGAATAACGCTGCTGATTTCTTCTTGAGCAAATGAAGGGCCAAGGATTTTGCCGATACTTGCATCGTGCCCTGAAGCGCCACCAATTGAAATTTGGTAGAACTCTTCACCTTTCTTGTCTACACCTAGAATACCGATGTTACCAACATGGTGATGACCGCATGCATTCATGCAGCCTGAAATATTCAAATCGATATTTCCAAGATCGTAGAGGTAGTCAAGATCATTAAAGGTTTCTTGGATTTGTGCTGCAATCGGAATGGATTTCGCATTCGCTAACGCGCAGAAATCACCGCCAGGGCAGCAAATCATGTCAGTTAATAGGCCAAGAGTTGGTGTGGCAAAACCAGCTTCTTTTGCTGCTTCCCAAAGCTCTACCAATTGGTCTTGACGAACATCAGCAAGTACTAGGTTTTGCTCATGGCTAACACGCAACTCACTAAAACTGAATTGGTCGGCAAGATTTGCTGCTTTTTGCATTTGTTCAGCGGTTGCATCGCCTGGTGCTTGGCCTGCTTTTTTGAGAGTCAATGTTACTATGCGGTAACCTGCTTTTTTGTGTTCAAAAGTATTACGTTCAAACCAACGTGCAAAGCCAGCGCTGTCAGCTAGCTTGTTTGTTAAGCTAGCTGGATTGTTTTCTAGTGTTTCATAGTTAGGCTCGCTAAAAAAGCCTTGAAGGCGCTCGAATTCACTCATTGGAACAGTGCTTTCTTTGCCTCTTAGGTGTTGCCATTCAGCTTCAACACGGCTACGGAATTCTTCGATCCCTAACGCTTTGACTAATATTTTAATGCGTGCTTTGTACTTATTGTCACGACGACCTTGTTGGTTGTATACACGAATAATGGCATCTAGGTAGGTTAGTAGGTCTACGCGAGGAATGAACTCACTGATTGTAACGCCAACCATTGGAGTGCGACCTAGGCCGCCGCCAACCATGACTTTAAAGCCAATTTCACCAGCATCATTTTTACGGATTTGCAGACCAATGTCATGAACCTGTACGGCAGCACGGTCAGCAGACTCAGTAGCATTGACAGCAATCTTGAATTTACGAGGAAGGAATGCGAATTCAGGGTGGAAGGTAGACCACTGACGAATCAATTCACAGTATGGGCGTGGATCAACGACTTCATCTGAGATAACGCCAGCGTATTGGTCTGTCGTTGTATTACGAATACAGTTACCGCTGGTTTGAGTGGCGTGCATCTGTACTTCAGCAAGTTCTGCTAAAATATCAGGCACGTCTTCTATTTTAGGCCAATTTAATTGTAAGTTCTGGCGGGTACTAAAATGCCCGTATGATCTGTCATAGCGGCAGCTAATATCGGCTAATTTACGTAATTGAGCGCTAGAAAGCATTCCATATGGGATAGCAATACGCAGCATTGGTGCGTAGCGTTGTACATAAAGGCCGTTTTGTAGTCGCAATGGTAAGAATTCTTGCTCGCTCAATTCTTGGTTTAAATAGCGGCGTGTTTGGTCGCGGAATTGTGCTACACGCTCTTCAACAAGCTGTTGGTCAATGGCGTCGTATTGATACATAGTGAAATGAACCGTGGTTAATAAATGTAAGTTGAACTATGTTAGCAAATATCCTTTATTCTAAAAATGAATATTTACCTATATCTTTAGTGGTTTTCATAATAAGGCTTATTCGGAATCTCTTTATCGGAAAAAGGTATATATAGAAAGAGGAAAAATACCCTACTTTTTTACTTGGTCTTTGGCTTTGCTCTTTATCTCCTGTAATATAACCCTCATTGATTGTTATGTAGATTTTGAAAGGGTTATTATGAATATTACAATTACCGATGGTGCCCAAGAATATCTTTCTTCTTTGCTGGAAAAACAAGGTGTAGAAGGTATTGCAGTGCGAATTTTTATCCAGCAGCCGGGTACGCCTTATGCTGAAACTTGTCTTGCTTATTGTCGTCCAGACGAAGTAAATGAAACAGACGAAATCTTGAATTTGCCTAAGTTAAAAGTGTACATCGAAAAGAATTCTGTAAATTTTTTGGATGAAGCTTTTGTTGATTACGCTACTGAAAAAATGGGCGGTCAGCTAACTATTAAAGCGCCTAATGCCAAAATGCCAAAAGTCACGGCAGATAGTCCAATTGAAGACCAAATCAATTACGTACTTTATTCTGATATCAATCCAGGCTTAGCGGCTCATGGTGGAGAAGTAAGTTTGCTTGAAGTGATCGATGGTCAAGTTGCTGTATTGAAATTCGGTGGCGGCTGTCAGGGTTGTAGTGCGGTTGATCTGACTCTTAAAGAAGGTGTTGAAAAAACTTTAATGGAGAAAGTTCCAGGTCTTACTGCTGTTAAAGACTCTACGGATCATACTGTTACAGATAATGCTTTCATGTAAGTGTATCTTACAAAAAACATTTAATAAAAAAGGGGAGTCGCTATATTGCGATTCCCCTTTTTATTGGGTGGCTTTCTAGTTAATAAAACTTATCCGCGTTGACGTTTTGGAAGTACGTCACGTAATGCATTAGCCATTTCTGTTAGCGCTTTTTCTGTCGTTTCCCAGTCAATGCAGGCATCAGTAATGGATACGCCGTATTCTAGGTCGCTTAAGTTTGCTGGTACTTTTTGGTTGCCCCAGCCGATGTTGCTTTCGATCATTAGTCCCATAATGGATTGGTTGCCATCAAGGATTTGTTGAGTTGAGTCTTCTGCAACGGTTACTTGGCGTTCAGGTTTTTTACTAGAATTTTCATGGGAGGTGTCCACCATGATGTTCACTTTTAGATTAGCTTTCAATAATTCTTGTTCAGCTTCAGCTACAAATTTTGTTTCATAGTTCGGTTTTCCGCCGCCGCCACGAAGAACAATGTGCCCGTAATCATTTCCTTTAGTATTTACAACGGTCACTTGACCTTCTTCATTTATGCCTAAGAAAGAATGCGGATGGGAGACTGATTGCATTGCATTTATAGCAACGGTTAGACCGCCATCAGTGCCATTTTTAAATCCAACTGGGCCAGATAGACCAGATGCCATTTCACGGTGAGTTTGTGACTCTGTCGTGCGCGCACCGATAGCAGACCAGCTAATAAGGTCTTGAATATATTGAGGTGAAATAGGATCCAAAGCTTCAGTGGCAAGTGGAAGGCCAAGCTCGGATAAATCGATAAGTAGTTTACGGCCAATGCGAATACCTTTGTTTATGTCAAAAGTACCATCTAGGTTAGGATCGTTGATTAAGCCTTTCCAGCCAACTGTAGTACGTGGCTTTTCAAAATAAGCACGCATGATGATGTATAAGGTGTCATCTAATTTTTCGGCAAGCGCTTTTAGGCGTGTCGCATAATCCAAAGCTGCTTTTGGATCATGAATAGAGCAGGGTCCAATTACGATAGCCAGACGGTGGTCTTTGCCGTCCATAATGTTTTTGATTATGTCGCGTGATTTAGCTACATGGATGCTAACACTTTCGCTAACAGGCAGTTCTTTCTTTAATTGACTCGGTGTTACCAGAGAGGTAAATGAGGCAATATTTAAGTCTTCAAGACGTTTGTTACTCATTGCGGGGTTTCCTGCTTTTTTGCTTTTAGTTATAGCTGCTTACAATATCGTGTTTTTCCCTCTGAATGAACCGCTTAGCTGTGATTTTTTGACTTTTTAGAAGAAAAGATACTTCACGCCAAAAGAGAGTAAAGCGGTTGCTAATACAGGTTGTAAAACATGGTTGGGTACATGGCTTGCGATACGTGTACCAATGTATATTGTCGGTATGGAGCCGATTAAAAGGGCAGCGAGTAATGAGTAGTCAACGTTGCCTAAAAAAATGTGTCCTGTCCCGGCAACTAGGGTTAGTGGTACTGCATGTGCTAGGTCGGTTCCCACAATATTTTTTGCTCTCATGATCGGAAATAATATCATCATGATGGCGGTTCCTAAGGCACCAGCACCAACGGAAGTAAGGGTAACTAATACGCCTAAAATAAATCCGCAGACAAAGACGATTTTTGTACTTTGGTCTTCTGATATGTTGAAGCTTAGTGCTTTGGTTAACTTAGCTCTAAATAATATAACCACGGCAGTGAGAACTAGCATCATACCTAACGTACTGGTTAAAATTTCTTGATAGTGATCGGGCTTTTCAAATTTTGATAATGCCCAAACGGTTATGAGGGAAGCGGGAATGCTTCCTGCCGCCATGGCGAAAACAATTTTCCAGTTTACATTGCCGCGTTTAGCATGCATGACAACGCCGGTGCTTTTTGCAATGCCTGCATACATAAGATCTGTGCCAATCGCGATATGGGGAGGAAAGCCAAACATCAATAAAAGTGGTGTCATAAGTGAGCCGCCACCAACACCTGTGATGCCAACAGCCAAGCCAACCGCCGCACCTGCAGAAATGTACCAAAGAAAATCCATTAGAAAGCCACATTGAAGTTATTTAAGCTGGCAACACTAGAGGTTTTTTACTATTCTATAAAGTAATATTTTATTATGTTTTTAACTCTTTTTCGAATAAGGCAGACGATGAAATTACAGCAGCTTAGGTATATATGGGAAGTGGCACGTCATGACTTGAACGTTTCGGCCACGGCGCAAAGTTTATACACGTCACAGCCAGGCGTTAGTAAGCAGATTCGTCTTTTGGAAGATGAGCTTGGTGTAGAGGTTTTTGCGCGGAGCGGAAAGCACCTAACGCATGTGACACCGGCTGGCGAAAAAATTATTGCTTTAGCAGGTGAAGTGCTTAGTCAAACGCAAAATATTAAGCGTGTGGCGAAAGAATTTAGTGATGAGCGTAAAGGGTCGCTTGATATCGCAACGACGCATACACAGGCTCGATATGCTTTGCCTAAAGTGATTAATCAATTCATTGAAGGTTATCCTGACGTTAGTTTGCATATGCATCAAGGAACACCAATGCAAATCGCAGAAATGGCAAACGACGGTCTTGTCGATTTTGCAATTGCGACAGAAGCGTTAGAGTTATTTGGCAATCTGGTTATGTTGCCTTGTTATACGTGGAACCGTTCAGTGGTTGTGCCAAAAGACCATCCTTTGGCAAAAGTAAATAAGCTGACTCTGCAAGCATTGGCTGAATATCCTATTGTCACATATGTATTCGGTTTTACGGGTCGATCTCAATTGGATCAGGCGTTTCAAGAGGCAGAATTACAACCAAATGTTGTATTTACTGCTGCGGACTCTGATGTGATTAAAACTTATGTGCGCTTAGGACTTGGTGTGGGGATTGTAGCTTCAATGGCCCATGATGAAATACAAGATGCAGATTTGGTTGCTTTAGATGCTTCGCATCTTTTTGCAGACAGTTGCACAAAAATAGGCATTCGTAGTAATACATTTATTCGTGGCTATATGTATAAATTTATTGAATCTTTTGCGCCTCATCTGACAAAAGATGTCGTAATGGCTGCGATGGAGGCTGGGAATCGGCAAGATGTTGAATTATTGTTTAAGGATATCGAGCTTCCAAGGCATTGAGCTTAATCACTAAGAATTGATTGTAAGATACTAGTCATTAGGTAGTAAAAAGCCGCAGCATAATTTTTTATGTTGCGGCTTTTTTCGTTTTGTATGGTTTGTTCTAGATAAACTAAAAAGGCTTATTTTTTTAGCTTGATGGCCATTTCGGCGATGCGTTTACCTTGCGCTTCACAAAGTGCTTTTTCATCATTGGTTAAAGCAGTTTCATGTGTGCTGTTTGCTAGGTGGCTTGCACCATAAGGCGTTCCGCCTGCCTGCGTACTGATTAGCTCTTTGTTTTTGTAAGGCAAACCAAGCCAAACCATGCCGTGATGGATTAACGGTGTCATCATGCTGTGAATGCATTGTTCTTGGCCGCCATGCATGGTGCTTGCGCTGGTGAAGCCGCAAGCGGGTTTGTCGATTAATTGGCCTGTTAGCCAGAGTGTCGATGTCTGATCGATGAAATGTTTCAGTGGTGCGGCCATACTGCCAAAATAGGAAGGTGATCCTATAGCAAGTCCTGAGCAATCTGCTAGTTCTTCCAAAGTGCAATAAGGCGCGCCATCGTCTGGTAATGCTGGAGCGGCGACTTTTGTTGTATCAGCCACTTCTGGAACTTGGCGTATCTTTGCTTCTATGCCGTTGGTTTTGTTGATGCCGCGAGCAATGTACTTTGCCATTTCTGAGACTGAGCCGTGACGACTATAAAACAAAACCAATACGTAAGGTGAAGGGATCATTCAGTAGTTCCTATTTAGTTGCTCTCATTTATTTAAATAAGGCTAAAACATCTTCAGGTGGGCGACCAATCTTTGCTTTGTTGTTGTGTATAACAATAGGGCGTTCTATTAGGCTTGGGTTCGTGTGCATAGCTTGCAGACGTTCTTCGTCAGTAGAGTCTTTGCTTAAGCCAAGTTCTTTGTAGATAGTTTCTTTGGTGCGTATGAGTTCTAGCGGCTTTATATCAAGCTGTGTAAGCAGTGTTTGGATTTCTTCGATGCTTGGTGTGTCTTGCAAATACAGACGAATCTCAGGCTGGATATTGTTTTCTTCTAGAAGTTGTAAGGTTTGGCGAGATTTTGAACAGCGAGGGTTGTGGTAAATAGTGGTCATATTGGTTCCTATTTATTACTGGATCTCTGGTATAAAAAGCCTGACAGAAGGAACTGCTTCCGTCAGGCTTGGTGGTCTTATTTTTTGCTTAAGATAAAATCGATAGCGTCGGCAATAGCAATGTCTTCGTTCTCGCCAGCTTTACGGTATTTGTATTCTAATGTGCCTTTTTCTAGTCCTTTATCGCCAACAACTAAACGATGCGGGATGCCTAGTAGTTCGCAATCTGCGAATTTAACGCCTGGACGTTCTTTGCGATCATCTAGTAATACATCTAAGCCTTTTGCTTTTAATTCAGCGTATAGGCGGTCACATTCTGTGCGTACTGCTTCGGATTTGTCGTAGTTCATCGCAACAATAGCAATATCGAATGGTGCGATGCTTTCTGGCCACAAAATGCCTTTTTCATCGAAGTTTTGTTCGATTGCTGCTGCGACGATACGAGAAACGCCAATACCATAACAGCCCATGTGCATGACTTGCGCTTTACCATTTTCGTCAAGGACGGTCGCTTTAAGTGCTTCGGCGTATTGTTGGCCAAGTTGGAAAATGTGACCAACTTCGATACCGCGTTTAATGACGATAGTGCCCTGACCGTCTGGAGATGGATCACCTTCTACAACATTGCGGATATCTGCAACTTCAAATTCAGCGCAGTCACGTTCCCAGTTCAAGCCAGTGAAATGGTAGTCGTCTTTATTTGCGCCGGCGCAAAAGTCAGACATAACAGCAGCGGAGCGGTCAGCAATTACGCGAATGCCTTTTTCAGCAAGGCCTTTTGGTCCGATAGATCCGGGAGCGCAGCCTGTTTTGGCGATAATGTCGGCTTCATCAGCGAACTCAAATGGTATAACTACGCCAGCTAGTTTTTCAACTTTGATTTCGTTGATGTTGTGATCGCCGCGTAGCACAAGGGCTGCAATAGTTGGTTGGTCATTTTCATCAACGGCTTTAATTAGCATGGTTTTAACCGTGCTAGTAACATCTAATTTTAAGAATTCAGCCACTTTTGCAATTGTTTTGCAGTCAGGTGTGAATACTTCAGTAATATCTTGCGTTGGTGTGTCGGCTTTTTCTTTTAGGCAAACGGCTTCTGCAAGCTCGATATTAGCAGCAAAGTCAGATGAATCACTGAAAGCAATGTCATCTTCACCAGAGTCGGCCAATACATGGAATTCGTGTGAATATGCGCCACCGATGCTGCCTGTATCTGCGCGAACTGGGCGGTAGTTAAGGCCAATGCGATCAAATACATTGCAATAAGCTTGGTGCATTACGTCATAGGTTTGTTGGAGTGATTCAGCGCCAACATGGAAGGAGTACGCATCTTTCATGCAGAATTCGCGTGAGCGCATTACACCAAAGCGAGGGCGAACTTCGTCACGAAATTTGGTTTGAATTTGAAAGAAATTCATTGGTAGCTGTTTGTAGCTAGTCAGTTCGTTGCGCGCAAGTTCTGTGATGACTTCTTCGTGGGTTGGGCCAAGGCAATATTCGCGACCGTGGCGGTCTTGCAGACGTAGTAGTTCAGGACCATATTTCTGCCAGCGTCCTGTTTCTTGCCATAATTCTGCAGGTTGAACGCCTGGCATCATGACCTCAAGAGAGCCGGCTTTTTCCATTTCGTCGCGAACAATGCTCTCGACTTTGCGGAAGACTTTAAGGCCTGTAGGTAGCCAAGTGTACAAACCTTTTGAAATTTGGCGAATCATGCCTGCACGAACCATTAGCTGGTGGCTGGTGACGACTGCGTCAGTTGGTGCATCACGTAGGGTAGAGAATAAATAGTTGCTTGCGCGCATAATAATATCAGTACTTTAAAGTTGAGTGATTAAAGTTAAATTGCAAAAAAAACATCAAATTACAAAAAAAGCCTTAGCCTGCAAAACGCGGCTCAATCTGGCCTTTTACATTCGTTTCTAGAGCAAAAATTCCGCCTGCTTGAGGGAATTGTTTCAGCTCTTCATCTGTTTGTGCGCCACGGCAAGTACTCACAAATAGTGTTGTCATTTCTGGTCCACCAAAGGCAACCATGGTTGGGTATGTTGCAGGAACAGGATATTCCTCTAAAATTTCACCCTGTGGGCTAATTTTTACAACGCGCTGTCCTTGATAAAGAGCAGACCAGTAATTTCCATCACTATCAACCGCAGCACCATCTGGGCGACCGTTGCCGTGTGGAAATTGAATGAAAACGCGTTTGTTGCTTGCGGTGCCGTTTTCTAAGTCATAATCAAATTGATAAACAACATGATTCGGAGTATCCGAATAATACATAATGGTGTTATCAGGGGAAAATGCTAAACCATTAGATGTCCAAGCGGCTTGATCAATCAGGTTTTCTTTGCCACCGCTGAATTGATGTAATGCTCCCTTGAAGGCATCTTTTGGAGAGTACATTGTGCCAGCTAGGAAACGACCTTTAGCATCACAGCGTCCATCGTTAAAGCGGGTTGTTCTTTGATCGTAAGTGGCAAGCCAATAAGGCTTTAAATCAGCATTTATGTGTTCAAACGTATAGACACCTGAACGGAAGGCAGCGATAAAACCACCGTTTTCAACTAGTGAGAAGCAGCCGATTTCTTCGTCGAATTCGCGACTTGTTAGTTTTTTTGTTTTTGTGTCGTAAGCGTATAGTATGAAAGAATCTATATCGACAAAATAGAGCGTTTGAGTGCGCTCGTCCCAACGAGGACATTCGGCTAATTTTGCTTGTGCATCCACGGCACATTGCATATCAGTCATGCGGGCTCCAAGTCTCTGAGAGTTTTTAAAAATAGGGTGCTATAGTGCTTATGAAAGCCTTTTTTGTAAATAGGAAGATGTAAAGATGTTTGAGTTAAATCCTGTGTTAGGTCGTGATTCTATTCTTGTTGGACACTTTTCATTGTGTCAGTTGCGTCTTATAAATGATGCTCAGTTTCCTTGGTTTATACTTGTGCCGCAGAGAAATGACATTACTGAAATATATCAACTTGTAGAAGAGGATCGTCAGCAACTGATGGCAGAAAGTTGCCTGTTGGCGGAAACTCTTCATGATGCCTTTTCCGCAACTAAACTGAATGTTGCCGCTATAGGCAATCAGGTGCCGCAATTGCATATACATCATATAGTTCGTTATAAGACTGATCCTTGCTGGCCTAGTCCTATTTGGGGGAAATTGGATGCTATTCCTTATTCAAAAGAAGACTTGGCTGAGATTTTGCAGAAGGTTCATTCATTGCTAAGTGATGATTTAACGCTGCCTAGCGATGGGGCTGAACTTTACTATTGAGAAAAAGCCCTGAATTTGTATTCTATACTGAGTGAAATTTAGCCAACTTGGAAAGCGTGTTTTATGAGCATAAGCAAAAGGAAGAAGGCCATACAGAAAGTTGTTAAATTATTGAATTTAGCAACCTCTACTAATTCAAGTGAATCAGTAATGGCTTTGCGTCATGCGGAGTCGCTGATTAGGCAATATCAGGTTGCTCAACGAGAGCTACCTATTTTGCAGTTGTGTGACCGAGCTATGCTTTACCGCGTGAGTTGGGGTGGGGCGATTCCGCGATATCAAAAAGAAGTCGTTGTAAAATCATCCTCCGAAGGGTCTGTGTATCATCGTCGTTTCAGTGAAAAAGATAACGATCCTAGTCGAGCGTATGAATCTGCTCGTACTATTCTTGATGATATGGATTTATCTAGTTTTCACGATACTGATAATTCACCTCATGATTCATTTTTGGCAGATAATGAAAATGTTGATAACGAAAAGGTGTGCGTTAGTAATGACGATCAAATGACTTTTTGTGTGGATGCTCAAGCTGAAGAAGTTGAGTCGAATTTTGAATTAGATGGCAATAATGTCGGTGAAAATAGCATGACAGCGGAAAGTGTAATGGAAGATGTGGTTATGGCGGCAGCGTCTGTTGCTAACGAAAATGGACAGGATGGCTCTGCTAGCTATACCTCCAGTGATAATGTTATTAATGCCACTAAAGCTTTCCGTCCAGATAATCATGGATTTACTGAAACTCTTAAAACGCAATATGCGACGAGCGATCCAAATGTGCCATTCATAGAGGATGGTTACTGGTCAAAAGTTTATGAAAAACTTGCTGATTTTGATGAAACCAAAATCCAAGCGGATATAGAGACTTTAGATAAGCAGCTTCTATTGGCTCAGGAAAATCTGCAGCTTAAAAAGCAGAAACGTTATGAGCACGAACAAGGTGAATTGCAGGAGCGTGCCGAGCGTGCGCGAATTGAGCAAAGCTTTGAAGAAGCTATTGAACGAGCTTTTCAGGCTAGAGCAAAGTCTTATGAAGCTTGGGAAAATAGTTGCACCAAAATCCGTATGGCTCGTTTAAGAGATGAGCAAGAAGCAGTTCAAGGATACGATGCAGTTAGTCATGCTTTGGTGAAAAACAAAGAGTCTCTTAAGCAGCACCTACAGCGCAAAGAAGATTATCGGGCTGCCAAAATAATGCATGAGTTGCGCCGTCATCTTGTGCTCGCGGTATCTGTTGGTGAGGATGCTACGGCATCTTATGAAAAAGTTATTGATATTATGTCTCAGAATGGTCTTTCTCTTAAAGATTTAGAGTTCTCAGATATTAAAAATAAGAGCTTGTTTATTCGTTTGTTAGAACGTGAGTCTGCGCTAATTTCTGATGTGCATGCAAGAGAAGTGCACACTGAAGAGATGTTAGATAAATTTTTAACCTCTAATTTAGCAAAAAAAGAATCACGAGCATCTGAAAATCCGATCCAACATATTCAGCGTTTGTTGATTGCTGCGAGCGAGGGTGGCCAGTTCGAGACTCAGAAGAATTTAGAGCAAGTTATTTACTTGATGGAGACTAATGATATAGGTGTTAGGGATATTGGTTATGGCTTCATTAAAAAATATTCTGTCTTTATTCGTCTGATCAACTGGGAAGCTGAGCGTATTGCGTCTTTACCTGAGAGGGAAAAATTTACTGCTCAAATTTTAGAAGAGTATATCCAGCACTCTGTGCAGAAGCCAAAATCTGATAGAGAGCAAAAAGCAAATCGTTAAGCTGTTTGCCTAAAAGAACTAACCTTTTATTATTTATACCCCTCATTCATTCAATTGATGAAGGGTATATTTCTTTAAAACCCACCATAAAGCTTTCTTTGCAAGGCTGCATCTTTTACCATTTCGTTTTCGATTCAATCGTAATACTCAGCAGGAGAGAAGCATGAGCATTATTAAAGAAGATGATCTGATTGATAGCGTTGCAGACGCATTGCAGTTTATCTCTTATTACCACCCTCTGGACTTCGTAAAAGCAGTGCATGAAGCGTACGAGCGAGAAGAGAGTAAGGCCGCGAAAGATTCGATGGCACAAATTCTCATTAATTCTCGTATGTGTGCTGAAGGTAAGCGTCCAATTTGTCAGGACACTGGTATTGTTACTGTCTTTATTAAAATTGGCATGAATGTTCAATGGGAAAGTACAAGAAGTGTCACTGATATGATTAATGAAGGTGTGCGTCGAGCTTATCTTCATCCAGATAATGTGTTGCGTGCCTCTATTCTTGCCGATCCTGCTGGGGCTCGTAAAAACACCAAAGACAATACACCTGCTGTGATTCATATGGAGGTTGTACCTGGTGATACGGTTGAGGTTCATGTTGCTGCTAAGGGTGGCGGTTCTGAAAACAAATCCAAATTGGCGATGCTTAACCCTTCCGATGATATCGTTGAGTGGGTTAAGAAGACAGTTCCTACAATGGGCGCGGGCTGGTGTCCGCCTGGAATGCTTGGCATAGGTATTGGTGGTACAGCAGAGAAAGCCATGGTTATGGCGAAAGAATCTTTGATGGAGCCGATTGATATTCATGAGTTGAAAGCCCGCGGTCCACAAACACGTGTTGAAGAGCTTCGTTTGGCTATTTTTGATGCGGTTAATAATCTAGGTATTGGTGCACAGGGGCTAGGTGGTTTAACGACTGTTCTTGATGTGAAAATCATGGATTACCCAACTCATGCGGCGTCTTTGCCTGTTGCTATGATTCCTAACTGTGCTGCTACGCGTCACGCACATTTCGTGCTTGATGGTTCTGGTCCAGCAGATTTGGTGCCACCATCATTAGATGATTGGCCGGAAATTACTTGGGAAGTGGGGGAAAGTGTTCGTCGAGTTGATTTGAACACAATTACACCTGAGCAAGTAAAAGAGTGGCAGCCTGGTGAAACCGTTTTGTTAAACGGTAAAATGCTAACGGGTCGTGATGCCGCTCATAAGAAAATGGTTGAGATGATCGCTAACGGCGAAGAGCTTCCTGTTGATCTTAAAGGTCGCTTTATTTATTACGTTGGGCCTGTTGATCCAGTGAGAGATGAGGCTGTAGGACCTGCTGGACCAACTACTGCGACACGAATGGACAAATTTACCCGCACGATTCTGGATAAAACGGGTCTGCTTGGTATGATTGGTAAATCTGAGCGTGGTCCTGTTGCAATTGAAGCGATCAAAGAATTTGGTGCGGTTTACCTAATGGCAGTAGGTGGTGCGGCTTATTTGGTTTCTAAAGCAATCAAGAAAGCAGATGTTGTTGCCTTTCCTGAGCTAGGTATGGAGGCTATCTATGAATTTGATGTGGTTGATATGCCTGTAACAGTTGCAGTTGATACGTTAGGTACATCTGTACACATCACAGGGCCTGCCGAATGGAAAGCCAGAATCGAAGCGCAAGCACTCGAAATTAAGTAATTGATCTTTGATTATTTAAGAAAAGTCACTGTATTTTACAATACAGTGACTTTTTTGTTTAAAAACGGTTGCATGGATAAAAATATTCTGTACTATATACGACCTCAGCCGCACATCATGTGTGGTGACGCTCTTTAAAATAGATAATCAGATAATTTGTGTGGGCGCTCGCTGGAGGCTTCAGAAGATCATCGCAGACCGGTTTTA